>JBKHDP010000167.1:0-5913 GCA_046541255.1 Paracoccaceae bacterium | reverse complement strand
CCCAACCGCCCATACCTATTTCGAAAAGAACGCCTTGTAACTTTGCAAAAGTCGCTCCCTACGCATCCCGGTCGTTCGTGATCGCCGCAGCGAATGACGGCTCCCCGCCGGAAGCTACCCTAGCAGCTTGGCCAGCGTAGGCTACTCTGCTCGCCCCAAAGGGCTGATGATGCCCCCCAACAGAAAACCACGCCCCCTTCCGGGAGCGTGGTCCGCCTCGCCGCATATGGCGCTCTGATCAGTAGCTCTCTTCCTCGCCTGGCCGGGCGACCAGCGATTGCACCGTGTAGACCAGGATCGCCAGCCCCACCGCGCCGGCCACCGCCACGCCCAGCAGCACGATCACGTCCACCGGCCCGCCGATATCGGCGAAGCGCGAGTCGGTCATCCATTGCACGAACAGCACCGCCGCCACCGCGCCCACGGGCATCGACAGCTGCGCCAGCAGGAATTTCCGCCAGCTCACCGCCCGGTCGCGGATCAGCACGTAGAGATAGAAAATGGTGATCACCGCCGCGACCACCACCATGGTCCAGAACAGCCAGCGGCCGAAGATCTCCTCGAAGACGGCCAGCAGGGTGCCGAGTGTCAGTTCTTCCATCGTCCGTCCTCCTCAGGCTTCGCCGCGCAGCATCGCGTTATAGGTGGCCTTGAGCGCCACCTCCTTCATCAGCCACGAGATCCACAGCTCCTCCAGCGGCGCGATCACGCCGGGGAAGGAGGGCACCAGATTGTCCTTGTAGTCGAACTCGATCAGCATCGCGCGCCCGACCCGGGTGATGAGCGGGCAGGACGTGTAGCCGTTGTAGCTGGCATCGGTCGTGTCGCCCGCGATCTGGGCGACCAGGTGCTCCTCGATCACCGGCACCTGCCACTTGACGCTGGCGGCGGTCTTGCCCTTGGGCACGCCGGCCACGTCGCCGGCGGCGAAGACCTCGGGGTAGCGCAGGTGGCGCAGCGTGTGCATGTCCACCTCGACCCAGCCCTGGTCCACCCACCTGTCGGCCCAGCTGAGCCCGGATTGCCGGATCACCTCGGGCGCGCGCATCGGCGGGATCACGTTGGTGAAATCGTAGGGCAGTTCGGTATCGCCCGAGGGCGTGCCGAAAGTGGCGAGCTTGCGGCCCGGATCGATCGCCTTCATCACGTGGTCAAGGACCACCTCGATGCCGCGCTCGTCGTAGAGCATCCGCACCTTCTCGTTGACGATGGGCACGCCGAAGAGGATCTTGGAATGCGCGGCATAGGTGATGTTGACCTTGCCGCGATTGCCCTTGCGGCGGGCGTAATCGTCGGTGAGGAACGTGTATTTGAGCGGTGCGCCGGCGCATTTCATCTCGGTCGTGGGGCGGCTGAACAGCGCCTCGCCGCCGGTGTCGGTGAAGCGGTCCAGCGCCTCCCAGGTCCTGGCGGCATAATCCGGCCCGGCATAGACCGCGCCGATTCCCTCGCGGCCCACGAGGTCGAGCGAGAACCCCTCGATCGCGTCCCAGTCCAGCGTCAGGCCGGGGGCGACAATGAGATAGTCATATTGCAGCGTCTCGCCGCCGGCGAGCCCCACGGTCTTTGCCTCCGGGTCGATCTCGGCCGCGTATTCCGGTTTCAGCGTGACGCCCGCGGGCAGCCAGTCGGTGGTGCGGCTGACGGAATAGCCCGCCGGTTTCAGCCCCGCGGCGATCAGGGTGAAGCCGGGCTGGTACCAGTGCTCGGCGCGCCCGTCGACGATGGTGATGCGCGCGCCCTCCAGCCGGGCGACCAGCCGGTTGGCCAGCGCCGCCCCGGCCGCGCCCGCCCCCAGGATCACGATATGGGCATTGGTGCGCAACCGCTGCTGCGCGCGTGCCCGCCCTCCCGCGGCCACGAGCGCCCCGGCACCGGCGGCGAGCCCGAGAAAGCCGCGCCGCGACGGGGTGAAATCTGTTGACTGGGCCATGCATGTCCTCCGCTTCATATCATGGATATGGAATACGACGGCATACCGTGACGTTGATCCAGATCAAATAAAGAGAAGCCGGGTCGAAAAGAGGAGTTTCCGAAATCGCATTCTTTGCGGTGCTGCGCCTTGCCGCCGCCGCCTGTCGGGGCGCGCGCAGGTCGGAGCTAGGATTTCACGCTCAGGCGGCGGGTGGCCTCGATCACCAGCGGATCGAGGCCCTCGCCGCCCGCCTCGACATGCGCGAAGAGCTGCCGGCGCATCCTTGGCTCCCAGAAATCGGCCAGGTGCTTCGCCACCGCCCCGGCCCGGTCGCCCTGCGGCTGGGATTTGAAGAAGGTGGCGATCTGGTTCGCCATGTAGACGAGCTTGTCAGACGTCATCCGGGCCTCCCTCCATGATGCGGCGGTGATGGGTGAAGACCTCGCCGCCGCGCTTGGCGCGCGCCACCAGCGTGATCCCGGCCTCCTCGGCCAGCGCCACGGCGCGCGAGGTTGGGGCCGAGACGGCGATCAGGACGGGTGCGCCCAGCGCGGCGGTCTTCTGGACCATCTCCACCGAGACCCGCGAGGTGAGCAGCACCGCGCCCGCCGGGTCCGTTCCCGCGCGGGCGAGCGCGCCCACCAGCTTGTCGAGCGCGTTGTGCCGGCCCACATCCTCGCGCGCCGCCACCAGCCCGGTACCGGGGAGCCAGTATCCTGCGCCATGCACCGCCCGCGTGGCATCGTGCAGCGGCTGGGCGGCGCGCAGCGCATCCATCGCCAGGGCGATCTCGACCGCCGGCAGCACGGTCTCGCGCGTCACCCGCGCCACCGGGCGCAGCGCCTGTTCCAGGCTGTCGATGCCGCACAGCCCGCAGCCGACCGGCCCGGCCATCGACCGGCGCCGCGCCGCCAGCGCCTCGGCCCGGGCCTGCGCCACCCAAAGCCGCGCCTCGATGCCCTGCGCGTGGCGCAGGATCTCGATCTCCTCGATCTCGGCCGGTGCGCCCACGACGCCCTCGGTCAGGGCGAAGCCCAGGGCGAAATCCTCGAGATCGGCGGGCGTGGCCATCATCACCGCCAGCGTGGAGCCGTTCACGACAAGCGCCACCGGTTCTTCCTCGGGCAGCGGGGGCGCGGCGCGGCCGGGCAGGGTGCGCGGCAGGTCGAGGGGGCGAAGCGCGCGGCTCATCGCCTATTCCGCCGCCGGCAGGATGCGCCGGGCCCGCGCGGCCTGCGCGGCGTAATCCTCCTGCCATTCGGTCGGCCCGTTGGAGGGGCTCACCTGCACCGCGGTCACCTTGTATTCCGGGCAGTTGGTGGCCCAGTCCGAATAGTCGGTGGTCACCACGTTGGCCTGGGTGTCCGGGTGGTGGAAGGTGGTATAGACGATGCCCGGCGAAACCCGGTCGGTCAGTTGCGCCCGCAGCGAGGTCTCGCCCTTGCGCGAGGCGATCTTCACCCATTGGCCCTCGCGTATGCCGCGGCTCTCGGCGTCATGTGGATGGATCTCCAGCACATCTTCCTGGTGCCAGACGGTGTTTTCCGTGCGCCGGGTCTGCGCGCCGACATTGTATTGCGACAGGATCCGCCCCGTGGTCAGCAGCAGCGGGAAGCGCGGGCCGGTGCGCTCGTCCGTGGGCACATATTCGGTGACCATGAAACGCCCCTTGCCACCGGCGAAGCCGTCCACATGCATCACCGGGCTGCCATCGGGATGCGCCTCGTTGCAGGGCCACTGGACAGAGCCCTCCCGCTCCAGCAGCGCGTAGCTGACGCCCGCGAAGGAGGGCGTGGTTGCGGCGATCTCGTCCATCACCTCGGAGGGATGGGTATAGTCCCAGTCCGCGCCCATGGCATTGGCGAGCATCAGGGTGATCTCCCAGTCCGCGTATCCGTTGCGCGGTGCCATCACCTTGCGCACCCGGTTGATGCGACGCTCGGCATTGGTGAAGGTGCCGTCCTTTTCCAGGAAGGTGGAGCCGGGCAGGAACACATGGGCGTAATTGGCGGTCTCGTTAAGGAACAGGTCATGCACGATCACGCAGTCCATCGCGGAAAGTCCGGCGGCGACGTGATGCGTGTCGGGGTCGGATTGCAGGATGTCCTCGCCCTGGATGTAGATGCCCTTGAACTCGCCCGCCACGGCCGCGTCCAGCATGTTCGGGATGCGCAGCCCGGGTTCACCATCCAGCCGGGCGCCCCAGATCCGCTCGAACACCGCGCGGGCGCCATCGTCCGACACATGGCGGTAGCCCGGCAATTCATGCGGGAACGAGCCCATGTCGCAGGAGCCCTGCACGTTGTTCTGCCCGCGCAGCGGGTTCACGCCCACGCCGGGCCGGCCGATATTGCCGGTGGCCATGGCCAGGTTGGCGATCGCCATGACGGTGGTGGAGCCCTGGCTGTGCTCGGTCACGCCCAGACCGTAATAGATCGCGCCGTTGCCGCCGGTTGCGTAGAGCCGGGCCGCCGCGCGCAACTCGGCCGCCGGAACGCCGGTCAGCGCCTCGATCGCCTCTGGGGCGTGGCGCGGATCGGCCACGAACCCGGCCCAGTCCTGGAAGGCGTCGAGGTCGCAGCGGGTGGCCACGAAATCCTCGTCCACCAGCCCCTCGGTGACGATCACATGCGCCATCGCGGTGAGCACCGCCACATTGGTGCCCGGACGCAACGGCAGGTGATGGGCGGCCCGCACATGCGGCGTGCGCACAAGATCGATCCGGCGCGGATCGAGCACGATCAGCTTCGCCCCCTCGCGCAGCCGCTTCTTCAGCCGAGAGCCGAAGACGGGGTGGCCGTCGGTGGGATTGGCGCCGATCACCATCACCACATCCGCCGCCTCGACGCTGTCGAAATCCTGCGTTCCGGCCGAGGTGCCGAAGGTGGTCTTGAGCCCGTAGCCGGTGGGCGAATGGCAGACCCGCGCGCAGGTGTCGGTGTTGTTGTTGCCGAAGACCGCGCGGATCATCTTCTGGACAAGGTAGGTCTCCTCGTTGGTGCAGCGCGACGAGGTGATCCCGCCGATGGCCTGCCGGCCGTGCCGCGCCTGCAGGTCGCGCAACTTGCCCGCCGCGAAACCGATCGCCTCGTCCCAGCTCACCTCGCGCCAGGGCTGGTCGATCCGGTCGCGGATCATCGGGTTCAGGATGCGGTCGGGATGGCTGGCATAGCCATAGGCGAAACGCCCCTTGACGCAGCTATGCCCCCGGTTCGCCTTGCCATGCTTCCAGGGCACCATGCGCACCAGTTGGTCGCCGTTGAGCTGCGCCTCGAAGGAACAGCCCACGCCGCAATAGGCGCAGGTCGTGACCACCTTGCGGTCGGGCGTGCCCAGCTCGATCACGCTCTTCTCCTGCAGCGTCGCGGTCGGGCAGGCCTGCACGCAGGCCCCGCAGGACACGCATTCCGAGCCCAGGAAATCGTCGCCCGCCATGCCCGCCGAGACCCGGCTGTCGAAGCCGCGCCCCTCGATCGTCAGCGCGAAAGTGCCCTGCACCTCCTCGCAGGCCCGCACGCAGCGCGAGCAGACGATGCACTTGGAAGGATCGTAGGTGAAATAGGGGTTGCTCTCGTCCTTGGGCAGGTAGCGCGGGTTGGCCTCGCCGCCGCTGCGCGCCTTGACGTGGTTCTCGCCTTCATATCCGTAGCGGACGTCGCGCAGGCCCACCATCCCCGCCATGTCCTGCAGCTCGCAATCGCCATTGGCCGCGCAGGTCAGGCAATCGAGCGGATGGTCGGAGATGTAGAGCTCCATCACGCCGCGGCGCAGCTTCGCGACCTGGTCGGTCTGCGTGTGCACCACCATGCCTTCCGCCACCGGCGTGGTGCAGGAGGCGGGCGTGCCGCGCCGCCCCTCGATCTCCACCACGCAGAGCCGGCACGACCCGAAGGCCTCCAGGCTGTCGGTGGCACAAAGCTTCGGCACCGTGATCCCCGCCTCGGCGGCGGCGCGCATCACGCTGGTCCCCTCCGGCACCGTCACCGCGATCCCGTCCA
>JBKHDP010000166.1:0-5958 GCA_046541255.1 Paracoccaceae bacterium | reverse complement strand
GCATTTCGTCTGGTCGCGCGGCGAGGAGCTGATGACCGACCGGTTCCCGGAGCTTGCCCGCGCGAGCGACTTCCTGCCGCCCGGCACCGTGCTGGATGGCGAGATCCTCGCCTGGAAGGACGGACCGCTGCCCTTCAACGCGCTGCAGAAGCGGATCGGGCGCAGATCGGTGCCGAAGACGCTGCTGGTCGAGGCGCCGGTGGCGATGGCGGCCTATGACCTGCTGGAGTGGCGCGGCGCGGATATCCGCGCCCGCCCCTTCGCCGAGCGCCGTGCGCTGCTGGACGAGCTGCTGGCCGGCCTGCCCGCGGATGCGCCGCTGCGTGGCTCTCCGCTGATCGGTTTCGAGGACTGGGCGGATCTGGCCCGCATCCGCGCAACCGCCCGCGCCGCCCGTGCCGAGGGGGTGATGCTGAAACGCGCGGACAGCCCCTATCTGGCCGGGCGCAGGCGGGGCGACTGGTGGAAATGGAAGCTCGATCCGCTGGTGATCGACGCGGTGATGATCTACGCGCAGGCAGGCCACGGGCGGCGCGCGAACCTGTTCACCGATTTCACCTTCGCGGTCTGGTCGGGCAACGAGCTGGTGCCCTTCACCAAGGCCTATTCCGGCCTCACCGATGCCGAGTTCCGCCGCATCACCCAATGGGTGCGGAAGAACACGCTGCAACGCTTCGGCCCGGTGCGGCAGGTGCGACCCGAACATGTGTTCGAGATCGCCTTCGAGGGCATCCACGAAAGCCCCCGCCACAAGTCCGGGGTGGCGCTGCGCTTTCCCCGCATGAGCCGCTGGCGCGAAGACAAGCCGGTGCAAGAGGCCAACACGCTGGACGACCTGAAGCAGATGCTGGCGCGCTACGGCTAGCCGGCGGGGCCGGCACAGGACGGCCGGCGCGCCGGCCGCTCCGGCTTCGGGCGGGCCACTGCCCTTGATACCGCCCCCACCCCCGGCCTATCTGTCTCCAAACGCAATCTCGGAAAGGTCAGCCATGTTCACCGTATCCCGCCCCGTTTTCGATGCAAGCGCCGCCGGATCGGGCGGGTTGGGCGATCTTCCCGAATGGGATCTGACCGATCTCTACGCCGCCCCCGACGCGCCCGAACTGAAACGGGATCTCGACTGGCTGGAAACCGCCTGCGCCGATTTTGCCCGCGACTACGAAGGCAAGCTGGCCGGGCTGGACGCGGCCGGCTTGCTGGATTGCGTCCGGCGCAACGAGCGGATCGAGGCGGTGGCCGGGCGCATCATGTCCTATGCGGGCCTGCGCTACTACCAGCACACCACCGACGCCGCGCGCGCCAAGTTCCTGTCCGACTGCCAGGAGAAGATCACCAATTTCACGACGCCGCTGGTCTTCTTCACCCTGGAACTGAACCGGCTGGAGGATGCCCATCTGGACGGGCTGCTGGACGCGAATGCCGAGCTGGGCCGCTATCGTCCGGTCTTCGAGCGCATTCGCGCGATGAAGCCCTACCAGCTGTCTGACGAGATGGAGAAGTTCCTGCACGACATGGGCGTGGTGGGCGATGCCTGGGAGCGGCTTTTCGACGAAACCATCGCGGGGCTGACCTTCGACGTGGAGGGCGAGGCGCTGGGGCTGGAAGCCACGCTGAACCTGCTGACCGAGCAGGACCGCGCCACCCGCGAGGCGGCCGCCCATGCCCTCGCCGAGGTGTTCGGCGCCAATATCCGCACCTTCGCCCGCGTGCACAACACGCAGGTCAAGGAAAAGGAAGTGGTGGACCGCTGGCGCGGCATGCCCAGCCCGCAGACCGGCCGGCACCTGGCCAACCACGTGGAACCCGAGGTGGTCGAGGCGCTGCGCAACGCGGTCGTGGCCGCCTATCCGCGCCTGAGCCACCGCTATTACGAGCTCAAGCGCAAGTGGCTGGGGCTTGACCGGATGCAGGTCTGGGACCGCAACGCACCCTTGCCGATGGAGGAAACCCGGATCTTCGGCTGGGACGAGGCGCGCGAGACGGTGATGGGCGCCTATGCCGGATTCGATCCGAAAATGGCCGAGATCGCGCAGCCCTTCTTCGAGAAGGGCTGGATCGACGCGGGCGTGAAGCCGGGCAAGGCGCCGGGCGCCTTCGCGCATCCCACCGTGACCGAGGTGCACCCTTACGTGCTGCTGAACTACCTCGGCAAGCCGCGCGACGTGATGACGCTGGCGCATGAGCTGGGCCACGGCGTCCATCAGGTGCTGGCCGCGGGTCAGGGCGAAATGCTGAGCCACACCCCGCTCACCCTGGCCGAGACGGCCAGTGTCTTCGGCGAGATGCTGACCTTCCGCCGGCTGCTCGACCAGGCCCCCGACACGGCCGCCCGCAAGGTGCTGCTGGCCGGCAAGGTCGAGGACATGATCAACACCGTGGTCCGCCAGATCGCCTTCTACGATTTCGAGTGCAAGCTGCACGAGGCGCGCCGCGGCGGCGAACTGACGCCCGAGGATATCGGCGCACTCTGGATGAGCGTTCAGGGCGAAAGCCTTGGCCCCGCCTTCGACTTCATGGAGGGCTATGAAAGCTTCTGGGCCTATATCCCGCATTTCGTGCACTCGCCCTTCTACGTCTACGCCTATGCGTTTGGCGACGGGCTGGTGAACGCGCTTTACGCGGTCTACGAGGAGCAGCCCGAGGGCTTCCAGGAGAAGTATTTCGACATGCTGCGCGCCGGCGGCTCCAAGCATCACAAGGAACTGCTGGCGCCCTTCGGTCTGGATGCCTCGGACCCGGCCTTCTGGGACAAGGGCCTGTCGATGATCGAGCGGCTGATCGACGAGTTGGAGGCGATGGAGGGCTGAGGCCCGCAATCAGGCGGCGCCCCCCGCCGGCGATCCGGTCGGGGCGCGCCGCAAGATGCATCGCACCCTTTTGCGCGCTGTCACCGGCCTGATGGCGCACCGGAGGATTGCTCCGCGCTCGATCCGGCGCGATTTCCCAGCTGTCTGGGCGCCCACGCTCTCCCGCATCTATCCGCAACGCGCGGACCAGCCCGATACAGGGCCACGAGAGGAAAGGCCGTCAACGGCCGCGCAGAGATGAGCGAGGCCGTGCGCATCGCGATCAGACCGCCGGCAGACAACAGGCCCATGGCAACCACGCCCGCGGTCACGCACCAGAAGACGCAGGTTGGGCCCGGGCGGATTCGGATGCCCGCCCGACGTGACCATCACATCCACCAGCGACCCGGAATCCGAAGAGGTGTTGACGAAGACGACGAGCGCCACTGTCGCCCGCGCCGATGTCACAAGCGGCATCGGCATTTCGGCCAGAACCGGCGGCGCCCGGATTCAGCTTGTTTTCCCGCGCCGCAGAAACGCGAAAAGGCCCGCCATGCACCGGCGGGCCCTTGCCTCTGGTCTGCGCGCAGGTCAGGCCTGTGCGGCCTCGGCCTTCTGGATCTCGCGCTTGACCTTGCGGGCATTGGCCGACAGCAGCGCATCGTCGGCCTTGGCCAGGAACTTGTCGAGCCCGCCGCGGTGATCGACGCTGCGCAGCGCATGCGACGAGATCCGCAACTTCACGCCGCGGCCCAGCACCTCGGACTGCAGCGTGACGTCGTTCAGGTTCGGCAGGAACCGGCGCCTGGTCTTGTTGTTGGCGTGGCTGACATTGTTGCCACTCATCGGGCCTTTCCCGGTCAGTTCGCAGCGGCGCGACATGATCTCATCCTCGTCTTTTCGGCGCGGGCCCTGCAGGGACCGCAATGCAAAAGGGCGCGATGAGCCCGCGCCCGGAAAATCCGTTCGCGGCTGATAGCCCGAACGTCGGGGGGCGTCAAGCGATTCAGCCCGCCTCTTCGCCACGCAGCCGGGCGAGGATGCGCCCGGCCGCCAGCGCGGGCGTGGCGCGGCTCTCGGCCACCGCGTCGCCCTGCTCGGCCATCGCGGCCCTCATCGCGGGCGTGTCGAGCTGCGCAAGCAGGGCGCGGCGCACCTCTTCCTCGAACCAGTAGCGCGCCTGCGCGGCGCGGCGGGCCTCGAAATGGCCGGTCTCGCGGCGCCACGCGGCCAGCGCCTGCATCTCGACCCAGGCTTCGGCCAGGCCCGCCTGCTCCACCGCCGAGACGGTCAGCGCCTTGGGAAAGCCCTCGGGATCCTGCGGGCGCTTGCGCAGCAGCCGCAGCGCGCCGGCATAGTCGGCACAGGTGCGAATCGCGGTGGATTTCAGTTCGCCATCGGCCTTGTTGACCAGGATGATGTCGGCGATCTCCATGATCCCGCGCTTGACGCCCTGCAACTCGTCCCCGCCGGCGGGGGCAAGCAGCAGCACGAAGAGATCCGACATCTCGGCCACCACGGTCTCGGACTGGCCCACCCCGACGGTCTCGATCAGAACCACGTCGAACCCGGCCGCCTCGCAGACGGCCACCGCTTCGCGGGTACGGCGCGCCACACCGCCCAGGTGGGTCTGCGAGGGCGACGGGCGAATGAAGGCCTTCGGATCGCGGCTGAGCCGTTCCATCCGGGTCTTGTCGCCGAGGATCGAGCCGCCGGAGCGCGCGCTTGACGGATCGACCGCCAGCACCGCCACCCGCAGCCCCTGCCCGGTCAGCATGCAGCCGAAGCTTTCGATGAAGGTGGATTTTCCCACGCCCGGCGTGCCCGACAGCCCGATGCGCAGCGCCTGCCGGCCTGCCCGGCGCAGCGTCTCCAGCAGCGCCACGGCCTGCGAGCGATGGTCGGCCCGGCCGCTTTCGATCAGGGTGATGGCGCGGGCCAGCGCGCGGCGGTCGCCGCCGATCACGGCGCGGGCAAGGGCGTCTGTGTCCATGGGGCCTCCGATGCTCTCGGGCGCGCATGTGACCGCAAGCGCGCGGCACTGTCCAGCCCGGGACGCGCCGCGCGTCGCGGGTCTTTGCGGAACGGGGACACGGGCCATGGTGGACCTGGGCGCGCGGCTGCGGCAGAACACGCAGGATGAAGGAACGGTTGCCCATCGACGAGGCCCTGCCGGGTCTGCTGAACGCCCTGGGCGGCGCCGGGCGCGCCGTGCTGGAGGCGCCGCCCGGCGCGGGCAAGACCACCCGGGTGCCGCTGGCGCTGCTGGAAGCCGGCATCGCGCCGGGGCGCATCGTGATGCTGGAGCCGCGCCGGCTGGCGGCACGGGCGGCGGCCGAGCGCATGGCGGAAACCCTGGGCGAGCCCGTGGGCCGCACCGTGGGCTACCGCATCCGCGGCGAGGCGCAGGTCTCCGAGGCGACACGGATCGAGGTGGTGACCGAAGGGATCCTGACCCGGCGCCTCCAGTCCGACCCCGAGCTTGCCGGGGTGGGCGCGGTGATCTTCGACGAGTTCCACGAACGCTCGCTCAATGCCGATCTGGGGCTGGCGCTCTGCCTGGAGGTCGCCGGTGCGCTGCGCGACGACCTGCTGCTGCTGGCGATGTCGGCCACGCTGGACGCGGGGCCGGTGGCCGATCTGATGGGCGCGCCGCGCGTCACCTCGGAGGGGCGCAGCTTTCCGGTGGAGACGCGCTGGCTGGACCGTCCCCTGCCCCGTGGCACGCGCCTGCCCGAGGCCACGGCCGAGCTGGTCGCCCGCGCGGTGGCCGAGACGGAGGGCGGGGTGCTGGTGTTCCTGCCCGGCGAGGGCGAGATCCGCCGGGTCGAGGCGCTGCTGGAGGGGCGGCTGCCGGACGACTGCCGGGTCCGGCCGCTGTTCGGGGCGATGCCGTTCCGGGACCAGCGCGCCGCGATCCGCCCGGAACGGGAGGGGCGCAAGGTGGTGCTGGCCACCGCCATCGCCGAGACCTCGCTGACGATCGAGGATATCCGGGTGGTGGTGGATGCCGGGCGCGCGCGCCGCGCGCGGTTCGATCCGGGCAGCGGCATGTCCCGGCTGGTCACCGAGAAGGTGACCCGCGCCGAAGCCACGCAGCGGGCGGGCCGCGCCGGGCGGGTGGCGCCGGGCGTCGCCTACCGGCTTTGGACGCGGGGCGAGGAGGGGGCGC
>JBKHDP010000165.1:0-6019 GCA_046541255.1 Paracoccaceae bacterium | reverse complement strand
CGCATCTGGGTGAAGAAGAAGGTCATCAGCAGCGAGGCGATATGCGCGCCGTCCACATCCGCATCGGTCATGATGATGATCTTGTCATAGCGCAGGTCGTCCAGCCGGAACTTCGTGCCCAGCCCGGTGCCCAGCGCCTGGGTCAGGTCGCTGATTTCCTGGTTGGTGCCCAGCTTGGCCGAGGCCGCGCCCAGCACGTTGAGGATCTTGCCGCGCAGCGGCAGCAGCGCCTGGGTCTTGCGGTCGCGCGCCATCTTGGCCGAGCCGCCCGCGCTGTCGCCCTCGACGATGAACAGCTCGGTGCCTTCGCGGCTCGTGGCCGTGCAATCCACCAGCTTGCCGGGCAGGCGGAGCTTCTTGGTGGCGGTCTTGCGCGCCGTCTCCTTCTCCTGCCTGCGGCGCAGCCGTTCCTCCGCCCGCAGCACCAGGAAATCGAGGATCGCGCCGGCGCTTTTCGTGTCCGCGGCCAGCCAGTTGTCGAAATGGTCGCGCACCGCGCCCTCGACCAGCCGGGCGGCCTCTGCGGTGGCCAGCCGGTCCTTGGTCTGGCCCACGAATTCCGGCTCGCGGATGAAGCACGATACCAGCGCGCAGCCGCCCGCCACCAGATCCTCGCGGGTGATCTGGGCGGCCTTGCGGTTGCTGGCCAGTTCGCCATAGGCGCGGATGCCCTTCAGGATGGCGGCCCAGAAACCCGCCTCATGCGTGCCGCCCTCGGGGGTGGGCACCGTGTTGCAGTAGGACTGGATGAAGCCGTCGCGGGCGGGCGTCCAGTTGATCGCCCATTCCACCTTGCCCGGCGCGCCGAATTTCTCCTTGAAATCCACGGTGCCGGCAAAGGGCCGCTCGGCATAGGTGGTGGCGCCGCCCAGCGTTTCGGCGAGGTAGTCCGCCAGCCCGCCGGGGAAGTGGAAAATGGCCTCCTGCGGGGTCTCGCCATCATCCACCGCCGATTTCCAGCGGATCTCGACGCCCGAGAACAGGTAGGCCTTGGAGCGCACCATCTTGAGCAGCCGTGCCGGTTTCATCCGGTGGCTGCCGAAGATCTGCTCGTCGGCATGGAAGGTGACGGTGGTGCCGCGCCGGTTCGGGGCCTGGCCCACCTTCTCCACCGGGCCGAGCGGCACCCCGCGCGAGAAGCGCTGCTCCCACAATTCCCTGTTGCGCGCCACCTGCACGACCATCGAATCCGACAGCGCGTTGACCACCGAGGCGCCGACCCCGTGAAGCCCGCCCGAGGTCTGGTAGGCCTTGCCCGAGAACTTGCCTCCCGCGTGCAGGGTACACAGGATCACCTCGAGCGCGGACTTGCCGGGAAACTTGGGATGCGGGTCGATCGGGATGCCGCGGCCGTTGTCGCGGATCGTGACCGACATGTCCGCGTGCAGCTCCACCTCGATCCGGTTGGCGTGGCCGGCCACCGCCTCGTCCATCGAGTTGTCCAGCACCTCGGCCACCAGGTGGTGCAGGGCGCGCTCGTCGGTGCCGCCGATATACATGCCGGGGCGCTTGCGGACGGGCTCCAGCCCCTCCAGCACCTCGATGGAGGAAGCATCATAGTCACCGGACTCGGCGGTCGTGAGAAGATCGTCGGCCATGGGGTTCCTGCTCGGGATGTTGTTTGCGCGCCAGTATGACAGCCTTGCCCCCCAAGAAAAAGGAGCATTGCGCGGCACAACTTGAGGATGTTTTCGCTCCTGGGTCGAAATTCAATGCGACTGCCAAATTTTCGCCTCAAACGCTACGTAACGATTCCCTCATGGTTGTGTGAGCCCGGCCTGGTCCCCGGGAAAAGAGAGTTCGACGGCAATGACAGCAAGAAGGCGGATCGTCATGCTCATGTGGAGTGCGAACACACGCGACGGTGAAAACTGGATCCAGATTCCAACAGGTTACAAGGCAAAGCGCCAGTGGTCTCCGCAGATTGGCGACCTGTTTCCGAATTTTGCCGCCGACTCGACCCATGGTCGTCTCACCTTCCATTCCTGGGCCGGGAATGACTGGATCTACTTCTTCAGCCATCCGGCGCCCTTCCGGGGCGTCTGCTCGACGGAACTCGCCTCACTGGCGAGTGCATTCCGCGACGCCCGAAAGATGGGGTTGCGTATCATCGGGCTGACACGCGCCCCGCTGCCCGAGATCGGCCGCTGGATCGACGAGGTCGAGCAGGTCTTCGACCTGTCCGTCGATTTCCCGGTGATTTCCGATGCCGAGGGCCGGCTGGCGCGCAGCTTCGGGTTGATCCACGAGCGTGAGAACCCGGCGCTGACGATGCGCAAGAGCTTCATCATCGACCCGTCGCTTCGAGTCCGGCTGATGTTCGACTACCCGGCGATGGTGGGGCGGTCGACCGAGGAAGTGCTGCGCACGGTCGCCGCGCTCCAGGCCTCGGACCGCACGCGGCTGGCCACGCCGGCCGACTGGCAGCCGGGCGACTATCTGGTGGCGCCGCCCGGCATCACCGATGACGACATGGATCGCAGCTTCGGCGTCGGTTGGAGCCCGGTACTCGATTACATCCGGGTGGTGCATCCCCGCGCGGTGAGCGGGGCCGCCTGACGCCGAACTCCCGGGGCCGGACCGCATGGTGGGGATGCGCGTGGTCCGGCACGCGGGTGCGAGCGCCCGGCGTCGCGCGGGAAGGTGGGGTTCCCGCGCAACGCCGGGCGCCGTTATGTCGGTGTCATCATCCGCTTTCGGGCATTCGCGGAACCGGGTTCCGCCATCACGATCCATCGGGCGCGTGCCTGGCACTGCGATGCATCCCGATGCGCAACTTTCCGGAAAGGCGGGATTCCGCCTTGCCGGGAGGGTTGCACGCTTGTTCGCGGCCGGGGTTGCGCCTAGTTTCGTACCATGTGGAAGCCCGCCGCCCTGTCGCTCGCCCTTGTTGCCAGCCCGGCCGGGCTGGTCGCGCATCCGCATATCTTCGTGGATGCGACCGTCACGCTGGAGCTGGATGACGAACACCGGATCACCGGGGTCGAGGTCACCTGGGTCTATGACGACTTCTTCACCCTTCTGATCCTTGAGGATATGGGCCTGGACGCCGATGCGGACGGTGTGCTGTCCGACGCGGAACTGGGGCAGTTGCGCGGGTTCGACCTGGAGGAATGGCCCGAAGGGTTCGAGGGCGATCTCTATCTCAGCCAGGGCGAGGAAAGGGCCGCAATCGGCCTGCCCCAGGCCACCGGCATCGCCGTGGAGGACGGGAAGATCGTCGCCAGCCACCGCCGCGAGGTCGACCCGTTTCCGGCCGATGGCACGCTGCTGGAGGCCTATGATCCCACCTTCTACGTGGCCTACGAATTGCGCGGGGTGCGCCTGCCCGAAGCGTGCCGCGCCCCGGTGCAGCAGGCCGATCCCGAAGCGGCGGATGCCCGCGTGGCCGAGATGGTCGAGGATGACAGCCTCACCGAACGGAGTTTCGAAACCCTCGAGATCGGACATCTCTATGCCGACCGGGCACTGATTTCATGCGCTGGATCTTCCTGATCGCCGCCGCGCTGATCGCTGCGCTGGCGGTCTGGCTCTGGGGGATGGGCGGCACGCTGGCCGTCGAGCGATGGGCCGCCGAGGGGCAGCGCGAGGCGCAGCAGGCCATGGCGGGCGCGCTGCGATCCCTGCGCGCGGGCGAGCCCGGGGCGCTGGCCGCACTCTGGGGGCTGTGCTTTGCCTACGGGTTCTTCCATGCCGCCGGGCCGGGCCATGGCAAGCTGCTGATCGGCGGCTACGGCGTGGCGCGCCGGGTGCCGGTATGGCGGCTGAGCGGGCTGGCACTGGCCTCCAGCCTGGCGCAGGCGGGCACCGCCGTGTTGCTGGTCCATGCCGGGATCTGGCTGCTGGGCTGGACGCGCCAGACCATGGTGGGCGTGACCGAGGACTGGATGGCGCCACTCTCCTATGCCGCGATCGGGGCGATCGGCTTGTGGCTGGTCCTGCGGGGCGCGCGACGGTTTCGGGCCTTGCGGCCCACGGCGCCGGGCCGGCCGGAGCCCTCCAGCCGGCACGAGTCGCAGGACCGGGCCGATGGCACATGCAGCGACTGCGGCCACCGCCACGGCCCCACCGCCGAGGAGGCGGCGGGGATCACCGGCTGGCGCGATGCGCTGGTGCTGATCGGGGCGGTGGCGATCCGGCCCTGTACCGGGGCGCTGTTCCTGCTGGTGCTGACCTGGCGCATGGGCCTGATCTGGCAGGGTATCGTCGGGACGCTGGCGATGGCGCTGGGTACGGCCAGCGTCACCGTGGCGGTGGCGGCTGCGGCGGTCACGTTGCGCGAGGGCACGCTGGCGCAGCTTGGCCGCAATGGCGCGATCGCCCGCGCCCTGCCGCTGATCGAGATCGCCGCCGGCGCGATGGTGGCGCTGCTGTCCTGGCAATTGCTGATGCGGGCGGTCTGATCCCCTTGCCCGGCCGCGCCGGCGCCGATAATCGGGTCACATGTCCGCCGCTTTGACATTTCCGCAGCATCTGCGCGCGGTGCTGGTGCTGGGCCTGCCGCTGATCGGCGGGCACCTGGCGCAATTCGCGATCCAGTTGACCGACACGCTGATGATGGGCTGGCACTCGGTCGAGGGGCTGGCGGCGCTGGTGCTGGGCACCTCGCTGTGGTTCGTGTTCTGGATCATGGGATCGGGATTCGCCTGGGCGGTGATGCCGCTGGTGGCCAGCGCGGCCGCCGAGGGCGACGCCCAGGGCCTGCGCCGCGTCACCAGGATGGGGATGTGGCTGTCGGTGCTCTTCGCCGCCGCCGTGATGCCGCTGATGTGGTGGTCGGCGCCAGTCCTGATGGCGCTGGGACAGGATCCCGCGCTGGCGGCGATGGCGCAGGACTATCTGCGCATCGCAGGGCCGGGTCTGGTGCCGGCGCTGCTGGTGATGGTTCTGAAATCCCATCTTGCCGCGCTGGAGCGTACGCAGGTCGTGCTCTGGGTGACGGTGGGTGCGGCGCTGGCCAATGCCGTTCTGAACTACGCGCTGATCTTCGGAAATCTGGGCCTGCCCGGGCTGGGCATTCGCGGCGCGGCCATCGCCTCGGTCTGCACCAATGCGCTGTCGCTGATCGGCGTCGCCATTTACGCGCTGCGGATCTTTCCCGAACAGCATCTGTTCGCCCGGCTTTGGCGCCCCGACTGGGAGGTCTTCACGCGCGTCGCGCGGCACGGCGTGCCCATCGGGATCACCAGCCTGGCGGAGGTGGCGCTGTTCTCGGCCTCCTCGATCATGATGGGATGGCTGGGCACGGTGCCGCTGGCGGCGCATGGGATCGCGCTGCAGATCACCTCGGCCACCTTCATGTTGCATATGGGCCTGTCGAACGCCGCCACCATCCGCGCGGGTGCTGCCTTCGGCCGGGGCGATACCGACGAACTGGTGCGCGGCGGGCTGGCCGCGATCACGCTGAGCCTGGCCTGGGCGCTGGCCACGATCGTGCTGCTGCTCAGCCTGCCGGGCCCGCTATATGCGCTGTTCCTCTCCCCGGACGAGCCGCAGCGCGCCGCCATCCTGGCCACCGGGGCCACGCTGCTGGCCATTGCCGCGCTGTTCCAGCTGGTCGATGGCGCGCAGGTGATGGCGCTGGGCCTGTTGCGTGGGGTGCAGGACACGGCGGTGCCGATGGTCCATGCCGCGCTGAGCTACTGGGCGGTCGGGATGCCGGCGGCCTACTTCCTGGCCTTCGTGCTGGGATGGGGCGGTGCGGGCGTCTGGCTGGGGCTCTGCGTCGGCCTGGCCTCGGCCGGAATCCTGATGATGCACCGCTTCTGGCGCCACGCCGTGCCCCGGCTGAGCAGGGGGTTGCCCGCCTAGCCGGCAGTCGCGGGCAGGAACAGCGCGATCGCGGGGAAGGCGATAAGCAACAGGATCCGCAACAGGTCGGCCAGCACGAAAGGGATGATCCCGCGATAGATCTTGCCCATCGGCAGATCCGACACCACCGATTTTATCACGAACAGGTTCAGCCCCACCGGCGGCGTGACCAGCGACAGTTCCGTGACCATCACCGCGAAGATGCCGA
>JBKHDP010000164.1:0-6030 GCA_046541255.1 Paracoccaceae bacterium | reverse complement strand
TCCGGGGCCCAGCGGCAGAGCCCGTAGCTGGCGCCCGGATAGACATGCAGCTCGGTCAAGTCGGTCGGGTCGATCCTGTCCGAAAGGCCGGTATTCAGCACCAGCGGCGCGCCCTGCCAAATACGCATCCCGTCGTGATGCACATGGCCTGCGAGCAGACCCGCCACGCTGTGCCCGCCCAGCCGCGCGGCCAGCGCCTCGGTGGCGGCGCCGGTCAACGCGTCCCATGCGTTGTCCGATTGCCAGGGCGCGCGCGGGGGGTGATGCAGAAGCACCAGCTTGGGCAGATCGGCATGGCGCGCCAGCGCCCCGTCCAGCGCCGCCAGCGCCGCGTCCGACAGCGCGCCGCCGGTGCGCCCGGGCACCAGCGTATCCAGCGCGATGACATGCAGCCCGGCGATCGCCTCGTCCCGGAAGGCGGGGCCGGTTGCCCCGCCGAAGACATCTCGGAAGGCGTCGCGGTCGTCGTGATTTCCCAGAGTCAGGAAAACCGGCAGTTCGGTGCCTTCGAGGATCTCGGCCAGCAGGCGGTAGGCGCCGGGCGCGCCGTCATTGGTCAGATCGCCGGTGATGGCCAGGAAGGCGGGCGCCGGCCGCAGCCCGGCCGCACGGGCCAGGATCCCGCGCAGCCGCGCCGAAGGCGCGTCGTCCCCCAGCGCCGCCTCGTCCTCCGGGTCGCGCAGGTGCAGGTCTGTAAGGTGCAGGAATTGGACACTCATGGATTTCTCTCGCTCTCTCTCTCAGGCGTGGGCGAACAGGGTTCGGGTATACGCGGCGCGCGGCGCGGTCAGGATCTGCCGTACCGGGCCTTCCTCGACGATGCGGCCGCGCTGCATCACCGCGATCCGGTCAGCGATCGAGGCGACCACGGCCAGATCGTGGCTGATGAAGATCATCGCCACCCCCAGCCTGGCCTGCAGTTCGGATAGCAGGTTCAGCACATGGGCCTGCACCGAGACATCGAGCGCCGCCACCGGCTCATCGGCCACCAGAAGCGCCGGATCGGTGACGAGCGCGCGGGCGATCGCGATGCGCTGGCGTTGTCCGCCCGAGAACTCGTGCGGATACTTTTCCATGTCGGCTTGCGACAGGCGCACCCGCTCCAGCATGTCGGCGGCACGGGCGCGGCGGGCCTCGCCGTCCAGGCGCCGGTCCTGGAGCAGCGGCTCGGCCACCGACCAGCCCACCGGGCGGCGCGGATCGAGCGAGTCGAACGGATCCTGGAAAACCATTTGCAGGCGCGGCCGCAGGGCGCGCAGCGCGGCCCGTGGCAGGGTGGCGAGGTCATGCCCGTCGAACTGCACCGCACCCGCGTCGGGCCGCTCGAATCCCATGATCAGCCGCGCCAGCGTGGACTTGCCCGAGCCGCTTTCCCCGACGATCCCCAGAACCTCGCCGCGCGCCAGCGACAGGCTGATCCCGTCCACCGCCCGCAGCTTCGGGGCCGGCGACAGCAGGCGGCGACGCGGCAGGCGGTAGCTGCGGGCGACCGAGTCGATGGACAGCAGGCTCACGGCTCGGCCTCCAGATGCAGGCAGGCGGCCGCGCCTCCGCGCTTCACCGCGACCAATTCGGGCCGGCTGCGCGAACAATGTCCCAGCTCCACCGTGCAGCGGCCGGCGAAGCGGCAGCCTTGTGGCAGCTGGCCCAGCGGCGGAACGCTGCCTGGGATCGTGGCCAGCGGGCGGCGGCGGTCGCGATCGGGGTCCAGCCGCGGGCGGGCGGCGATCAGCCCCTTCGTGTAAGGATGCTGCGGATCCTCCAGAAGGGCGGCGGTCGGCCCTGCCTCGACGATGTCGCCGCCATACATCACCGCCAGCCGCGAGGTGACCCGGGCGATGGCCGTCAGGTCGTGCGAGATCAGGATCAGGCCCATCCCGCGCTTCTCCGACAGCCGCGCCAGCAGGTCGAGGATGCGCACCGCCACTGCGGCATCCAGCGCGGTGGTGGGCTCGTCGGCGATCAGCAGCACCGGGTCGCAGGCCAGCGCCAGCGCGATCATCACCCGTTGCCGTTGCCCGCCGGACAGTTCGTGCGGGAACTGGCGCAGCCGGGCCTCCGGCTCGGGCAGGCCCACCTCCTCCAGCAGCTCCAGCGCGCGGGCGCGGGCGGCGCGGCGCGACAGGCGAAGATGCACCCGGAGCGGCTCGCCGATCAGGTCGCCCACCCGCCGCAGCGGATTGAGCGCCGAAAGCGGCTCCTGGAACACCATCGCCACCCGGCGCCCGCGCAGGCGGCGCAACTGGCGTTCAGAGGCGCTTACCAGCTCTGCGTCCTCCAGCCGGATGGAGCCGGAGACCTGCGCGGCCTCGGGCGCCATGCCGAGCAGCGAAAGCCCCAGCAGGGTCTTGCCCGAACCGCTTTCGCCGACGATGCCGAGCCGATCGCCCGGGGCCAGTACCAGCCCGGCGCCGCGCACCGCCTGTCCCTCGGGGAAGGTCACGTTCAGCCCTTCGACGCGCAGCATCAGCGCCGCCTCCGAAGGCGCGGGTCGGTCAGGTCGCGCAACCCGTCGCCCAGCAGGTTGAACCCCAGCACGGCCACCATGATGCACAGGCCCGGATAGATCGCCAGGTGCGGCGCGCTGAACAGCAGCGTCTGCGCCTCGGCCAGCATCCGCCCCCAGGAGGGCGTGGGCGGCTGCACGCCAAGGCCCAGATAGCTCAGCGCCGCCTCGGCCAGGACGCCGACCGCGAACTCGATGGTCAGCTGCACGGTGATCGCGGCCGCGATGTTGGGCAGCACATGGTCCAGCGTGATCGAGACCGGCCCGCGTGCCGCCGCACGCGCGGCCAGAACGTAGCCGCGGGTCCAGACCTGGTGCGCCGCCGCGCGCGCGACCCGGGCGAAGATCGGCACGTTGATGAAGGCGATGGCAATCACCGCGTTGGTGAGCGACGGCCCGAACACCGCAGCCAGCATGATGGCAAAGAGCAGCGCCGGAAAGGCAAAGCTGAAATCGGCCATCCGCATGATGGCGTCCTCGACGAATCCGCCCGCGCCGGCCGCCAGCAGCCCCAGCGCCACGCCCAGACCGCCACCCAGCAGCACGGCGACGAAGGCCACCGTGACCGAGACCCGCGCCCCGGCCATCAGTTGAGAAACCACGTCGCGGCCAAGCTGGTCGGTGCCAAGCCAATGCGTGGCCGAAGGCGGCTGGAAGCGCTGGGCCACGGCAATGGCGGTGGGATCGTGCGGGGTCCAGATCAGCGAGACCAGCGCCGCGGCCAGCACCAGCGCGACCAGCAGCCCACCGAGGAGCAGGTTCACCGGAAGCCGGGTCATCCCACGCGCCCCCGCAGCCGCGGATCGATCACGAGATAGAGCAGGTCGACGATGAAATTCGCGGTGACCACGATGGCGGCGAACAGCATCACCAGCGCCTGAACCGTGACCAGGTCACGATTGGCGATGGACTGGAACACCAGCCGTCCCAACCCGGGCAGGTAGAAGACATTCTCGATCACGATGGTGCCGGTGACCAGGTTTGCGACCTGCATGCCCACGATCGTCACCACCGGGATCAGCGCATTGGGCAGGACATGCCCCCACATCACCCGGTGCCGCCCGAGCCCCGCGGCGGTGGCGGTGCGCACGAAATCCTGGCGCATCACCTCCAGCACGGAAGAACGGGTGACACGGGCGAGCACCGCCGCCTGCACCACGGCCAGCGCCGTGGCCGGCAGGATCAGCGCACGGAATGCCGTGCCGGGATCGGACCAGCCGGGAAAGCCGCCCGGCGGCAGCCAGCGCAGCTGCACGGCGAAGACGATCACCAGCAGGATCGCCAGCCAGAAGGCGGGGATCGCGATGCCCAGCTGCGAGATCACCATCACCCCCCAGTCGCCCGCCTTGCGGTGATTGGCGGCCGCGAAGACACCGAGAACGAGCGCCAGCGCCACGGTCAGAACCGTGGCGATCAGCGTCAGCGCCAGCGTCATGGGCATCCGTTCCAGGATCAGCTCGGACACCGGCACCCGGAACGCGTAGCTGGTGCCGAAATCCCCGCGCAGGGCGCCGCCGACCCATTCGAGATAACGGATCCAGGGCGGCGCATCGAGGCCCAGCTGCGCGCGCAGCGCGGCGCGGGCCTCCTCGGAGGAATCGATGCCCAGGATCACCAGCGAAGGATCGCCGGGCAGCAGGTTCATCACGAAGAACACCACCACCGAGACCGACAACAGGGTCATCACGAAACCCGCCGTCCGGCGGAGCAGGAAATAGGTCATCGCCGGTGCGCGGGGGCGGCGCGCCGCCCCCGCGAAGGGTTCAGTTCGTCCACGTCACCCCCGCGAGCGGCTGGTAGAGCACCGGTGAGGAAGCCCAGAAGCCGGACAGCTCGTTGCGATAGATGCCGAGCTTGGGAAGCTGGAACAGGAAACCGTGCACCGCGTCCTCGGCGAGAAAACGCTGCGCGTCCTTCAGCAGCGCATCGCGCCGGTCCGCATCGGCCTCGCTGCGGATTTCCTCCCACAGCGCGTCGAACTCGGGGTTGGAGTAGCCGTAGAAATAGTCTGGCCCGCGCGAGAAATTGCTCAGGTCGTTGGGCGAGGTATGGGCGATGATGGTCATGTCGTAGTTGAGCTTGCTATAGACCTCGTCCAGCCAGAACCCCCATTCCACGTTCTCCAGCTTGACCTCCAGCCCGGCCTTGGCGAGCTGCGCCTGCACGATCTCGCCCGAGCGGGTGGCATAGGGGAAGGGCGGCACCCGCAGCACCAGCTCGGTGCCCTCGGCGACACCGGCCTCTTCCAGAAGCGCCTTCGCCTGGTCGATATCATGCGGATAGGTGCCGGTCAGGTCGACATGGGAGACGTGATGCGGCGGGAAGAAGCTGCCGATGGGCTCGGCCCGGCCATACATGGCCCCCTCGATGATCTCGGTCCGGTCGAGCGCATGGCTGACCGCGCGGCGCACCGCGCGATCCGACAGCGGGGCGCGCGAATTGTTCATGGCCAGGATCACCTCGCCCTCGGTCGAGCCCTGCTCCACGCGGAAGCGCGGATCGGCCTCGAACTGGGGCAGGAGTTCCGGCGCCGGAAATCCGGGGAAGGCGTCGATCTCGTCGGCGAGCAGGGCCGTCGCCGCCGCGGCCGGCTCCGAGATGAAGCGGAAGGCGACGCGCTCCATCGCCACGTTGTCGGCATCGCGCCAGTCGGGGTTCCTGGCCAGGGTCAGCCGGTCGCCCCGGGTCCAGCCCTCGAAGCGGAACGGACCGGTGCCAACCGGCGCGGTGGCGTTCGTCTCCACGCTCTCGGGGGCGACGATCGAGGCGTCGCCCTGCGCGAGGTTGAACAGGAAGAACCCGTCCGGGCGGCTCAGGGTGATCTCGACGGTCAGCGGGTCGATCACGGTGACGCGCTCGATCGGCTCGAAGATGCCTTTCGAGGGGTTCACGCTGTCCTCGGCCATGGCGCGGTCGAAGCTGAACTTCACGTCCTCGGCGTCGAACCCGGTGCCATCATGGAAGGTGACACCCTCGCGCAGTCGGAAGGTGTAGGTCAGCCCGTCCTCGGAGATTTCCCAGCCGCTGGCCAGGTTGGGCCGGACCTCGCCCTGCTCGGTGACGATGGCCAGCGATTCGTAGACGTTCTGCGCCAGCATCCCGTCGATCGAGGCGGTCGCATCGGCCGTCGGGTCGAGGCTGGTCGGCTCCTGTTGCAGGCCGATCGAGATCTCGCTGCCGGACTGGGCGAGCGCGGGCAGGGCGGCCAGGCCCAGCACGATGGCGGCGGTTGCGGAAAGTTTCGTCAAGGGCATGAAGGGGTTCCTCTCGGCGGGCCCGTCGGCAGGGACCGGCAGGCAATGCGCGCCCGTCCTTAGGCAAGCTCTGTGACGATCCGATGAAACAGGCGAAAGGATTTCCGCATGCGCGACGCCGGGGGCGGCGCGGGTTTGTGGGACGGTGCCGCCCGCCCGTCATCGGTCTGCGGCCCTCTCCGCAGGGGTCTTCTCGACAGCCGGAAAAGCCGCCCGGGCCGTTCTGCGATGGAGGATATCCGTGATCCGGAAGGGTCCGTGATTTTTCAG
>JBKHDP010000163.1:0-6078 GCA_046541255.1 Paracoccaceae bacterium | reverse complement strand
ACCCGCGGCTTCAAGCCCAAGGATTACGAGATGATCCAGGCCATCGTCGGCCTGTGGCGTCGCGTGGGCATCGAGGCCGAAATCGAAGTCTACGAGATCGCCAAGCATTTTGAGCTGCGCGCCGCCGACAAGCTGGCCCCGGCCGCCTTCTACAACTGGGGCAACGCGGTGGCCGATCCGGCGACCTCGACCGGCTTCGCCATGTTCGGCCCCTCGCCGCATTCGGTCTGGGACGGGCAGGAGATGATCGACATGATCGGTCCGCTCTGGGCCGAGGCCGACGAGGAGAAGCGGATCGAGGGCTTCAAGGCGGTGGATCGCAAGATCGCCGAGGACGGGCTGGTGATCCCGCTGATCCAGTATGTCCAGCCCATCATCCATGCCGAGGGGCTGGTGGTCGAGCCGCATGTCTCGGGGGCCCTTCACCCGCATCGCGTGAAACGCGCCTGATCCCGGCGAGCGGGGCCGGCGCTGCCGGCCCCGTCCCTGATCTCTTTCCCGGACAGACATGACCCTGCGCGCACTCTCCATCCGGCTGGCGAGCATGATCGTCACGCTTTTCGGCGTGGCCGTCGTGGTCTTCGTGGTGATCCGCGTGGCGCCGGGCGACCCGATCGCCATGATGCTGCCTCCCGGCGCGACCGATGCCGATATCGAGCGGCTGCGGTCGCTCTACGGGCTGGACAAGTCCATCATCCAGCAGTTCCTGATCTGGCTGGCGGGCGTCGTGCAGGGCGATTTCGGCACATCCATCTCGCTGCGCCAGGACGTGCTGGGCATCGTGCTGGGCCGGCTGCCCGCCACGCTGGAGCTGGCCTTCGCCGCGCTGGTGGTCGCCACATTGCTGGGCGTGGCGCTGGCCATTTTCGGCACCCGCCGCCGCGCCGGCCGCACCGAGGCCGCGGTGGATCTGTGGAACGGGATGACCCTGTCGATCCCGGATTTCCTCTGGGGGCTGATCTTCATCCTGTTGCTGGGGGTGGCGCTTCCGCTATTCCCGATCTCGGGGCGGATCTCGCCCTCTCTCGATCCCGACTATGCGACCCGTTTCCTGCTCTTCGAATCGCTTCTGCGGCTCGATTTCCGGGTGTTCGGAGACCTTGTCACCCACATGACCCTGCCCGCGCTGGCCCTGGCGCTGCCGCTTTCGGCGGTGATCGCGCAGGTGCTCAAGCAATCGCTGAAAGAGATAATGGGGCTGGATTACGTGATGCTGTCGCGCGCCAAGGGCTTTTCCGAATTCGCGGTGATCTGGCGCGAGGCGCTGCGCAACGCGATGCTGCCGACGCTGACGCTGGTCGGCGTGCAGTTCACCTTCCTGATCGGCGGCACGGTGATCGTGGAAAAGCTGTTCTCCTACGAAGGCCTGGGCAACCTGGCCATCGACGCGGTCATCAACCGCGACCTGCCGCTGATCCAGGGCATCGTGCTGATCTTCTCGGTGCTGTTCATCCTGATCAATCTCGCGGTGGATCTGGCCTATGCCGCGCTGAACCCGAGGCTGCGGCATGGCTGATCCGCGGCGCATCAACTGGCGGCTCTGGCTGTCGGGCGGCTGGCTGGCCGTGGTGGTGCTGGCGGCGCTGTTCGCACCGCTGATCGCGCCGCAGGATCCGCTGGCGCAGGACCTCTTCCTGGAACGCCTCCCCCCGGCCTGGGTGGAGGGCGCCGAGCCCGGCTATTACCTGGGCACCGACAGCCTGGGCCGCGACGTGCTCAGCCGGATGATCCACGGGGCGCGGATCGCGCTGATCGTGGCGGTGCTGGCCGGCGGCGCGGCCTGTCTGATCGGCTCGGCTCTCGGGCTTCTGGCGGGCTACATGGGCGGCTGGACCGACCGGGTGATCGGCCGGATCGTGGACATCTGGATGAGCTTTCCGCCCGTGCTCTTCGCCATCCTGCTGGTGGCGGTGCTGGGCACCGGGCTGCATTCCGTGGTGATCGCCATCGCGGTGATCGACTGGACCCGCTTTGCCCGCGTCGTGCGCGCCGAAACGCTGGCCCAGGCCCGGATGGATTACGTGGACAGCGCATTGGTGGTAGGCCGGTCGCGGCTGGGCATTCTCGCCCGCGAGGTGCTGCCCAACGTGCTGCCCACCATCGGCGTGCTGCTGAGCCTGGAGATGGGTATCGCGGTGATCGTCGAGGCGATCCTGAGCTTCGTGAACCTGTCGATCGCCTCCGACGATCCCACCTGGGGCGGCATGATCGCCGAGGGCCGCAGCCAGATCCATTTCGCGTCCTGGGTGCTGGTCTTCCCGATGATCGCGCTGTTCCTGACCGTCCTCAGCTTCAGCCAGTTCGGCGAGGGGCTGAAGGACCGCCTCGATCCGGTGCTCCGATGACCGACCTGCTGGAGATCGACCGCCTGACCGCCCGGATCGGCCGCACCGGCCCGCGCCTGCTGCGCGAGGTGTCGCTGAACGTGCCCGCCGGCGAGGTGCACGGGCTGGTGGGCGAAAGCGGCGCCGGCAAGAGCATGATCGGCAAGGCCATCGCCGGGCTGCTGCCGCCTGCCGTGAAGCAGACGGGCGGGCATATCCGGCTGCATGGCACCGATCTGGACGCGCTGTCGCCCGGCGGGCGGCGCAAGATGGTGGCCGAACGCTGCGCCATCATCCCGCAGGATCCGTTGACCGCGCTCAACCCCTGCCGCCGCATCGGCGGGCAGATCACGGACCGGCTGATCCATATCCTCGGATGGGAGCGCGCCCGCGCCGAGACGCGCGCGAAGGAATTGCTCGACGAGGTCGCCATCCGCGACCCGGACCGCGTGCTGCGGGCCTATCCGCACGAGCTGTCCGGGGGGATGCGGCAACGCATCCTGATCGCCGCGGCCTTTGCCGCCGAGCCCGAACTGATCATCGCCGACGAATGCACCACCGCGCTGGACGTGACCGTGCAGCGCCAGATCCTGAAGCTGATCGCCGAGATGCAGGCCCGCCACGGCACGGCGCTGCTGTTCGTCACCCATGACATGGGCGTGGTCGCCAAGATCTGCCAGTCGGTCTCGGTGCTGTTCCAGGGCAAGGTGGTGGCGCAGGGACCGGTGGAGGCGTTCTTCTCGGGCCAGGCGCCGCACCCCTACGCCCACGCGCTGATCGCCGCGACGCCGCGCTATGACCGGCCCGACGAATCGCTCCTGCCCGTTCCGCAGGCGGTGATCGACGGGTTGCGCCGCCAGATCGCGGCCGAGGATGCCGCGCTGGAGTCCCGCAATGGCTGATCCGCTCATCGAAGTGCGCGGGCTGCATCTGTCGCTGCCCGATCTCAACGCCAAGCCGCTCTTCGGGGCAGCGCCCCGGGTGCATATCCTCAAGGGGCTCGATCTCGATCTGCCGGCGGGCCAGGTCACCGGCATCGTGGGCGAAAGCGGCTCGGGCAAGTCCACGCTGGGCCGCTGCCTGATCCGGCTGCTGGAACCCACCGGTGGCAGCATCCGCTTCGCCGGCACCGACATCACCCATCTCGACGCGGCCGGGCTGAAACCGTTCCGCCGTGATCTGCAGATGATCTTCCAGGACCCGATGTCCTCGCTCAACCCGCGCCACCGGATCGGCCGGATTCTCGCCGGACCGATGCGGGTGAACGGGGTGGAGGATGCCGAGACCCGCGCGCTGGAGGTGCTGGACCGGGTGCATCTGGGCCGCGCCTTCGCCGATCGCTATCCGCATCAGCTCTCCGGCGGGCAGCGCCAGCGCGTGGGCATCGCGCGCGCCATCGCGCTTTCGCCGCGCTTCATCCTGGCCGACGAGATCGTGTCGGGGCTCGACGTGTCGACCCAGGCTCAGATCATCGCGCTGCTGGAAGAGCTGGTGGCCGACATGAACCTGACCATGGCCTTCATCAGCCACGACCTGTCGGTGATCCGCCGATTGTGTCGCAAGGTGGTGGTGATGCGGGCGGGACAGATCGTGGAACAGGGCGAGACGGGCCGCGTCTTCGACGCGCCCGAACACCCCTACACCGCCGAGCTCAAGGCCGCGATTCCGCTGCCCGAGCTTGACGCCCATTGGCTCAAGGACGCCTGAGCCGGTGCCGCAAGGCTTGTTCGAAAACGCGTCGTGTGCTTGTATTTCAAGTGTAAAACAAATTCGCGAATCCGCAGCCGGAACCGCGTCATCCAGGGAGAGAGAGATGAAAAATCTAGCCACCGCCGCCATGCTCACGGCCCTCGCCACCCCGGCCCTTGCCGAGGAGGTCACGCTGCGCGGCGTCACCGCCTTCGCCAGTGGCACCACCTTCTCGCGCCCGTTCGAGGCTTTCGTCGAGCGCGTGAACGAAACCGGCAAGGGTGTGGTCCAGATCAACTATGTGGGCGGCCCCGAGGCCGTGCCGACCTTCGAGCTGGGCAACGCCGTATCCGCCGGCGTGGTGGACATCGCCAACAACACCACCGCGTTCTACACCAATCTCGTGCCGCTGGGCGACGCGCTTCACCTTGCCACCAACACGATCCAGGACCAGCGCGAGAACGGCTGTTTCGAGCTGGTCGACGAGTTGCACCAGGACCAGATGAACGTGAAATATCTCGCCCGCACGGGTGACAACATCCAGTTCCATCTCTACCTGACCCGGCCGATCGAGGACACCGACCTGTCGGGGCTGACGCTGCGGGTGACGCCGGTCTACCGGGCCATGTTCGAAAGGCTGGGCGCCACGCCGGTGCAGACCGCGCCGGGCGAGGTCTATACCGCGCTCGAACGCGGCAGCATCGACGGCTATGGCTGGCCCGTGCAGGGTGTCATGGACCTGGGCTGGGACGAACAGACGGAATACCGCGTCGATCCCGGCTTCTACCAGGTGGACGTGAACTTCCTCGTCAATCTCGACCGCTGGAACGAGCTGTCCGACGAGGCGAAGGCCGTGCTCGAAGAGGCCGCGCTCTGGACCGAGGCGCAGAACGCCGAGAATCTCGACATCAACGCGGAGGAAGCCGCGCGCCAGGAAGAGGCCGGGATCGAGGTGATCCGCTTCGAGGGCGATACTGCCGAAAGCTGGCTGGCCACCGCGCAGGACGCCGGCTGGGCCGCCATCGAGGAGATCGACCCCGAGAAGGCGGCCGAGCTCAAGGCCTGCCTCGTCGACTGATCCAAACCACCGTCGGGGCGGCCGCGCGTCGCCCCGGCCCCGGCCCGGGGACCGATCCATGTCTTCCTTCAATGCCGCGTTCGACGCGATCCTGAAATTCTGCGCCGGCATCGCCGGCGTGATCATCGTGTTCGTCGCGCTGGCGATCTGCCTCAACGTGATCCTGCGCAACACCGGGAGCGGTTCGATCCGCGGCCTGCTCGACGCGGTGGAATACGGCCTTCTGGCCGCCACTTTCCTCGCCGCCCCCTGGGTGCTGTGGAAACAGGCCCATGTCACCGTCGACCTGGTGACCGCCTCGCTGCCGACGGCGGTGGCGCGGCCGCTGGCGCGCCTTGTCGCGCTACTGGGTTTCGTCGTCTCGGCCGCCTTCCTGTGGTACGCGACCGAGGCGGCGCTGCAATCGGCCGAACGCGGGTCGATGATCCGCACCGCCTTCGTGATTCCCGAATGGTGGGCCCTGTCGGCCGCGCCGGTGGGCTTCGTGCTGATCTGCATCGAATTCCTGCGACAGGCGCTGCACCCGCGGCTGTCGCACGACATGGCGGGGCTCTGAACGATGGAATGGCCCCTTTTCCTGGCCCTGATGATGGGTGGCCTCGGCGTGCTTCTGCTGATCGGCCTGCCTGTCGCCTTCGCCTTTCTCGCCGTCACCCTGCTGGGCGCCTGGGAGGTGCTGGGCGGCGAACGCGGCGTGATGCAGCTGGCCCGCAACGCCGCCGACGGGCTGACGAATTTCCAGCTCGCGCCGATCCCGCTCTTCATCCTGATGGGCGAGATCCTGTTCCAGACCGGCGTGGCGCATCGCGCGATCGATGCCGTGGAACGGGTGGTCACGCGCATCCCCGGACGGCTGTCGGTGGTCACGGTATTCGGCGGCACGATCTTCGCCGCGCTGTCGGGCTCGACCATCGCCAACACGGCGATGCTCGGATCGACCCTGCTGCCCAACATGATCAGGAAGGGCTACGCGCCCTCGATGGCGAT
>JBKHDP010000162.1:0-6107 GCA_046541255.1 Paracoccaceae bacterium | reverse complement strand
GTCACCTCGTCGAACTCCTCGGCAAAGCTGTCCTGGTTCTCCCAATGGATCGTGGCGCGCTTGCCGTCCGGCAGGCCGGCCTGGGCCATGGTGAAGCTGGCAGTGCAGAGCCCGCCCACCTTCAGCCCCTTGCGCGCCTCGCGCCGCAGCCAGCCCAGCAGCCGCCTGGTGGTGGCCGCGCGCACATCCATCCCGCCGCAAATCAGCATCGTGTCATCGCGCTGCAGCTCGTCGAGATCGCCGTCCAGCTGGAAGGTCACGCCGGCCGAGCAGGTCACGCTTTCGCCTCCCTCGCCGATCAGCCGCCAGGAATAGAGCGCGCGGTTCGACATCCGGTTGGCGATGCGCAGGCTGTCCAGCGCGGAAGAGAAGCAATGCAGCGAAAACTGGTCGAGCAGCACGAAGACGAAACGCCGCGGTTTTTCGGGCGGCGCAGGGACTTCGACGATTGTCGGGCGTGGCGTGATCATGGCCATCCTTACGGGGGAGCATCTTTTCGACATCGCGTGTCGTTCACAAGATGTCAGTTGGCCCCGATGCCCCGCGCGCGTCAAGAGCGGCCCGGCGATTCGGCTATGGCCTCGCGTGGGGGGGATATGTATAACCACCGGCGCTTGTACAGCACAGCGGAGACGACAGATGGGCGATTGGCACAAGACCGACTGGCGCAGCAAGCCGCGAATCCAGATGCCGGACTATACCGATCCGGCCGCGCTGCAGGCCGTCGAGACGCAGCTTGCCAAGTACCCGCCGCTGGTTTTCGCCGGCGAGGCCCGCAGGTTGAAGGCGCATCTGGGCGCGGCCGCGCGCGGCGAGGCCTTCCTGCTGCAGGGCGGCGACTGCGCCGAGAGTTTCGACCAGTTCAGCGCCGATCTGATCCGTGACACCTTCAAGGTGATGCTGCAGATGGCGGTGGTCCTGACCTATGCCGCGAAGGTGCCGGTGGTGAAGGTGGGCCGCATGGCCGGCCAGTTCGCCAAGCCGCGGTCCGCGCCGACAGAGGTGATCGACGGGGTGGAACTGCCCTCCTACCGCGGCGACATCATCAACGAGCTGGCCTTCACTCCCGAGGCCCGCATCCCCGATCCGTCGCGGATGCTGCAGGCCTATACCCAGGCCGCGGCCACGCTGAATCTGCTGCGCGCCTTCTCCACGGGCGGCTATGCCGACGTGCACCAGGTGCACCAGTGGACGCTGGGCTTCACCGAGGGCGAGAAGGCCGCGAAATATCGCGAGATGGCCAGCCGCATCAGCGACACTCTGGATTTCATGCGCGCGGCGGGGGTCGATTCGGAACAGGCGCACACGCTCCAGACGGTCGAGTTCTACACCAGCCACGAGGCGCTTCTGCTGGAATACGAAGAGGCCCTGTGCCGGCTCGATTCCACCTCGGGCAAGTGGCTCGCCGGCTCCGGCCACATGATCTGGATCGGCGACCGCACCCGCCAGCCCGACGGCGCGCATGTGGAATTCGCGCGCGGCGTGCTGAACCCTGTGGGCCTGAAATGCGGCCCCAGCATGACGACGGACGATCTCAAGGTGCTGCTGGAAAAGCTGAACCCGCAGAACGAGCCCGGCCGGCTGACCCTGATCGCCCGGTTCGGCGCCGGCAAGGTGGCCGAACACCTGCCACGCCTGATCCGCGCGGTGGAGGAAGAGGGCGCCGAGGTGCTGTGGGTCTGCGACCCGATGCATGGCAATGTCATAAAGTCCTCGACCGGCTACAAGACCCGGCCCTTCGACGCCATCCTGCGCGAGGTGCAGGAGTTCTTTGCGGTCCACAAGGCCGAAGGCACGATCCCCGGCGGGGTGCATTTCGAGATGACCGGGCAGGATGTGACGGAATGCACCGGCGGCGTGCACGCGGTGACGGATTCGGACCTGTCGCACCGCTACCACACCGCCTGCGATCCGCGGCTCAACGCCAGCCAGTCGCTGGAACTGGCCTTCCTGGTCTCCGAAGAGTTGACGGCTCGGCAGGCCGAGGCGCGCAGCGCCGTGGGCTGAGGCGGCTGCGTGCCGGCCTGCCTGCCCCGGTTCAGGTCTCGCCGTCGGTCTTGATCAGCCGCAGATGGGCCGCACGGCGCGGCGGGGCACCGGCAAGGCGGCGGGGCGATTCGGCAAAGCCGCGATCCGGGGTAGGGGCAGGGGCTTTCGGGCCGTCCGCCGGCGCAGCGCCGCTGGCCGGATCGGCGGCAAGCGGCGCCACGGAGATATCGCTCGGCGTGAACCGTCGCGGCGCCCGGCCCATCCGCCCCAGCGTTTCGAGACAGCCCAGCACGCGAGACACTTCGCCGGACTCGCTGCGCAGCGGCAGCAAGAGCATCTGCCCCTCCAGGTCCGGCCGGCCGAAGCCAGCCTGTGCTCTGAGCGAAAGCCGGGCGATGGCAGGCTGCGCGAAGACCTTTTCCAGCGTCTCGGCAAAGGCGCGCCGGCCCTGCGCCGCGATCAGAGTGGAAAGCGGCATGCCCCGCGCCTCCATCCCCACCAGGTCCGAAAGATGCATGCCCGCAACCCGCAGCCGTGCATGGCCCGGCGCGATCCGCTCCGCGATGAAGGCATATTCCAGCGCGTCCTCGATGCCGCGCGGATCGATATCGCCGCGCCTGGGCAGCGTTCGGCCGATCCTCAGCGCATGCCAATAGGCCTCGACGCGCCGCGGCGCCGCGAAACGCCGCGCCTGCATGGCCTGCGAGATGGAAACCACCGTGCCGTCGCGTGTCAGCTCGTCCGCCATGATCTTTCCTCGCTCGAATGCCCTTACCCCTGAAGACCATCCCACGGCGCCTGCCCGTAAAGGATACGTTCACAAGGGTTACCCGAACATGAATATGCCACGGAATGCCGACAAATTGGTCAAAAATCGGCGCGCTCGGTTAACTCCGGCGCAGGCCCTCCGGCAGGGCTTCGATGCGATGCCGGCCCGGCGGGGCTTGCCCCCCCAGGCGGAAATGCCTTACCTGCCGGGGGCAAAGCGGCGGGAGACCGGCAGTGATACGATCGATGACGGGGTTCGCGGCAGCACGCGGCGAGGGCGCGGGCCATGATTGGGCCTTCGACCTGCGCAGCGTCAACGGGCGCGGGCTGGACCTGCGGTTGCGCCTGCCCGACTGGATCGAGGGTCTGGAACCGATGTTGCGCGCGCGGCTGAGCAAGGCGGTGCAACGCGGCAATGTCACGCTGTCGCTGCGCGTGACGCGCGAGGAGGCGCGCGGCGGGTTGCGCCTGAACGAGGCCGCTCTGGGCGCCGCGCTCGACGCTCTGGGCCGCGCCGAGGCCGAGGCCATGGTACGCGGCGTGACGCTGGCCCCCGCCACCGCGGCCGATCTGCTGGGGCTGCGCGGCGTGATCGACACCGCCCCGCCCGAAGAGGGCCAGGAGGCGCTGCGCGCCCTGCTGATCGATGCGTTCGAGCCGGTGCTGGCGGCTTTCCTGGAGATGCGCGAACACGAGGGAGCGGCTCTGGCCGAGATCCTGTCGGGCCAGCTCGACGAGGTGGAGCGGCTGGTGACCGAGGCCGAGGCACTGCTGCCCGAACGTGCCGCGGGGGCCGAACGCGCGCTGCGCGACGGGCTGGCGCGGGTGCTGGCCAATGTCGAGGCCGACGAGGCCCGGATCGCGCAGGAGCTGGCGCTGATCGCGATGAAGGCCGACATCACCGAAGAGCTGGACCGGCTGCGCGCCCATCTTGCCGCGGCGCGCGCGCTGCTGGCCGAGGGCGGCACGGTGGGCCGCAAGCTGGATTTCCTGACCCAGGAATTCAACCGCGAGGCCAACACGCTCTGCGCCAAGTCCAACCATGCCGGGCTGACCCGGGTCGGGCTGGCGCTGAAGGCGGTGATCGACCAGATGCGCGAACAGGCGCAGAACGTGGAGTGAGGCGCATGAGCGACCAAAGGCGCGGCCTGCTCGTCATCCTGTCCTCGCCCTCGGGCGCGGGCAAGTCCACCTTGGCGCGGCGGCTGCGCGACTGGGATTGCTCGATCATCTTCTCGGTCTCGGCCACCACGCGCCCGCCGCGCGATGGCGAGGTCGATGGCGAGGATTACAGGTTCCTCTCCGAAGCCGCCTTCAAGCACCAGGTGGCACAGGGAGAGATGCTGGAACATGCCCATGTCTTCGGCAATTTCTACGGCTCGCCGCGCGGGCCGGTGCAGGAGGCCATCGACGCGGGGCATGACGTGCTGTTCGATATCGACTGGCAGGGCGCGCAGCAGATCCGCAACTCGGCGCTGGGACAGCACACTCTGTCGATCTTCCTGCTGCCGCCCTCGATCGCCGAACTGCGCCGCCGGCTGGAAAGCCGCGCAAAGGACGATGCCGAGACCATCGCGCGGCGGATGCAGAAGAGCTGGGACGAGATCAGCCATTGGGACGGCTACGATTTCGTCCTGATCAATGACGACCTGGACCGCACCGAGGACCGGCTGCGCACCATCGTCACCGCCACCCGCCTGCGCCGCAGCCAGCAGCCGGGCCTGACCGGCCATGTGCGCAAGCTGCAGGCCGAATTCGAGGAGCGCCAATGACACTCTATTCGCTGGACGGCCACGCGCCGCAGATCGCCGAGGACAGCTGGATCGCCCCCGATGCCAACCTGATCGGAAAGGTGGTGGTGGAACAGGGCGCCTCGGTCTGGTTCGGCTGCACGCTGCGCGGCGACAACGAGACGATCACCGTGGGGGCCGGTTCGAACGTGCAGGAGAATTGCGTCTGCCACACCGATATGGGCTATCCCCTGGTCATCGGCCCGGGCGTGACCGTGGGCCACAAGGCGATGCTGCATGGCTGCGTGATCGGGGAGAACTCGCTGATCGGGATGGGCGCGATCGTGCTGAACGGGGCCAGGATCGGCCGCAACTGCCTGATCGGCGCCGGCGCGCTGGTCACGGAGGGCAAGGAGATCCCCGACGGCAGCCTGGTGATGGGCGCGCCGGGAAAGGTGGTGCGCGCGCTGGACGCCGCCGCCATCGAGGGGCTGCGCCGTTCGGCCCAGGGCTACCAGGCCAACATGCGCCGGTTCCGGGCCGGACTGAAGCCGGTCTGAGACGGCGGGCGGGGCAGGGGGCTGTCCGCCCCCCTCTTGGCCTTCGGCCAATTCACCCCCCGAGGATATTTCTGCCAAGAAGAAGGGGCGGATACCGCCCGGAAAGGACCCCGATGCGCGATCCCAGACCCAGCCTGATCCGACCGGAACCGCTGCGCGGCGGAGAGAGCGCGCCGGTGGCCGCACCGATCATGCCCTCGGTGGTCTATGCCGCCGAGGATCCGGATGCGCTGGACGCGCAATACGAGGGCCGCGCGGAGGGCTTTGCCTATGCCCGCGAGGGCCATCCCAATGCCGCGGCACTGGCGCGGCGCATCGCGGCGATGGAAGGGGTTGACGACGGGATCGTGACCGGCTCGGGGATGGCGGCGGTGGCGGCGGCCCTGCTGGGGCTGTGCCGGGCGGGCGATCACGTGGTGGGGGGCGACCGGCTTTACGGGCGGTCGCTGCGGATGCTGGCGGAGGACCTGCCCCGGCTCGGGATCGCCACGACGCTTGCCGACATGGGCGATGCCCAGGCGGTGGCCCGCGCGCTGCGCCCCGAAACGCGCATGATCCTGGTGGAGGCGGTCTCGAACCCGACGCTGCAGGTGGCCGATCTCGACGGGCTGGCGGCGCTGGCGCGCGCGCGCGGCGTGCTGCTGGTGGTGGACAACACCTTCACCACGCCGCGCGCGCTGCGCCCCTTCGCGCATGGCGCCGATATCGTGATCCATTCGGTGACCAAGTTGCTGGCCGGCCATTCCGATGCCACGCTGGGCTGGGTGGGCGCGCGGGAGGCGGCGCTGGCCGAGCGGATGCGGGTCTTCGCGGTGACGGCGGGGCTGACCGCGAGCCCGTTCGATTGCTGGCTGGCCGAGCGCGGCCTGGCCACTTTCGCGCTGCGTTTCGACCGGGCGGAGGCCAATGCCGCGGCGCTGGCCGAGGCGCTGGGGCGGATGGCCGGGCTGCGCCGGGTGCTCTATCCGGGCCGGGAGGATCACCCCGACCATGCCCGGGCCGCCGCGCTGCTGGACGGGCGGTTCTGCAACATGGTCAGTTTCGAGCTGGAGGGCGGCCG
>JBKHDP010000161.1:0-6113 GCA_046541255.1 Paracoccaceae bacterium | reverse complement strand
CGCGGCAAGCAGGGCAACACGACGAAGATGAGCCGGGTGGAACTCGTCTTCGGCGAGCACCGCCTGCCCGTGTCGGAGGCCTGGTCGAGCGGCAGCCATCACCTGCGCATCTCGCGGGCGATCAACGACTGGCTTGACAGGGATCGCCCCGCAGCCTAACAACCCTGCCAAATCCGGAAGTGCGTCAGGCTTCCGGTCCCCGGCCCTGTCCGGGATCGCCCCCCGTCAGCGAGGTTTCGCCCACGGGGGCGATTGGCATTTGGGCCGCGCCTGCCCATCTTGGGGGCGCATGACGCAACGGTTGGAAGGAGCCAGGGGCCATGTTTGAAAATCTGTCCGAACGCCTCTCCGGCGTCCTCGACCGGCTGACCAAGCAGGGCGCCCTGTCCGAGGAGGATGTGAAGACCGCCCTGCGCGAGGTGCGCGTGGCGCTGCTCGAGGCCGATGTCTCGCTGCCGGTGGCGCGGGATTTCGTCAAGGCGGTGCAGGACAAGGCCACCGGCCAGGCGGTCACCAGATCGGTCACCCCGGGCCAGCAGGTCGTCAAGATCGTCCATGATGCGCTGGTGGACGTGCTGCGCGGCGACGAGGATCCCGGCAAGCTCAAGATCGACAATCCGCCCGCGCCCATCCTGATGGTGGGCCTGCAGGGTTCGGGCAAGACCACCACCACGGCCAAGCTCGCCAAGCGCCTGTCCGAGCGCGAGGGCAAGAAGGTGCTGATGGCATCGCTCGACGTGAACCGCCCCGCCGCGATGGAACAGCTGCAGATCCTCGGCGCCCAGATCGGGGTGGACACGCTGCCCATCGTCAAGGGCGAGACCCCGGTGCAGATCGCAAGGCGCGCCAGAACCCAGGCCTCGCTGGGGGGCTATGATGTCTACATGCTCGACACCGCCGGCCGGCTGCATATCGACGCCGAGCTGATCGCCCAGGCCGCAGAGGTCCGCGATGTCGTCAATCCGCGCGAGACCCTGCTGGTCGTGGACGGGCTGACCGGCCAGGTCGCCGTCGAGGTGGCCGAGGAATTCGACGACAAGATCGGCGTCACCGGCGTGGTGCTCACCCGGATGGATGGCGACGGGCGCGGCGGCGCGGCCCTGTCCATGCGCGCCGTCACCGGCAAGCCGATCCGCTTCGTGGGCCTGGGCGAGAAGATGGACGCGCTCGAGACCTTCGAGCCCGAGCGCATCGCCGGCCGCATCCTCGGCATGGGCGACATCGTGGCGCTGGTCGAGAAGGCGCAGGAAACCATCGAGGCCGAGCAGGCCGAGCGCATGATGAAGCGCATGGCCAGGGGCCAGTTCAACATGAACGACCTCAAGGCCCAGCTTCAGCAGATGCAGAAGATGGGCGGCATGGAAGGCATCATGGGCATGATGCCCGGCATGGGAAAGATGAAGTCGCAGATGGCCGATGCGGGCATCGACGACACCATCCTGAAACGCCAGGTCGCGCTGATCGATTCCATGACCAGGAAGGAACGTGCCAACCCGCAGATCCTCCAGGCCAGCCGCAAGAAGCGCATCGCCGCCGGCGCCGGGCTCGAGGTCGCGGATCTCAACAGGCTGCTCAAGCAACACCGCCAGATGGCCGACATGATGAAGAAGCTCGGCAAGAAGGGCGGGCGCAACATGCTCAAGCAGGCGCTGGGCGGGATGTTCGGCAAGGGCGGCGGCGGCATGCCCCCGGGCATGGACCCCTCGCAGATGGATCCCAAGGCGCTCGAGGAGGCCGCCCGCGCCATGGGAGGCGGCAAGCTGCCCGGCCTCGGCGGCGGCGCCCTGCCCCCTGGCCTGTCCGGCTTCGGAAAGAAGAAATGATGACGCGCCCGGCTTCTTCTTGGCTGAAATATCCCCGCCGGAGGCATCCCGGCGGTGCCGCGCGCGCCATGGCCCGGGCGGGCCGCGCCGCATGAGCGCGCGTGCCCTCACTCCCGCGCCGGTGCTCGATGCGCAGCGCCTGCGCCTGCGCGGCCCCGAGCCGGGCGATTTCGATCCGCTGGCGGAGTTCTTCGCCGACGCGCCGCGCGCCTGGGGCTTCGGCGGCGCCGAGACCCGGCCCGACGCCTGGCGCTGGTTCGCCTCCAATATCGGGCACTGGCACCTGCATGGCTACGGCTACTTCACCATCGAACTGAAACAGGAAGGCCGCCCCGCCGGCCTCTGCGGCATCTGGAACCCGCTGGGCTGGCCCGAGCCGGAGTTGGGCTGGCTGGTTTTCGCCCCGTTCGAGGGCCGCGGGATCGCCTATGAGGCCGCGCTCAGGGCGCGCGAATGGGCCTATGCGCCCGACGGCCTGGGCTTCACCACGCTCACCTCGAACATCCTGCCGGGCAACGCCCGCTCTGTCGCCCTGGCCGAGCGGCTGGGCGCGCGATACGAGCGCACCTATGACAATGTCGCGATGGGCCGCGACATGCTCTACCGCCACCCCGGCCCGGACGCGCTCGACAGCGATGGCGGCGGGATGGAAGCCTATGCATGACCTACGGGAGATGACCGCATGACAGAACCGACCATTGCCCCGGCGGATGATCCCGTGGCCCGCGCAGCCGAGCTGCTGAAAGAGCATCGCCAAAGCATCGACCGGCTGGACGCGATCCTGATCTACACGCTGGGCGAACGGTTCAAGCATACCCAGGCCGTCGGTCGGCTCAAGGCCACGCATGCGCTTCCGCCGTCCGATCCCGCGCGCGAGGCCGCGCAGATCGAACGGCTCGAAGACCTGGCGGACCAGGCCGATCTGGACCCGGACTTCGCCAAGAAATTCCTCCGCTTCGTGATCGACGAGGTGATCCGTCATCACGAGCGGGCGAAATCGTAGGGTGGGGCTTGCCCCACCTCCGACCAGGAACGCCAGTCAAGGAAAGTCAAAGGAGATACCGACATGGCAATGAAGATCAGGCTCGCCCGTGGCGGCAGCAAGAAACGCCCCTTCTACCGCATCGTGGCCGCCGACTCGCGGATGCCCCGTGACGGCCGCTTCATCGAGAAGCTGGGCAGCTACAACCCGCTCCTGCCGAAGGACAGCGAGGACCGCGTGAAGATGGATGTGGAACGCGTGCAGTACTGGCTCGGCCAGGGCGCCCAGACCACCGACCGCGTGGCCCGGATGCTGGAGGCCGCAGGCGTCACCGCCAAGACCGAGCGCAGCAATCCCAAGAAGGGCCAGCCCGGCAAGAAGGCCCAGGAACGCGCCGAAGAGCGCGCGGCCAAGGCGGCCGAGGCGCCCGCCGAGGAGTGATCGGGCAACCCGATGTCCGATGAAAGCGGCATGATATGCGTGGGCGCCGTCGCGGGCGCCTTCGGCGTGCGGGGCGAGGTGCGGCTGAAGAGCTTCACCGCCGACCCCGCCGCCATCGTGGATTACGCGCCACTCTTCACGGAGGAGGGCGCGCGCCGCTTCGACGTGAGCATCACCCGCCCGATCAAGGGCGGGTTTGCCGCCCGGCTGTCGGGCATTGACACGAAAGAGCAGGCCGACGCCCTGCGCGGCACCCAGCTCTACGTGCCGCGCGAAAGACTGCCCGCCCTGCCCGATGACGAGTTCTACCATGCCGATCTGGTCGGGCTCGACGTGGTCGATACCGGCGGCGCGTCGCTGGGTCGGGTCATCGCGGTGCAGGATCACGGCGCCGGCGATCTTCTGGAAATCCGCGCGCCCGGCGCGCGCCAGACGGTGCTGTTGCCCTTCACCCGGGCCGCCGTGCCCACGGTGGACCTCACCGCCCGGCGCATCGTGGCAGACCCGCCCGAGGGCCTGTTCTCCGTGACCGCCGCCCCCGGCGACCGGGGCTGAGGCGGCCGGAGCGCGCGGAACGCTGCAACCACCTGTGCGTTGCCTTCCCGGACTCAAGGTCCGGAAAGGACGTACAGATGATAGAATGGATCCTCATACTTCTCGCCATCGCCGGCATAGCGGCGCTGCTGGGCTTCAACAGCCTGTCGGGTGTCGCGCTGACCGGCGCCAAGCTGCTGGTGGTTCTGGCGCTCGTGATGCTGCTCTTGCTGGCCTTCGGGGTTGTCGCGGTAGGCTGATCCGCGCTGCGGCCCCTTCCGGCGCGCCGCGCAACCGGCTAGAGAGCGGGCATGAGCACGCCTCCCCGTTCCCATGGCCGCCTCGCCATCAGGCCCACGCCGGCTCCGCGCGAGCTGATGACCGACCGGCCGGACCTGGCCGGTGCCTGGTCTGCGCAGGTCATCACGTTGCTGCCGGAGGCCTTTCCCGGTGTTCTGGGCGAAAGCCTGACCGGAAGGGCCCTGCAGGACGGGTTGTGGCAACTCGACGTGATCGGGCTGCGCCGTTTCGGAATCGGCAAGCACCGCAACGTGGACGACACGCCAGCCGGCGGCGGTGCCGGCATGGTGCTGCGGCCCGACGTGCTGGGCGCGGCGATCGACCATGCCCGCAGCACCGCAGCCGTTGCCCTGCCGCTGGTCGCGCTCAGCCCGCGCGGCCGCCGCTTCGACCAGGGCATCGCGCGCGAACTGGCCCGGGCCCCCGGGGTTACGCTGATCTGCGGCCGGTTCGAAGGCTTTGACCAACGGGTTCTGGATCATTACGGCGTGGCCGAATTGAGCCTGGGCGATTTCGTCCTGACCGGCGGCGAAATCGCCGCACAGGCGGTCATCGACGCCACCGTGCGCCTGCTGCCCGGCGTGCTGGGCAATGCCGCCTCGATCGAGGAAGAGAGCTTCTCGGATGGGCTGCTGGAACATCCGCAATACACCCGCCCCGCCGAGTGGGAGGGGCGGCCCATCCCAGAGGTGCTGATGTCGGGCCACCATGCCGAGATCGCGAAATGGCGCCGCGCCGAGGCCGAGCGGCTGACCCGCGAGCGTCGCCCCGACCTGTGGCAGGAATGGCGGGCCCGGAACGCCCGCGAGACGTGACTGTCCGGCGGGGCTTGATCGCACCGCCGGAGGGCTCTATACGCAGCGCGTCCGGGGCCGGAATCGGCCTGCCGGACTGTCTGTTCCGTGCCAGCGTCTCTTCGGCGCATTCCGGCCGGACGGGCGGCATGACACAAGGAACCACGGCCTGAACTCTGGCGGGCGCCCCCTTGCGGGACACAGGCGGACCCGGTCGAAGACCGAGAGCTCTGAGGCGGACATCACTTCGCGGAACAACCGCGAGCAGATCGAGGAGAAGGTCGGATGGACCTGATCGCACAGCTCGAGGCGGAACAGATCGCCTCGCTCGGGAAGGAAATTCCCGATTTCAAGCCCGGCGACACCGTGCGCGTCGGCTACAAGGTGACGGAAGGCACGCGCTCGCGCGTGCAGAACTTCGAAGGCGTCTGCATCAGCCGGAAGAACGGCAAGGGCATCGCCGGAAGCTTCACCGTCCGCAAGATTTCCTTCGGCGAGGGGGTGGAGCGTGTCTTTCCGCTCTACTCCACCAATATCGACAGCATCACCGTGGTCCGCCGCGGCAAGGTGCGCCGCGCCAAGCTCTACTACCTGCGCTCGCGCCGCGGCAAGTCGGCCCGGATCGTCGAACAGACCAACTATCGTGCGCCCAAGAGCGCCGGCGCCGAAGCCTGAGGAGCCTCGAGATGAAAAAGGATATCCATCCCGATTACCACTTCGTCGAGGTCAAGCTCGTGAATGGCGATGTGGTCAAGATGCGCTCCACCTGGGGCGCCGAGGGCGAAACCCTGTCGCTCGACGTGGACCCGTCGGTGCACCCCGCCTGGACCGGCGGGTCGTCGCGCCTGATGGACACCGGCGGCCGTGTGTCGAAGTTCAAGAAGAAATACGAGGGCCTGGGCTTCTGAACCGGGCCTGCCGCGCCGGGCCTCGGGCCGGGACAGTGAACGCCGCTTCCTGCCGGAGGCGGCGTTTTCGCCTTGCGGGCCGGGCGGGCCGGCATCGCCCGGATGCAACAGCCTTCGCAGCCCTGAAAGGCGCCCGCTTTCCCTCTTGCCAAACACAACATATGGTGGGCATCACACGCGCCGGGCCGTAGAGCCACGCGGCGCAGGGGAACGGGCATGGCGCATATCATCGTCGTCGGAAACGAAAAGGGCGGGGCCGGAAAATCCACCGTCTCGATGCATCTGGCCACCGCGTTGGCACGGATGGGCCACCGCGTCGGCGCGCTGGATC
>JBKHDP010000160.1:0-6122 GCA_046541255.1 Paracoccaceae bacterium | reverse complement strand
AGCGTCATGGCGAAATTCGCATTCTGCTCCGTGATGATGACCGTGAGGCCGAACTCGTCGCGCAACCGGCGCAGCACCTCGGCGATCTCCAGGCAGACCTTGGGCGCCAGTCCGATCGTGGGCTCGTCGACCATCAGCAGACGCGGCGAACTCATCAGCGCGCGGCCCAGCGACACCATCTGACGCTCTCCCCCGGACTGGGTCGAGGTTTCCTGATGCTCGCGTTCCTCCAGCCGGGGGAAAAGCTTGTGCACCAGGTCCAGGTTACGGGCGATGTCCTCGCGCGCGGTGAAGGCGCCCACCAGCAGGTTGTCGCGCACGCTCATGTAGGGGAAGAGGTGAAACCGCTCGGGCGCGTAGCCGATGCCCTGCCGCACCACGAAAGGCGCGCCGCGCCCCACCAGCGACCGGTCTTCCAGCCTGATGTCCCCGGTCACCCTGACCAGACCCATGATGCTGTCGAGCAGGGTGGACTTGCCCGCGCCATTTGCGCCCACCACGGCCACGATCTCGCCCGGCTCCACCCTGAGCGACACGTCGTTCAGGGCACGCGCCTTGCCGTAGAAGGACGACAGGTTCTCGACTTCCAGAAACGCCATCACACGCCCCCCAGATAGGAGGCGCGCACCTCCGGGTTGTCGACCACCTCGGCGAAACTGCCCTCTGCGATCAGCGCGCCGCGGTCGATCGCGACGCAGCGATCGACCAGCGGCTCCAGCGCGGGAAGATCGTGGCTGACGATCAGGAAGGTCATGCCGTCCCTGCGCATCTGCCGGATCAGCCCCGAGACCTGCGCGATCTCGCCCACGGTCAGCCCTGCGAAGACCTCGTCCAGCAGCATCACCTTCGGTGCCGTGGCCATGGTCCGGGCCAGTTCCAGCTTGCGCAGGTCGCCCATCGACAGCTCGGCCGGCGTCTTGTCCAGATCCGCCTCGGACAGGCCGACAGAAAGCCCCAGCGCCCGCTCGCGCGCGGTATCGGGGCCGCGGAAAACCATCTGGCGGATGCTGTTGGGCATCAGCCCGACCCGGATGTTCTGGGCCACCGACATCCCCGCGAAGGGGCGCGGCACCTGGTAGGTGCGGCTGACCCCGTGGCGGATGCGCGCCGGCGTGGGCAGGCGGCTGATCTCCTCGCCGAACAGCCGGATCGTGCCCGAACTCTGGCGCAACTCGCCCATGATCTGCGAGAACACCGTGGTCTTGCCGGCGCCATTCGGCCCGATCAGACCCAGCGACTCGCCCTGCGCCACGCTGAAGGACAGGTCGTTGGTGGCTTTCAGCCCGCCAAACAGCTTGACGAGGTTGCGGATTTCGAGCGCCGCCGTCATCGCGTCCTCCGGGCCCTGACCCAGGCGATGCCGTCCGCGATCACCGCGTACAGTCCCTTGGGCTGATAGATGTAGAGCAGCAGCGCCACGCCGCCGTAGATGAAATACCGCTCCGCCCCCGGCATCCAGGGCCGCAGGAATTCCAGCAGGAAGGTCAGGAAGAACGCGCCGAAAACCGGGCCGATGATGGTCGATGCGCCGCCGATCAGGGCCGACACGATGATGGTGAAGACGAAATTGATGTCGAACAGCGCCCGCGGCGCGATCGAGCCCAGGTAGTGAATGTAGAACGCGCCTCCCAGCCCCGCGAAGAAGGCCGAGGCCAGGAAGGCCACGGTCTTGAGCTTCGTCGTGGACAGGCCGGAGCCGCGCACGCTTTCCTCGTTCATGCCGATGGCGGACAGCGCCGTGCCCAGTCGCGTGCGCATCAGAAGCCAGGCCGAGATGGCCACCGACAGCATCAGCGTGACGGCAAGGTAATAACCGTTGGCCGCGCCGCGGGTCAGCGTGTCGATGCCCGACATGCCCCTCGTGCCGCCGGTGAGATCCGGTCGGATCACCTGCACCAGCTGGTACATCAGCTCCATCAGCGCCAGCGTGACCAACGCGAAATAGCTGCCCCGTATCCGCAGCGCCGGCAACAGCACGATCAGCCCGCCGATCATCGTCACCGCCACGGCCACCGGGATCGAGATTTCCGGCGGCACGTCGAAGCGCTTGTTCAGGATCGCCGTGGTATAGGCGCCGATCCCGATCAGGAAGGGGTGGCCGAAGCTGATATAGCCCGTCCGTCCCGACAGCACGTCCCAGCTGACCGCGAAGATGGCGAGGTAGCAGGCGAAGATCAACGTCCGCAGCGTGCCCGGGCGCAGGATCTCGGGCAGCAGGTAGAGCCCAAGGATCATCGCGCCCCAGAGCGCGAAATGGTGCCAGCGCAGCCCCATGTCAGAGTTCCTCCCGCCCGAACAGCCCGCGCGGGCGCAGGATCAGCACTGCGATGATCAGCACCATGGTGAACACGCCGCGCAGTTCGGGCGCCAGTGCGGTGACCACGATCACCTCCATGAAGCCGATGACATGGGCCACCACCATCGTGCCGATGATCGAGCCGATCCCGCCCACGATCACCACCGCCACGGCGATGATCAGCGGCGCCACCCACATCGACGGCGAGAGCTGGGTGTAGCTGGCGAAGAACACCCCGCCGATCGCGCCCAGCGCGCCCGAGATGCCCCAGGTGATCATGTTGATCCGGTCCGCGTTGATGCCTGACAGCGCCGCCCCCTTGGCATCCATCGAGACGGCCTGCATCGCGCGGCCGACATGGCTGAAGCGGATGAAGAGGTAGAGCGAGGCCAGGATCGTCCAGCTGGCCAGGGTGGCGATCAGGATGTTCCAGGTGATGGTGATCTCGGCCACCCGGATCACGCCCGGCAGGATCGGCAGAAGGATCTTCGAGCTGTCGCCGAACAGCAGAACGATCCCGGCCTGCAACACCACCGCAAGGATCAGCGTGGCGATCTCGACCGCCACCATGTCGCCCTTGAGCGGCTTGACCACCAGCCGGTACTTGAGCAGCCCCGCCACCACTCCCGCCGCCGCGGCCAGGCCCACGCCGAGCAGCTTGGGCAGTCCCAGGCTCTGGCTGATCCAGAAGAAGATGTAGCCGCCGATCATCAGATAGGCGCCATAGGCGAGGTTGAGCACGCGGCCGACCGAGAAGATCAGCGTGAAGCCGACCGCGATCAGCGCGTAGAGGCCGCTGAGCAGTAGCCCCTGGATCAGGATCTGTAGCATGAGGTTGCCCTGCCGCGGGCGGGCGCCCGCAGGCGCCCGGACCCGGGTTTCGGATTACTTCGCCGGTACCCAGCTGGGCAGCGTGAACTCGGTATTGGCGTATTCGAACGGGTAGACCACGCCGACCGAGCCATCCTCCTTCCATTGCACCACGACCATCGAGGGCTGGGCGAAATCGTAGGGGGCTTCCAGGTCGAACAGCGCGTTGTGCGGGTAGGTGCGGCCGGTGACGGGCTCGACCTCGTCATAGTCCCAGAACCCGTAGCGCAGCCAAAGCTCGCCATCCTTCATCAGTTTGAGATCCTGCTGGATCATCTCGGCCGCCCAGGCATCCACATCGTCGAACCCGCCCGCGGCCTCGGCTGCGGCCATCGCCTGCTTGAGGCCGTGATAGGCGTTGAACCCGTTGAAATGCGGCAGCTTCGGCCGGCTGTCATATTTCGCCTGATAGGTATCCACGAAGTCCTGGCTGACCGGGTCCAGCTCGAACCCCACCGACGGGATCGGCGAGAGCGTCGAGATCCCGCCGCCGGCGCCGCCGGTATCCTCCCAGTATTCCAGCCCGAGCGCCGAGACGTTGACCCCGGTCATCGCCATCGGCACCTGGAGCTTCACGTATTGCGACGAGATCACCTGGCTGTTGACCGAGGAGACCTGGTAGATGAAATCGGCATCCGTGGCCTGCGCCCGGCTGAAGATCGGCGAGAAATCGACCGTGTTGATGTCATAGGTGATGATCTCCTTCACCTCGATCCCGGCCTCCGGCGCCAGCGCATCGGTCACCAGCCCGGTGATCGCCTCGCCGAAGGCCGTGTCCTCGGACAGGATGACGACCGACTCGAAGCCCATCTGCTCTCTCAGGACATCCTTGCCGAAATTGATGTAGAGCGTGGCCAGCGCCTCGTCCGAGGCGATATTCATGAAATAGGGCCGCATGGCGTCGGGATCCTCGGCCACCATGTCGATGATGCCGATATAGCTGGTCCAGGTGTCCAGCGTGGGGATCCGGTATTCCTGCATCCGGGGAAGCCAGCCCAGGCTCACATCGTCGATCGAGCCGGAGATGATGAAATCCACCTCCTCGGTCTCGGCAAGGTATTCATAGGCCTTGACGCCCTCGGTCACGTCCTCGCCGGTATCGGCGGCGACAAGGCTGATCTGCTGGCCCATCACGCCGCCCTCGGCGTTCAGTTCCTCGATGGCGACCTCGGCGCCGCGCAGCGTGGACAACCCGGTGTCCGAGGACAGTGAGCCGATGAAGCCCACCTTGATCTCCGCCGCGGCCGATCCGGCGGCAAGGAAGGCCGCCGAGACCGCGACAAGGCTGGTCCGGTAAGTCATTGCGATATCTCCCTGTTCGAGGCCCTTTGCCGGGGCTCTTCATGCGTGTTGGTGCGTGTCTCGCTACCTTGTATCCTGTATACAGTGCACGAATCGACGGGTCGATCAACGATTCGTGCCCTCACGGGAAGGGCAGGCCCTCGAGTCGCCCCTCGCTGTCGTGAATCACGGCGTCCACATCCAGCTCCACCACCAGGCCCGGCTGGCTCAGCCCCGCCTGCACGGCGGTGAAGACGGGCTCGATGCCGCGGAACACCTCGCCATGGGCGCGGACCATCCCGGCGGCATGTTCGGCCGCGATATAGTAGCCGCGCACCCGGACGACATGGCGCAGATCGGCGCCGACCGCTTTCAGCGCCGTCTCGATCCGGCCGAGGATGTAGAGGGTCTGGGCATGGCTGTCATCGGGCGCGTGGATCCGGCCCGAGGGCTCGATCGCGGTGGTGCCCGCAACCCAGACGAAAGGGCCGACGCGCTTGGCCCTCGAATAGGAGCCGATCTCCTCGAACCGGCCGCCGCCCTTGTGGATGCGGACCGTCACAGGCCCAGCCGCGTCCGGATCGCGGCGGCGGCGGCGTGCAGCGCCGCGCGCTCGGTCTCGGTGAGGTGCCACTCGGCGACCTCCAGCAGCCCTCCCGCGCCAAGATGCGCTGGCACGCCCAGCACCACGCCCGAGACACCGTATTCGCCCTCCAGCATCACCGAGACGGGCACCGGCCCGATACGGGCGCCGCGGATATGGTCGATCAGCTCGATCGAGGCATGGGCGGGCGCGATGGTGGCCGAGCCGGTCCGCTTCAGCGCAACGACCTGACCGCCGCCGGTCACCGCGTCGCGCGCGCAGGCGTCGATCTGCGCAGGCGACAGGAAGACCGAAAGCGGCCGGCCCCTGATCCGTGCCAGACTGGTGATCGGCGCCATCTCGTCGCCATGGCTGCCGAGCGTCACCGCCTCCACGTCGGCGGGGCTGACGCCAGCGGCCAGGGCCAGCGCGTTGCGCAGCCGCGCGGAATCCAGCGTTCCGGCCATGCCCAGCACACGCTCGCGCGGAAATCCGGTGGCGCGCAGCATCTCCACCGTCATCTCGTCCAGCGGGTTGGTGACCACGATCACCACCGCTTCGGGCGCATGGCTCCGGATCGCCTCGGCGGCCTGGCGGATCACCCGCGCGTTCACGTCGATCAGGTCGGCGCGGGTCATCCCCGGGGCGCGGGCGCGCCCGGCGGTGACCACCACGACCTCGGCGCCCGAGACAAGCTCCAGCTTTTCGCTGCCCATGCAGCGTACCGCCGCGCCGGTGATGCCAGAGGCATGGTCGAGATCCAGCGCCGTGGCCGCCGCGAGCCCCGGCACGATGTCGATCAGGGCGATTTCCGAGGCGATGTCGGCCATGGCGGCGAGGTGAGCGATGGTGCCGCCCACGCCGCCGGCCCCCACCAGCGCCAGCTTGCCCAGCCGGCGCGCCTTGCGGGCCGCGCGCGAGGGCGGCATCCATTTCGCGCCGCGGCGGTAGAGTGCGCGCTGCATCACCAGCCGCCCGTCGGCCCGGGGCGGGGCAGGGCGCTCCACCGGCCCCTCGACCAGCCGAAGGCCCAGCCGTTCGGCGGTTTCGCGGGCCAGCGCGGTGACGATGTCGCCCGGCCGCAATTCGAAC
>JBKHDP010000159.1:0-6181 GCA_046541255.1 Paracoccaceae bacterium | reverse complement strand
AGGAGATGCGCCGCGACGACACGGTCTTCGTCATGGGCGAGGAGGTGGCCGAGTACGAAGGCGCCTACAAGGTGACACAGGGGCTGCTGGACGAGTTCGGCGCCCGCCGGGTGATCGACACGCCGATCACCGAACACGGCTTTGCCGGGCTGGGCGTGGGCGCGGCCTTTGGCGGGCTGCGTCCCGTCGTCGAGTTCATGACCTGGAATTTCGGCATGCAGGCGATCGACCAGATCATCAACTCCGCCGCCAAGACGCTCTACATGTCCGGCGGGCAGATGGGCTGCCCGATGGTGTTCCGGGGCCCCAACGGCGCCGCCGCTCGCGTGGCCGCCCAGCACAGCCAGGACTATGCCGCTTGGTATGCGCATATCCCGGGGCTGAAGGTGGCGATGCCCTATTCCGCCGCGGATGCCAAGGGCCTGCTGAAATCAGCGATCCGTGACCCGAACCCGGTGGTGTTCCTGGAGAACGAGATCCTCTACGGCAAGAGCTTCGAGGTGCCCGACATGGAGGATTTCACCATCCCCTTCGGCAAGGCGAAGGTCTGGCGCGAGGGCGCGGACGTGACGATCGTCAGCTTCGGCATCGGCATGACCTACGCGCTGGAGGCGGCCGGACGGCTGGCCGAGGACGGGATCGAGGCCGAGGTGGTCGATCTGCGCACCCTGCGCCCGATGGACACCGCCACCGTCATCGAAAGCGTCAAGAAGACCAACCGCTGCGTCACGGTGGAAGAGGGCTGGCCCGTCGCCTCCATCGGCAACCACGTCTCGGCCGTGCTGATGGAACAGGCCTTCGACTGGCTGGACGCCCCGGTGCTCAATCTCACCGGCAAGGACGTGCCGATGCCCTATGCCGCAAATCTCGAACGCCTGGCGCTGCTGACCACCGATGACGTGGTGGAGGCGGTGCGCAAGGTCACCTATCGGTAAGGAGAGCGCGATGCCCACGGAAATCCTGATGCCCGCCCTCTCCCCCACGATGGAGGAGGGCACGCTGGCGAAATGGCTGGTCAAGGAGGGGGATTCCGTCGCCTCCGGCGACCTGCTGGCGGAAATCGAGACCGACAAGGCCACGATGGAATTCGAGGCTGTTGACGAGGGCATCATCGGCAAGCTGCTGGTGGCCGAGGGCACCGAGGGGGTGAAGGTCAACACGCCCATCGCCGTGCTGCTGGACGAAGGCGAGAGCGCCGAGGATATCGGCGATACCGGCAGCCCGGCCGACGCGGCGCCGAAACCCGCCACGACGCGGGACGACGCCGGCGGCGAGGCATCCGAATCCCGGCAGACACGAGACGAGGAGGCCGCGCAGGCCGCCCCGCCCGCTCCGGCCGACGACAAGGGCGCGCGGATCTTCGCCTCGCCGCTGGCGCGGCGGATCGCGGCGCAGAAGGGGCTGGACCTGGCCCGGATCCAAGGGTCCGGCCCGCGCGGACGGATCGTCAAGACCGATGTGGAGAACGCCAGGCCGCAAGCGGCGAAACCCGCCGAAGCCGCGCAGGAACAAGCCGCGAAACAGCCCGCCAAACAGCCCGAGGGGCTGTCGCCCGACACGGTGCTGCGCATGTACGAGGACCGCGAGACCGAGGAGGTCGCGCTGGACGGGATGCGCCGCACCGTGGCGCAGCGCCTCACCGAAGCCAAGCAGACGATCCCGCATTTCTACCTGCGCCGCGAGATCCGCATGGATGCGCTGATGGCGTTCCGCAAGGATCTGAACGCGCAGCTCGAAAGCCGCGGCGTGAAGCTCTCGGTCAACGATTTCATCATCAAGGCCTGCGCCAACGCGCTGCAGGCGGTGCCCGCGGCCAATGCCGTGTGGGCCGGCGACCGGATCCTGCGCCTGAAGCCTTCCGACGTGGCGGTGGCCGTGGCGGTGGAGGGCGGGCTGTTCACGCCGGTGCTGCGCGACGCGCAGGCCAAGACGCTCTCGGCGCTTTCGGCCGAGATGAAGGATCTCGCGGGCCGGGCCCGCGACCGCAAGCTCGCCCCGCACGAGTACCAGGGCGGCAGCTTCGCCGTTTCCAACCTGGGCATGTATGGCATCGAGAATTTCGACGCGGTCATCAACCCGCCGCATGGCGCGATCCTGGCCGTGGGCGCCGGCGTGAAGAAGCCCGTGGTGGATGCCGGCGGCGCGCTGACCACCGCCACCGTCATGTCTGTGACGCTGTCGGTGGATCACCGCGTCATCGACGGGGCGCTCGGGGCCGAACTTCTGGCCGCGATCGTCGAGAACCTGGAGAACCCGGTGCTGATGCTGGCCTGACCCGGAAGGCGCGCGCCAGAGGGTGCCGCTCAGGCGGCGCCGGCCTGCGCCGCCGCGGTCTGGCGGATACGTTCGATCATCGCGCGCAGCCCGTTCGAGCGCTGTGCCGAAAGGTGATCGTTCAGCCCCAGGCGGGCCATCTCGGCGCGCGCATCCACCTCCAGCACGTCCGCCGGCGTCAGGCCGTTGTAGAGCCGGCGCAGCAGCGCGATCAGCCCGCGGACGATCATCGCGTCGCTGTCCCCATCGAAACGGAACCGCCCCTCTTCCAGCGACGGGTGCAGCCAGACCTGGCTGGCGCAGCCCTCGACCTTGGTGGCAGGCACCTTCAGCGCCGGGTCCAGCGGCGCCATCTTCTTTCCTTCCTCGATCACGTAGCGATAGCGGTCTTCCCAATCCTCGAGGAATTCGAAATCCGCAACGATCTCTTCGAAGGCTTCGCTGGCCATGTCCGTGTCGCTCCTGCTCGTCATCGCCCCTGACCTAGGTGGTGCGCGCCCCCGGGTCCAGCCCTGCCTTGGCGCTTTTCATCGCCGCCCCGATGCGGTAACCGGGAGGAAAGGCGGCAAAGGGCGGGAACGATGCGCAAATCCCTGACAGTGCTTCTGGTCTCGGCACTGGTGCTGACAAGTTGCGGTTCCGTGCGCGACTCGCGCCTCAACCCGTTCAACTGGTTCGGCCGCAGCGCGCCGGTGGAGGTCACGACGGATGAGCGCAACGCGCTGGTCCCGCGTCGCGGCATGATGGCGCGGCCCGATGCCGTCTACCAGGGCCGCCCGATCGACCGGGTGATCGATGTCAGCGTCGACCCGATGCCCGGGGGCGCGATCGTCCGTGCCACGGGCGTGGCCGCGCGCCAGGGGCCCTACGAGGTGCAGCTCACCCCGGTCACCTCGCCCCAGGAAGCCGAGGGCCGGCTGAGCTTCACCTTCGACATCGTGCTGCCGGGTCGTGACACCCCGGTAGGCCCCGAAAGCTCGCGCATGGTGACGGTGGCGACCTTCGTGACCGACAAGGATCTGGCCGGCGCGGGCGTGATCCGGGTGATCGGGGCGCGCAACGCGCAGGAAAGCCGCCGGCGCTGAGCGCCGACCGGGCCGGGGCCGCCGGTCAGAGATCCACCACCTGCACGTTGCGGCCCTTCGCGGCCAGCGCGATCCGCCCCTCGCAGAGCCGCAGCGCGTCCGCACCGAACACCTCGCGGCGCCAGCCGCTCAGCGCCGCCACATCGCGCGCCCCTGCCGCCAGCGCGTCCAGATCGGCTGCCGGTGCGATCAGGCGCGGCGCCACGCCCGAGCTTTCGGTCTTGGCTTTCAGCAGCACGCGCAGCAGGTCCGCCAGGGCCGGGTTCACCTGCAGCTTCTCTCGCGACAGGTCCGGCTTGGGCATCCGGTCCGGCGGGCAGTCCAGTCCCGCCCTGATCGCCTCGAGGATGCCCTCGGCGATCTCGCCCTTGCGGGCCTCGCGCAACAACAGGCGCGACCGGCCCAGTTCCTGCATGTTGCGCGGCTTGGTGGATGCCAGTTCCACCAGCGCATCATCCTTGAACACCCGGCTGCGGGGAATATCGCGGCGCTGCGCGTATTCCTCGCGGAACCGGGCCAGCTCGCGCAGGATGGCCAGGAATTTTGGCGTGGTGTTGCGTGTCTTGACCCGTTTCCAGGCCTCTTCAGGGTGCACGACGTAGGTTTCGGGATCCGACAACAGGGCGATCTCCTCGGCCACCCAGCGTTCGCGCCCGGTGTCGTGCAGCTTCTTCTGCAGGGTCTCGTAGATCACCCGCAGGTGGGTGACATCGGCCAGCGCATAGGCCTTCTGCGCATCCGACAGCGGCCGGCGCGACCAGTCCGTGAAGCGCGAGGACTTGTCGAGCGTGTGCCTGGCGATCTTCTTCACCAGCGTCTCGTAACCCACCTGTTCGCCGAAGCCGCAGACCATCGCCGCCACCTGCGTATCGAAGAGCGGCGCCGGGATCACGCCCGCATCGACATAGAAGATCTCCAGATCCTGGCGGGCGGCATGGAACACCTTGACGGTGCTCTCGTCGCGAAACAGCTCGTAGAGCGGTGCCAGAGACAGACCTTCGGCCAGCGGATCGACCAGGACCGCGCTGTCCTCGTCCTCGCCCGGGACGGCCATCTGAAGCAGGCAGAGTTTCGAATAATAGGTGCGTTCGCGCAGGAATTCCGTGTCCACGGTAACATAGGGGGCGTCATGGGCGCGGTCGCAGAACGCGGCAAGCTCTTCCGTCGTGGTCAATGTGCGCATGGCTGTCTTTTTGTTGTCATTCTGCAGGGCCGGGCCGGGCGATACCGCCCCAAGGCGTGACATCGTGTCTACGCGATCAGGGCCGGGAAGAAAAGCGGCCGCTCAGCCCAGGAAAAGCGGATCGCGACAGCCCTCGGACAGCCGTCGCAGAACCGCCGGGTAGAGGATGTGCTCCTGCTCCAGCACCCGCGCGGCCAGCGTCTCGGGCGTATCGCCCGGCAGCACCGGAACCCGCGCCTGGCCGAGGATCGGGCCATCATCCAGTTCCGCCGTCACCTCGTGAACCGTGCAGCCATGCTCGGCATCGCCTGCCTCAAGCGCGCGGGCATGGGTGTTCAGCCCGCGATATTTCGGCAGAAGCGAAGGGTGGATGTTCAGCATCCTGCCCTGCCAGGGGCGGACGAAATCCGCCGTCAGCACACGCATGAACCCTGCCAGGCACAGCAGGTCCGGGCGGGCCGGTTCCAGCACCGCGGCCAGCGCCGCCTCGAAGGCGGCACGATCGGCGCCGAAGGGCCGATGATCCACCACCGCCGTCGGCACGCCCAGCGCCTCGGCGCGCGCAAGGCCTCCCGCGCCGGGAACATTGGACACCACAAGGATCGGCCGGGCCGGATGATCGCCCGTCATGCTGTCCACCAGCCGCACCATGTTGGAGCCGCCGCCCGAGATCAGGATGGCGACGCGCAGGGTCACAGAAGCGATCCGCCGTAGCGCAGGCCCGCGCCGGGACGCAGAGTGCCGATGCGGGTGACGGATTCTCCGGCCTCGGACAAAAGCGCCTCCACCGCGTCGGCGCGGTCGGGCGCGACGACGAGCACCATGCCGATCCCGCAATTGAAGGTCTTGAGCATCTCCTCGGGCGCCAGCCCGCCCTGCTGCGCCAGCCAGCGGAACACGGCCGGCAATTCCCAGGCGGCAAGGTCGATCTCGGCGCCCAGGCCCTCGGGCAGGACGCGCGGCAGGTTCTCCGTCAGCCCGCCCCCGGTGATATGGGCCAGCGCATGCACGCCGCCCGCCCGGATCGCCGCCAGCGCGGGTTTCACGTAAAGCCGCGTCGGCGCCAGCAGCGCGGCGCCCAGGCTGCCTTCGTCCCAGGGACAGGCGGCGTCCCAGCCCAGCCCGGACAGCTCGACGATCCGTCGCACCAGCGAATAGCCGTTGGAATGCACGCCATCGGAGGCAAGCCCGAGCAACACGTCGCCCTCGGCCACCTCCGCGGGCAGGGCCGCGCCGCGCTCCATCGCGCCCACCGCAAAGCCCGCCAGGTCGAAGTCGCCGGCTGCATACATCCCCGGCATCTCGGCGGTCTCGCCGCCGATCAGCGCGCAACACGCCGCCTCGCACCCCCGGGCGATGCCCTCGATCACCGCCGAAGCCTCGTCCAGCGCCAGCTTGCCGGTGGCGAAATAGTCGAGGAAGAACAATGGCTCGGCACCCTGGCACACCAGGTCGTTGACGCACATGGCCACCAGGTCGATCCCGACGCCGTCCAGCGCGCCCGAATCGATGGCGATGCGCAGCTTGGTGCCCACCCCGTCGGTGGCCGCCACCAGGATCGGATCGCGGTATCCCGCCGCCGTCAGGTCGAAAAGCGCGCCGAACCCGCCCAGCCCGGACATCGTGCCGGGCCGCGCGG
>JBKHDP010000158.1:0-6223 GCA_046541255.1 Paracoccaceae bacterium | reverse complement strand
GAAAGCGCCGAGTTGCACGCCCGGGCGCTGGCCGCGTCCTCGGCGCTGTGCATGGTGGCCGACAACAACCTGCGCATCCGTTTCGTGGTCCCGGCGCTGGCCGAATCGCTGGGGAAATCGGCCGACTACTGGGCCAGCCAGCCGACGCCTGTCGATGCCCGCAACCTCGAAGGGCTGAGCATCGACTTCTTTCATCGCGACTCCGACCGCATCCGCACCATGCTGGCCGATGCGGTGGAAGAGGCGGGATTCCGCACCATGGGATTCGCCCGCGCGACCGAATTCGAAGCCGCGCTGCGCTCGGCCGCGCCCGATGTCTGCCTGGTGGATCTGGGCCTGCCGGATCGCGACGGTCTGACGCTGGTGCACCGGCTGGCGCTGGAGCAAGGCGCCACGGTCATCATCATTTCCGGTCGCGCGCAGGTGCAGGACCGGGTGACCGGGCTGGAACTGGGTGCCGACGACTATATCATCAAGCCTTTCGATCCGGCCGAGGTGGTGGCACGGGTCCGCGCCCGGCTGCGCAAGCGCGCGCCCCTGCGCGGCAGCGAGACCGCGCATTTCAACGGCTGGACCGCGCATTTCGACCGCTACACGCTACGGGACGAGACGGGCCGCGAAACACCTTTCAGCCATGCCGAGGGCGAGGTTCTGCGGCTGTTCCTGGAAAGCCCGCGCCGGCTGATCTCTCGCGCCCACATGCAGGAGGCACTGGGCGGCGCGGCCGGCGAAAGCTTTGACCGGGCGATGGATGTGCGGATCTCGCGCCTGCGCACCAAGCTTGACGAAGACCCCCGCAACCCGCGCCTGATCAAGACGATCTACGGCGCCGGATACATCTTTCTCGGCGAGGTGCACTGGACCTGAGGGCGCTCAGCCGTCCCAGGGCGCCAGATCCTCGAGCTGTTCCTCGGTCATGCGCGACACATAGGCCGAGCCGTCCCATTGCAGCGCCTCCAGGGGCACCTGCACGTCCTTTTCCATCAGGCCGACGAAACCGCCGATCTCGAGCAGGAACCCTGCCGGCTGGCCATCCTCGTCGACAAGGATCTCCGCGATCTCGCCGATCTGTTCGCCTTCGGTATTCTGCACGGCCATGTTTTCGACGCTTTGAAGATAGGCGGTGTCGCGCTCGTCGACCGGGCCGCTCTGACCCTCGGCGCGGTCATCCTCCTGTGCCGCTACCGGCAGCGCGAAGAGGCCGAGAAAGCTGTATAATATGATGCGTGACATGGGCTTGCCTCCTTTTCGGGACAAAACGCCCAAGGCGGGCGCCCCGTTCCCCGGTTCGGTTTGGCAAGCGCGCGGAAATCCGCTACCCGGCTGTGGCAATTGCAGGAGGACGCGGATGGGCGAGATCATCCTGATTCGACACGGGCAGGCCAATTCGGCGGCCAATGACGAGCATGGCTACGACAAGCTGTCGCCGCTCGGGCATCAACAGGCGCAATGGCTGGGCGACTACCTGCGCGATGTGGACGCCCAGTTCGACAGCATCCTGGTGGGCAGCCTGCGCCGCCACCGCGAGACGCAGGCGGGCCTGGGCGAGCTTGGCATCGCGCCGGTAGAGGACGACCGGCTGAACGAGATGGACTACTTCAACCTCAGCCAGGCGTTCCGCGATGCGCGCAGCGTGCCCGGCCCCACGGCGGACGAGGAATTCGCCGGCCACATCACGGCGGTGATGGAAGCGTGGCACGCGGCCGAGATCATGGGAAACGAGACCTTCAGCGAGTTCGAGCTACGGGTGACCGACGTGTTGCACGAAGCCGCCCGGCCCGGCCGGCGGGTGCTCTGCGTCACCTCCGGCGGGGTGATCGGCATGATGCTGCGCGCCATGCTGGGGCTGGACACGCGGCAATTCGCCAGGATCCTGCTGCCGATCTTCAACAGTTCCATGCATCGTATCCAGGTGACCGATCACGGCACCGTTCTGGCGGGGTTCAACGCCGTGCCGCATCTCGACCGGCCCGACCGCGCCCATGCCCGCACGCATTACTAGGAGGCATCGATGACGCATCTATGGGTCAGAGCCGAGCAGCGGCCCAATGAACAGCGCGTGGGGATCACGCCCGAAGGCGCCGCGCGGCTGCTGGAAAAGGGCATCCGGGTAACGGTGGAGGACAGCCCCGATCGCGCCATCGGGATCGAGGGCTACCGCGACGCGGGTTGCGCCGTGGCGCCCGCCCATAGCTGGCCCGAGGCCCCGGAGGAGGCCATCGTGTTCGGCCTGAAGGAGTTGCCCGATGACGGCCGGCCCCTGGCGCATCGCCACATCATGTTCGGCCATGCCTTCAAGGGCCAGCATTCCGGCCAGCGCCTGCTTGAGCGGTTCAAGGCCGGGGGCGGCACGCTGTATGATCTGGAATACCTGGTCGACGAAGAGGGCCGGCGTTTGGCCGCCTTCGGCTACTGGGCGGGCTATGCCGGTGCCGCGGTCAGCCTCAAGGCCTGGGCGGCGCAGGCCCGCGGCGGCACCTGCCCGCCGGTAAGCGTCTGGCGCGACAAGCCCTCCCTGCTGGCGGAACTGGCGGCCGATTTCGAGGGGCTCGCACCGCCCAGCGCCATCGTTATCGGGGCACTGGGGCGCGTGGGGACCGGCGCCGCGGATCTGTGCACCGCCATGGGCATCGCCCCCACCCGCTGGGACATCTCGGAGACCTCGCATGGCGGCCCCTTCCCCGAGATCCTGGAACACACGCTGTTTCTAAACTGCATCCTGGCCCGTCCCGGCACCCCGGTCTTCGTGCCGCGCGAGGCTCTGACGGCTGATCGCGCGCTGCGCGTGATCGGCGATATCGCCTGCGACCCGGACAGCGACTATAACCCGATTCCGGTCTACGACCGCGCAACCACCTGGGACGCGCCGGTGCAGCGGGTGCAGGACGATCCGCCGCTCGACGTGATGGCGATCGACAATCTGCCCTCGCTGCTGCCAGCCGAATCCTCCCGGGATTTCGCCGCGCAACTGCTGCCCTGTCTGCTATGCCTGGATCAGCCGGAAACCGGGGTCTGGGGCCGTGCGGCCGAGGAATTCCAGAACCATATCAAGGAGGTGTGACATGACGATCCATTGGTGCGGAACCGGCCTCTCGGCTGTGCCCGGGCTGCGCAGCCTGATCGAGCAGGGCCACCCCGTCACCGTGTGGAACCGCACGGTGGAGAAGGCCCGCGAGGTCGTGGGAGACCTGACCCGGGACATCCGCGCCTTCGATATCGAGGCGCTGGGTGCGGCGCTGCAACCGGGCGACGTGGTGGTGTCGATGCTGCCGGGCGACTGGCACGTGCCGCTGGCGGAGCTGGCGATATCGAAACGGGCGCATTTCGTCTCGTCCTCCTACATCTCGCCGGAGATGCGGGCGCTGGACTCTGCCGCGCGCGAGGCCGGGGTGGCGCTGGTGAACGAGGTGGGGCTGGACCCCGGCATCGATCACCTGATGGCGCATCACCTCGTGGCCGAGTACCGCGCCAGCGACGCCTTCGACCCGTCGAACGCGATCTCTTTCACCTCCTATTGCGGCGGCATCCCCAAGCACCCCAACCCGTTCCGCTACAAGTTCAGCTGGTCGCCTCTGGGCGTGCTCAAGGCGCTGAAATCGCCCTCGCGCTCGATTCGCGAGTATTCCGAGCTGCGCGTGACCCGGCCCTGGGACGCGATCTCGGACTATACCGCACCTCTGCCGCAGCCCGAGCGGTTCGAGGTCTATCCCAATCGCGATTCGGTGCCCTTCATCCAGGAATACGGCTTCGATTCGGATTGGCCGCTGCGCAACTTCGTGCGCGGCACGTTGCGGCTGGGCGGCTGGGCCGAGGCCTGGGACAGCGTCTTCCGCGAGATCGAGACCCTGCCGGAAGGCCCGGAAGGCGAGGCGCGCCTGCGCGAGATGTCGGCGCAGTTCTGGGACGAGAACGCCTATGACGAAGGCGAACCCGACCGGGTGGTTCTTTGTGTCAGCCTGAAAGCGGAACGTGACGGCACCCCGGTCTGGCACAAGACCTATGTCATGGACGCCTGGGGCGATGCGCGCGGCACCGCCATGGGGCGGCTGGTCTCGTGCACCGTCGCGCAGGCCGTGACCTCGGTACTGGAGCGCGAGATCCCGGCCGGAGTGTCGGCCGCCCCCTCGGACCCCGGACTCGTCGCGCGCTGGATGCAAGAGGTCGACCGGCTGGCCCAGCATCTTCAGCTGGTCGATCACCTCTGACGCAAAAAGGGCGCACCTGAAAGGTGCGCCCTTGCCATGCCTGCGGTCAGAAGGGACTCATTCGTCGGTGCGCGGTTCGTCGCGGCCCACCTCGTCAGTGGAACTCGGGCCTTCCGGGGCATCGCCGTCAAACTCGTCCACGTCCCGCACCGGCTCGTCGACCTGTTCCTCCTCGCGCTCCGATGCGGCTTGCTCTTCGGTCGGCACCAGACGCTCTTCGTCCGCTTCGGTCTGGTCGCTTTCGCGGGTTTCCTCGTCCGGCGCCTTGTCTGCCAGGGTCGGGCCGGCCAGCAGTGCCAGGGTGGACAGGGTTGCGAGAAAGGTCTTGCCATAGGGCATTAGAGTGCCTCCTTCCAAATTGTTGCGATCATCTTGCGATCTGCTCACATAACGAAGGTACTCGCCCCGGCGTTCCACGACCCGGCGTTCACGACCCTGTCAGCCGCCGTGAGCCTACATCAGATCGTCCTCTGCATCGGTCGCGGAGATCCCGAAGGCGTCGAGCCCGCTCTCCAGATGATCCGGAAGATGCGGCGTCCCGATGAGGTAATCGGCAGTGGGAGTCGTGGCCTCGGCACGGGCTGTCGCAACCGCCTCGTCGAATTCCTCGCTCTCATAGGCGCCGCGGCCCACCCACATGAGCGCGACAAGCTCGGCCTGCTCGTCTTCGTCCATGCGCTCGATGAAGGCGCGCAGCTCGGGTTCCGCCCGATCCAGCTCGCGCGCCCACAGGATGACTTGCGCCACCTGGTGCGGGGAAATGTTTTCCATCCTTGCGTCTCCTGACTCTGTTCGCCCACAGCCTCGGCGATGGCCCGGGCGCTGTCCTTGATCCTACGCAAAAAGCCGGTAGTACAGCCAGTCCGGCAGGAATTGCGACAGGCGGAACACCCAGGAGAACACGGTCGGAAAGTTGCGCTTGAAGCCGCCCGAGGTCATGTGCTCGAACACCTCGCGCGCGGCGGCGTCGGGCTCCATGATGAAGGGCATGCGGAAATCGTTCTTGTCGGTCAGCCGGGTGCGGATGAAGCCCGGATTGACCAATTGCACCTCGACGCCGGTCTTGCGCAGGTCGGCATGCATGGTTTCCGCCAGCGACATCACGCCCGCCTTGGAGGCGCCGTAGCCAACAGCTCCGGGAAGTCCGCGAAATCCCGACAGGCTGCCGGTGAGCACGATATGGCCGTGGTCGCGGGCGACCATCGCGGGCACCACGGCGCCCAGCGCCCGAAGCGCGCCGGTAAAATTCACATCGGCCATGGTTTCGGCCTGTTCGGGCTTCCATTCCTGCGACTTCATCGGCCAATAGGCGCCCGCCAGGAACACCATGCCATCGATCTCGCCGATCTGCTCGGCCGCCCGATGCAGGGCGTCGCGGTCGGTGACATCGACCGGCACGGCGCGGGCCCGGCCGGGCAGGGCCTCGGTCAGTTCGCCCAGCTTTTCCGCGTTGCGGGCGGACAGGATCAACTCCACGCCGGCACGGCTCATCCTGTGGGCCAGTGCCTCGCCCAGCCCTTCGCTAGCCCCGATCAGCCAGTAGCGTTTGCCCGTCCAGTCCCTCATGCCAAATCCTTCCTGCGCATCGTGGCCACCAGTTCGGCCACCTTGATCCCGTTTTTCCTGAACTGCGAGCGATTCACGATCGTTCCGCTCGGGGTCAGGTACATCCAGTCGGTGGCCGACAACACATGCCCGCCCGTCTCTTCCGGCGCGGGTATCGTCAGGCGAGAAAAATTCTTCCTGCGCACAGAGTTGCCGCGGATTCAATCATGTGTATCCACAGCTGTGTCCACTTCTCGACCGTCGTTCAGCGTAGTGCCTCTTTGCCACCTGATATAGGCGCCCAGAGCAAGACGGCATGTCCCTCTGCGTCCGGCCTTGGTGTTTTCGCCGATCGGCGCAGGCTGAGCAATCGCCAACCGGACGTTTCGGCCCGCTGCCCCTGAACTCCTCGAAGCGAACGGTGCGAATTTCACCTCATGGGCGATGGACGACCAGTTTGTCTGTCCGACCCT
>JBKHDP010000157.1:0-6268 GCA_046541255.1 Paracoccaceae bacterium | reverse complement strand
AGCCGTGGATGATGCCGCGCCCGCCGCAGCCGCGGCCCACTTCCGGCCCGCCGAGCTCCATCGCGAAGACGCCGCCGCGCTTGAAGCAGACATCGCCGATCTTCACCTCTTCGCCGGCCAGTTTCTTCTTCGTCGACGTCTCGATGATCGTGGGGCAGGCCTTGCCGCCGAAGAGCAGCGAGGTGGTGTCGGATTTCGGGTCGCAGCCGATCAGCAGCACGCGCTTGCCCTGCTCGGCCATCATGTGGCTGAGATTGGCCAGCGTGAAGGACTTGCCGATCCCGCCCTTGCCGTAGATCGCGATGATCTGGGTCTGCTTGGTGGGCTCGTTCGACTGGATGTCGGCGAGATCCTCATGGGCTTCGTCGCGCAGTCGCTGGTCGAAGTCCTTCAGGTTCGGAACGTCGTCCTTCATGCAGCTTCCTCCCAGTCGAGTATCATTTTAAGGCAGGCGGGATCCTCGAACGCCGTCCGGTAAGCACTTTCGGCCCGGTTCGCCGGCACCCGATGGGTGATGAGCCCCGCCAGGGACAGCGCGCCGCTTTCAACCAGCGCGCGGGTCGCGGACAGATCCTCGCGGGCCCATTCGGCAGCCACGCGCAGGCGCGCCTCGCGCATGAACGCGGGCGGGAAGGCGAAGCTCAGGCCCTGCGGGTAGAACCCCGCCAGCACTACCTCGCCACCCTTCTGCAGGCGGCCGATCAGATCGTTCAGGATGCCGGCATTGCCGCTGGCATCGTAGATTGCGCGGTAGTCGCGGCGCTGGTCGTCCTCGGGCGAGATGACCTCGTAGCCCTCGGCGCCCGTCCGGCGATCCTCGGCGACCTCCCAGACGGTCGGGGCGGGCGCGCCCGCGGCGATTGTCAGCCGGGCCAGCAGCCGGCCAAGCACACCGTGGCCCACGATCAGGTCGGGCACGGCCTTGTCCAGCCCGGCCATGGCATGGCGGGCGGTGGCGGCAAGCGCCAGCAATGCACCCTCGGCGCCCCAGCCCTTGTCGATGGGCGTCACCCTGTCGGCCCGGGTGACGAGCATCTGTGCCGCCCCGCCAAACAGGCCGAACGCCCCCTGAAAGCAGTTCGCGCCAGGTACGAAGACATGATCGCCGGGCCTGTAGCCGGTGGCAGGATCGGCCTCGACCACTTCGCCCGCGGCTTCGTAGCCGGGAACAAGCGGATAGCCCATGCCGGGGAAAGGAGGCATCTCGCCGGTCCAGAACAGCTTTTCCGTACCCGTCGAGATCCCCGAATGCCCGATTCGCACGACGAGATCGCCCGGGCCGGGGTCTGTCACCGGCACCTGGGCGACGTGAAGATCTCTGGGTCCGCTAAGCAGTACCGCGGCGGTATCCATGACAAGCCTCCCAGCCAGATCCGGGGTTGCCGGACGCAACCCGCGGAATATCCGCTGTCCTGTCAGCTTAACTTTACAGGGCGGAATGTCAAGATCGAGTGACGGCCTTGAGGCGAGAAAATGTCAATCTGGCTTGACACATGTCACCATGCTGGTGACGAAGGAACGCGGCGGGCGCGGGGCCTTCACGGAAACGAAACCGGCCTCACGGCACAGCTCGCCGATCCGTGCGGCGGATCTCGTGCGCCCGGTGCGCATCGCCATCGTGTAGAAGGCGAAATAGACATCCCCCGCCGGATCCGGTCGCGCCCCGCCCGACATCGGCTCGGACACGATCAGCCGCCCGCCCGGCGGCAGGGCCGCATGGCTGCGGGCGAGAAGATCGCGCACCGTATCGTCCTCGTGGTCAAAGAGGACTCGAATCAGCGAGATCGCGTCGGCCCCCTCGGGCAATGGATCGGTGCGGAAACTTCCGGGGTGAAACGCGGTGCGCGTTTCCAGGCCCGCCGCCGCCATCTGCCGCCGTGCCTCGGGAATCACCGCCGGCAGGTCGAACAGCATCAGCTCCAGCCCGGGTCTGGCCCTCGCCGCTGCGCGCAGGAAGGCCCCGGTGCCGCCGCCGACATCCATCAGCCGCGTGACGCCCTTGAGCGAGTGCATCCGCAGCGTGTCTTCCGCCACCAGCCGCTGGGACTGGGTCATCAGGTCGGAATAGGAGCGCGCGGTGGCCTCGGGCAGATCGCCCGCTTGTCCGAACACGTAGGGCCAGACCTCGGCCAGCTCGGTCTCGACCTCGCCGCGCAGCAACGCCACCGGATCGGCCATGTCGCGGTAGAAGGCGCCGTGATGGCGAATCATCGCTTCCAGCCCGGGCGCCCCGATCAGCGCGGCGCCCCGCGGGCTGAGCCCGAAACGTCCGTCACCGCGTCGCCTGAGCAGGCCGAGTGCTGCGCCGGCCTGCAACAGGGCCTCCATCCGCTCGGGCGTCAGCCCGCGCGGCATTGCCAGCGCCGCCGGGGTCTGTGCGCCGTCCATCAGCGCGCGCAGCACGTCGAGCTCCACCAGTGCCAGAATCACCTGGCTCTGGACGAAGCCGGACACCAGGCGCATCAGCGCCTCGCCCTCGCGCCGCACGGCACGGCGGGTCAGCGGGAAGCGCGCGGCCCAGGCCTGAAGGCCCGGCCGCGCGGCCAGTCGTGCCAGAAGGGTGGACAGGCCCTTGCGCGGGCGCGGGTCAGAACTGGCCACCGTGTCGGCCATGCCGGGTCAGGCCCGGAAGCGGGCAGGGGTGGCGGGCATGATTCGCTCCGACTGCAGTCTCACCATCTGCGCAAGATTCGCCTCGCCGGGGCAGGACGGGATCGAGGCGATCGCCCCGGCCAGGATGTTCTTCAGCCGGTCCATGGCCCCCGCCACGCCCAGTTCGGCCACCGCCGAGGGCCGGCCATTGGCTTCGTCCTGACCCACCGGCTTGCCCAGGCTGTCGGCATCCATGAGCGCATCGCGCAGGTCGTCAGCGACCTGGAAGGCCTCTCCGATCCGGTCACCCAGTTCGAACCAGGGCTCGGGCTCGTGCCCGGCCGAGATGGCGCCCATCTGGGTGGCGGCAATGAACAGCGCCCCGGTCTTGGAGCGGTGATAGGCGGCCAGATCCACATCTGGCTCGCTTTCCCAGCCTTGCCCGGCACAGATTCCGCCCGGCATGCCGGTGCGTTGCGCCAGGGTCAGCACCAACTGCGCCGCGCGCTGCGGATCGGCCGCCGCGGCCCGGGCCAGCACCTCGAAGGCGAGCGCGATCAGGCTGTCGCCGGCCAGCACGGCCAGCGGCTCTGAAAAGGCCCGATGTACCGAGGGCTTGCCGCGCCGGATCTCGGCATTGTCGAAACAGGGCAGGTCATCATGCACAAGGCTGGCGCAATGGATCAGTTCCAGCGCCGCGGCGGCGGCATCGGACAGGCCGGGCCGATCGTCGCCGCAGGCCATCGCCACCGAGAGCAGGATCGTCGGCCGGATTCTTGCGCCGCCCGGGCTGGTGGCGTAGTCCAAGGCCTGTGCCAGCCGTGCGGGGGCGGAACCGCCCTGACCGATCGCGATGGCGCGGGCCACAGCCTTGTCGATGCGCGCGTTCAGATCCATGAGGGCTCCTTTCCCGACGTATCATCAGGCTGACACATAGTATGTAAATTACACTGGACAGTTTGCATCGCCGAGTCAACAATCCCCCGCATGATCGCTTCCTTCGAGCCCGACCATGCCGACCGCGTGGCACTCATCGGCGCCGGCATCGGCGGGCTGGCCGCTGCCGCCAGGCTGGCCGCTGCCGGCTGTGACGTCGAGGTTTTCGAGCGTCACGCCACGCCCGGCGGCAAGATGCGCACGCAGCCGTCACGGGCCGGGCCGGTGGATGCCGGGCCCACCGTGCTTACCATGCTCCCGGTTTTCGAGGAACTCTTCGGTGCTCTGGGCACGACGCTGGAGGCACGGCTTACCCTGCACCGCCAGCACGTTCTGGCGCGCCATGTCTGGCCCGATGGCAGCCGGCTCGACCTGTTCGACAGCGAGGACGCCAATGCCGAGGCCATCGCCGCCTTCGCCGGCGCCGACGAGGCCCGCCGGTTCCGCGCCTTCGGGGCGCGGGCCCGCCGGCTCTATGCCGCCTTCGAGGCGCCGATGATGCATGCGGCGCGGCCCTCGCTGCCCCGGCTCGGCGCCACGGTGATGCGCAGACCGCGGCTTCTGGCCGACATGGCGCCGCTTTCGACGCTGGCGGGGATGCTGGCGCGGCAGTTCCGCGATCCGCGGCTGGCACAGCTCTTCGGCCGCTACGCCACATATGTGGGTGGCTCGCCCTACCAGTCGCCCGCGTTGCTGTCGCTGATCTGGCAGGCCGAGGCGGCCGGCGTCTGGGTGGTGGAGGGCGGCATGCACCGGCTTGCGCGGGTGCTGGAGGAAGAGGCGACCGCCCATGGCGCGCGCTTCCATTACGGCACCCATGTGGCAGCGCTGGAGACCGACGCGCAGGGCATCGCCGCGCTGCGGCTTGCCGATGGTACCCGCGTTCCGGCCCGGCGCGTGCTGTTCAATGGCGATCCTCGTGCGCTGGCCACCGGCGCGCTGGGCCCCGATGTCAGCACCGTCGCGCCGCAGACCGCGCGCAAGCCGCGCAGCCTTTCGGCGCAGGTCTGGGCCTTTGCCGCGCGCCCCTCGGGGGTGGAACTTGCCCATCACAACGTGTTCTTCTGCGCGGACGGGCGGGCCGAGTTCGACGACCTGCGTCACGGCCGCCCGCCCCGCGCGCCAACGCTCTATGTCTGCGCGCAGGACCGCGGCAAAGCCGCCGCGCCGCCGCCGCTGGAGCGGTTCGAGATCATCGTGAACGCCCCGCCTCTGTCTGGGCTGAGCCATCCGGCCGAGGAGTATGCGGCATGTCGGAAACGCACCTTCGAGACGCTGGCCCGGATGGGCCTGAGCTTCGATCCGATCCCGGGACCGGAGGCGCTGACGACACCGGCGGGGTTCGAGCGGCTGTTCCCGGCCTCCGCGGGGTCGCTCTACGGCCAGAGCCCGCACGGGATGACCGCCTCGCTGGGCCGGCCGCGGGCGCGCACGGGGATTCCGGGGCTGTATCTCGCGGGGGGCGGGGCGCATCCCGGGGCGGGGGTGCCGATGGCGACCCTCTCCGCCCGGCACGCGGCCGAGGCGATCTTGAACGACCGAATTTCGACCTCGACGTCCCGCCCAATGGCTATGCCTGGTGGTATGTCGACGGCATCTCGGACGACGGCGCCCGCGCCGTCTCGGTCATCGGGTTCATAGGCTCGGTCTTTTCGCCCTGGTATCGCTGGTCCGGCCGCCGCCAGCCCGAGAACCATGTCTGCATCAACGTGGCCACCTACGGGCCGGGCGGGCGCTTCACCATGACCGACCGCGGCACCGCCGCGCTGCGCAAGTCGCGCGACACGTTCCGGGTGGGCCCCTCCGCCATGCACTGGCGCGGCCGGCAACTGGTGATCGACGTGAACGAGATCGCCTCGCCGCCGCTGGTCAGCCGGGTGCGCGGCCAGATCCGGGTGACACCCGCCGCGCTCACCGAGGTGGAGCTGGCGCTGATGCCCGATGACAGCCACATCTGGCGCCCCTTCGCCCCTTCCGCGGATATCGAGGTGGAGCTGGAGGCGCCAGGCTGGCAATGGCGCGGGCATGGCTATTTCGACGCCAATTTCGGCACGCGCGCGCTGGAGGAGGATTTCGCCTACTGGACCTGGGGGCGCTTCCCGGTGAAGGACGGCGCCACCTGCTTCTACGATGCCACCCGGCTCGACGGCACGGAACTGGAACAGGCGATCCATTTCGACGCGCAGGGCCGGGCCACCGCGATCGCGCCGCCGCCGAAGGCACGGATGCGCCGCAGTCTCTGGGCGGTGTCCCGCGAAACCCGCGCCGATCCGGGCTACAGCCCCCGCCAGGTCAAGCCGATGCTGGATGCTCCCTTCTATTGCCGTGCGGCGGTGCGCACGCGGCTCGACGGGGAGGAAACCGTGGGCGTGCACGAGGCGCTTGACCTTACCCGCTTTCGCCAGCCCTGGCTCAAGCCGATGCTGGCCGTCCGCGTTCCCCGCCGCCCTGGTTGGCGTTTCGAGGACTGACAGATACCGCCACGCGAGGCGCCCTGCGGCAATTACAGGGAAGGCGGTTCAGGCAGCGGGGGTGAGGCGGTCGCGCAGCAGCGCCACGGGATGGGCGCGCAGGCTGAGGCGGAGCGCGATGTAATCCTCCACCACGTTCTCGCCCAGGCTCATCTCGGGCAGATGGGCGGCGGGCTCGACGATGCCCTCGCCATCCATGTCGCCGGCGAAGAGCGGCAGGGGCGCGGGGGCGCGCAGGGCGCGGGCCTGCCACAGCGCCTCGCGCCGGC
>JBKHDP010000156.1:0-6350 GCA_046541255.1 Paracoccaceae bacterium | reverse complement strand
GTGGTCAACAGCCATGAGATCGTCACGGGAGACTTCACCCGTGACACGGAATTCCGTATTCCTGTCGGGCAGTTGCAGCTTGCTCTTGAGGCGCGTCTGCGCGACGGGCTGCGGATGTTCGACGCCTCGGAACTGGCCCGCGCGGTGATGGGCGACTCGATCTATTCCAACATGATGGTGCTGGGGGCGGCCTGGCAGCGTGGGCTGCTGCCGCTCAGCCATGATGCCATCGCCCAGGCGATCCGGCTGAACGGCGCCGCGGTGGAGGCCAATCTGCGCGCCTTCGATGTGGGCCGCTGGGCGGTGCTGCATCCCGAGCAGGCCGAGCGCCTGGTCACGCCCAATGTGGTGGAACGGCCCCGGACGCTGGAGGACAGGATCGCCTACCGCGCCGATCACCTGCGCGCCTACCAGTCGGGCCGGCTCGCCCGGCGTTACCGCCGGATGGTGGACGCGGTCGAGGACGCGCAGCTCCGCGAGGCCGTGGCAAAGGGGTATCACAAGCTGCTGGCCTACAAGGACGAATACGAGGTCGCCCGGCTGCATCTGGAGACCAGAAAGAAGGCCGAGCAGGAATTCGGCGGCGACTTCCGCATGACCTATCACCTCGCTCCGCCGATTCTGGCGCGCAGCGGGCCGGACGGCCGCCCCAGGAAGCGCGAGTTCGGGCCGTGGATCGGTCGCGTCTTCGGCATTCTGGCGCGACTCAAGGGGCTGCGGGGCACGCCGCTCGACCCGTTCGGCTACTCCGCCGAACGCAGGATGGAGCGCGCGCTGATCCGGCAATATGAGGCCGACATGGCCGAGGCGCTGCCCAAGGTGACGGATGCCACCCGCGACGCGGTGATCGCGCTGGCCGAACTGCCGTTGCAGATCCGTGGCTTCGGGCCTGTGAAGGCCGCCAACGAACAAAAGGCCGCCAAGCGGCGCGAGGAGTTGCTGGCGGCGATCCGCGCCGGCGGTGCAGGGATGGCGCGGGCTGCGGAATAGCCTGTCGTGCCGATGTTACATTCTCTGGTCAGAAGATCGGAACCGCAGTAAGCCCCGGCCCGAACGGTTCGGAGAAGTCAGACCATGCCAGGACGGCGCCAGATCGCGCATGACATAAGCTATTGCCATTCCGCCGAAACCCGCGGCGGGCGCGCGATGATACGCCTGATGGAGAATGCCACCGGGCGGATCTCGCTGATCCGGCGGGCGCGGGGATACGAGACCGAAGTCGCCGCGGGGCGCGACTTCTGGCAGGTGATGGTCGAGCGCTACGGGCTGAGCCTGGAGGTGCTGGCCGGCAGCCTCGACAGCATCCCGCGCACGGGCCCGCTGATCGTGATCGCCAACCATCCCTACGGCATCCTCGACGGGCTGATGATGGGCCATATCCTGTCCGTCGTGCGGGGCGATTTCCGCATCCTGGCGCACAAGGTCTTCCGCAAGGCGCAGGATCTGGAACGGGTGATCCTGCCGGTGAATTTCGAGGACACCAGGGAGGCGGTGCGCGAAACGCTGGAGACGCGGCGTGCCGCGCTCGACTATCTGGGGCAGGGCGGCGCGATCGGCATCTTCCCCGGCGGTACGGTCAGCACCGCGGTGCGCCCCTTCGCCAGGCCGATGGATCCGGGCTGGCGCGGCTTCACGGCGCGGATGGTGGCCAAATCCGGCGCCACGGTGGTGCCGATCTATTTCGATGGTCACACCTCGCGCCTGTTCCAGCTTGCCAGCCACTTGCATTACACGTTGCGCATGGGCCTGTTGATCAAGGAATTCCGCAGCCGGGTGGATCGCCCGGTGCGGGTTTCGGTGGGCCAGCCGATCCCGCGCGAGGCACTGGCGGCGCGCGCGTCCGACAGCAAGGCGATGATGGATTTCCTGCGCAAAGCCACGTATGAGCTGTCTCCGGAGCCGCTTCGATCCTACGATTACGGCTTCGAGTTCGAGGACAGGCACCGGGCCTGAGCAGACAAGCAGGAGAGACAGCGCAGATGGCCGTGGGCATCTTCGATTCCGGCCTGGGCGGGCTGACCGTGCTCGACAAGGTGGTGCATCGCCTGCCGGACGTTCCCTTCGTCTATTACGGCGACAATGCGCATGCGCCTTACGGGGTGCGCGACGCCGACGACATCTATGCGCTGACCACACGAGGGGTGGAGCGGCTGTGGGAGGCCGGCTGCGATCTCGTGATCCTGGCCTGCAACACCGCCTCGGCGGCCGCGCTGCGCCGGATGCAGGAATCCTGGGTGCCGGCCGACAAGCGGGTGCTGGGCGTCTTCGTGCCGCTGATCGAGGCGCTGACGGAACGGCGCTGGGGCGACAACTCGCCGCCGCGCGAGGTGGCGGTGAACAATGTGGCGCTGTTCGCCACCCCCGCCACGGTGCGCTCGCGCGCGTTCCAGCGTGAACTGGCCTTTCGCGCCATCGGCGTCGATGTCGAGGCGCAGGCCTGCGGCGGCGTGGTGGATGCCATCGAGGAAGGCGACATGATCCTGGCCGAGGCGCTTGTGCGCTCGCATGTGGAGGCGCTCCTGCGCAAGATGCCGCATCCGGATGCGGCGGTGCTGGGCTGCACCCATTACCCGCTGATGGAGGATGTCTTCCGCGACGCGCTGGGGCCGCAGGTGAGCGTCTATTCGCAGCCGACCCTGGTGGCCGACAGCCTGGCCGATTACCTGGCGCGGCATCCGACGATGCGCGGGGCCGGCGATGAAAGCGCCTTCCTGACCACCGGGGACCCGGCGCGGGTTTCGGGACGCGCCACGCAATTCCTGCGCCGCAAGATCGCGTTTGCCGCGGTGTGATGGTTGAAGACCTTTTCGGAAATATATGACATGAAAAAGAAAATCGCGATTCTAGGTGCCTCGGGCTATACCGGGGCAGAGCTGGTCCGGCTGATCGCCACCCATCCGGGGATGGAGATCGTGGCGCTGGCCGCCGAACGCAAGGCGGGGATGGACATGGCCGAGGTCTTCCCGCATCTGCGCCATCTTGCGCTTCCCGCCCTCTGCCGGATCGAGGAGATCGATTTCGCGGGCGTGGATCTGTGTTTCTGCGCGTTGCCGCACAAGACGAGCCAGGAGGTCATCGCGGCGCTGCCGCGCGACCTCAAGATCGTGGATCTCTCGGCGGATTTCCGGCTGCGCGAACCGGCCGATTACGAAACATGGTATGGCAATCCGCATGCCGCGCCGGAGTTGCAGAAAGAGGCCGTGTACGGGCTGACGGAATTCTACCGGGACGACATTCGCGCCGCGCGGCTGGTGGCGGGCACCGGCTGCAACGCGGCAACCGGGCAATACGCGCTGCGGCCGCTGATCGCCGGCGGGGTGATCGATCTCGACGATATCGTGCTCGACATGAAATGCGCGGTCTCCGGGGCGGGGCGCGCGCTCAGGGAGAACCTGCTGCATGCCGAACTTTCGGAAGGCTACCACGCCTATTCGGTCGGCGGCACCCATCGACATCTGGGCGAGTTCGACCAGGAATTCAGCCGGCTTGCGGGCCGGCCCGTGCGGGTGCAGTTCACCCCGCACCTGATCCCGGCCAATCGCGGCATTCTGGCCACCGTCTATGTCAAGGGCGATCCGCGCGCGATTCATGCCGCGCTGGCCGACACTTACGCGGCCGAGCCGTTTCTTCAGGTGCTGCCTTTCGGCGCGCATCCCAGCACCCGGCATGTGCGCGGATCGAATTTCTGTCACATCGGCGTGTCGGGCGACCGCATCGCCGGAAGGGCCATCGTGATCGCGGCTCTGGATAACCTGACAAAAGGTAGCAGCGGGCAGGCTTTGCAGAATGCCAACCTGATGCTAGATTTGCAGGAGATTGACGGGCTGATGCTCGCTCCCTGTTTCCCGTGAGGATGCCGTGAAAGGTCTCAAGAAAAAGCGCCGCGTACAGGTCCTTCTGGTGGCTTCCGCGGCATTGCTGCTGTCCACCGGATTCATCGGCTATGCCATGCGCGACGGGATCAACTTCTTCCGCTCGCCCAGCCAGGTCATGGCCGAACCGCCGACCGCGACAGAGGTGTTCCGCATCGGCGGGCTCGTCGCAGAGGGCAGCCTGAGACGCGGGCAGGGCGAGACCGTGCATTTCCAGGTCACCGATGGCGGCGCCACCGTTCCGGTGACGTTCCGCGGCGTGTTGCCGGATCTCTTCGAGGAGAACCAGGGCATGGTCGGGACCGGACGGTTCGTGGACGGCGTGTTCCAAGCCTCCGAGATCCTGGCCAAGCATGACGAGACCTACATGCCCAAGGAAGTGGTCGACGCGCTCAAGGAACAGGGCGTCTATCGCCACGGCGAAGAAGAACCCGGCGAAACCTGATCCGATCCTGCCACGGCCGCGCAACGCGCGGCGCGTTAGCCGCCCGGTAGCACCGTTGCGGCAGGCTCTTCCTGGTTCGAGGCAGGGAGGCCGGCAGGATGCAAGGCGTTCAGCAGATCGCGGAAGAGATCGTCGCCCGCGAGGGCGGCTTCGTGAACGACCCGGACGATCCGGGCGGAGCCACCAATCACGGCGTCACGATCCACACGATGCGGCGGCTGGGGCTCGATCTTGACGGCGACGGCACGATCGGGGCGGCGGATGTGCGCCGGTTGAGCCGCGCGCAGGCGGTGGCAATCTTCATCGATCATTACTACCGCGCGCCCGGGATCGGGTTGTTGCCGGAGGTGCTGCGGGCCAGCGTGTTCGACATGTACGTGAATGCCGGCGCCAATGCGGTGCGCATCCTGCAACGGCTGTTGCGGGAGATGGGCGAGCCCGTGGCGGTGGACGGCCTGATTGGCCCGCAGACGGCGGCGGCCGCCGAACGGGCCTTTCGGGCCGCGCCCGATCACCTGGCCGATGCCTACGGCATCGCGCGCCGCAACTATTATTTCCGCCTTGCGGACCGGCGCCCTGCGCGCCGCAAGTTCGCCCGCACACAAGCCGGCGGCAAGGGCGGCTGGATTCGCCGGGCAGAGGCGTTCATCGCGCCGCGCTATCACATGAGCGAGGCGGACTTCCGTGAAAGGGTGGCAGGATGGGACTGATCGCGGGTCTTCTCGAGGCGCTGTTTGGCAGCGGGCGCAACATGTTTGTGGAGACGGCGGAAATCTTCCGTCCGAATGCCGAGGCCGAGGCGCGCCGCGACGCCTCGGCCCAGAGCGCGGCGCTGGCGCAATTCGCGGCCGAATTCGCGGCGGCGCGGCCCGGGGCGTTCGACCGGGCGATCGATGGCCTCAACCGCGTCCCACGTCCGGCGCTGGCGCTGGGAACGCTGGGGCTGCTGGTCTCCGCGATGGTGGATCCGGTCTGGTTTGCCGCGCGGATGGAGGGGCTTGCACTGGTGCCGGAACCGCTGTGGTGGCTGCTGGGGGCGGTCGTGAGCTTCTATTTCGGCGCGCGTCACCAGGCCAAGGGCCACGACATGCAGCGCCGGATGATGCTGGGCCTGGCCGCCACGGCTGCCTTGCGTCCGGCCGAGACCGTGCCGGCCAGCGGGGCCGAAAGCCCCCGACATGCGGATACCGGGCCCGGGGCCCTGTTGACGCTGGAGACGACCGCGCCAGATCCGAACCCGGCGCTGGCGGACTGGCGGCGCGTGCCCGCCGGCCCACCCGCGACAAAGTGATCGCGCGATTGCACCGAATCCGATTGGCCGGACCGGCATCGGCGCATTATACTTCCGGGCATGATTACAGAACTCGGCCACTTTGCCCTCGTCCTCGCCTTCCTGGTCTCGATCTTCCAGGCCGTTGTGCCCCTTGTGGGGGCGCATAAACGCTGGCCGGGCTGGATGGCCATGGCCGAACCCGCCGCCACGGCGCAGTTCCTGCTGGTGGCGGGGTCTTTCGCCGCGCTGACCTACGCCTTCGTGGTGTCGGATTTCAGCCTGCAACTGGTGGTGCTCAACTCGCATTCGGCAAAGCCGTTGATCTACAAGATCACCGGCGTCTGGGGCAACCACGAAGGCTCGATGTTGCTCTGGGTGCTGATCCTGGCGCTGTTCGGGGCGATGGCGGCCTGGTTCGGGGGCAACCTGCCACCGACACTGCGCGCGCGGGTGCTGGCGGTGCAATCCTCGGTATCGGTGGCGTTCTACGCCTTCATCCTGTTCACATCCAACCCGTTCATCCGGCTGGAGACACCGCCTTTCGACGGGCAGGATCTGAACCCGCTGCTGCAGGATCCGGGCCTCGCCTTCCATCCGCCCTTCCTCTATCTCGGTTATGTGGGGCTTTCGATCTGCTTCTCCTTCGCCGTCGCCGCGCTGATCGAGGGGCGCGTTGACGCCGCGTGTGGTCGCTGGGTCCGGCCCTGGACGCTGGCCGCCTGGGTCTTTCTGACAATCGGCATCGCACTCGGGTCCTGGT
>JBKHDP010000155.1:0-6517 GCA_046541255.1 Paracoccaceae bacterium | reverse complement strand
TGACTTCCTCAGTAAGTACATCGCAGAAATATCGGAAATGCACGGCAAAAAAATAACTGGTCGACTTAATACGTCCAGCGTGACTTTTGGAGGTTGGCGAAAGATAAAACTCGCGAAGGATACGGCGCTTTGTGACCTGACAGATGAGTTGAGACTCTTGATTGTTCTTCGTGATGAGACTGTACACAACGGAACAATTGATCATTTCTCCAGGATCTACGAGCACGCAATAAATTCCAAGGTGCAGTCCAGATTCTTACTACTTCCAGACCATGAAGGCGGCAGAATTCTGACTGCAGCTGGAAGACGGCGCTTCTTTCATCAAGACAACCATCTGAACTCAATACTACCAACAGCCATTCATCGAGTTCTCAACGACACGCTCCTGTCACTGCGGACCGTCGATACCAGAATGCCTACAGTATGGGATGATCCGTCTTTATATTACGATCGCCACAAAGAATTGCATGAGGCTCTAGACGTAGCAGGAAAAGTGGGAGCATTCGTGAAATTCAAAGCAACTGACGTATAACTAGTCAGAAGCGGCTTGTGGAACCCGTGAACATGCTGGATCGCGCCAGAATCGCAGGTTTGAACCACCCGGCGACCCCGCCCGATCGTCCGAAATGGGCCGCTCTCCTTCCTCGACACCATCCGACCACACACCGTTCCAACCGTGTCAAACCCCATCGCATCCCCCTACCCCCACCACTCCATCACCTCTTCCGGTCCGGCCCGTTCGGTCCGGTAGGAATTGGCCGGATGGTCCGGGTCCGCGTGGCCGAAGGCGATGCCGCAGACGAGGTCCCTGTCCGCCGCGATATCGTAGCGCTCGCGCAGGAAGGGCGCCTGGGTGGCCAGCGCCGCCTGGGCGATGCTGGCCACCCCCAGCGCCTCGGCGGCCAGCATGAAGCCCGTCACGAAGGCCCCGCAATCGAGCGCCCCGTAGGCCCCCAGCGCCTTGGGGCTCGTCACCAGCGCCAGGTGGGGCGCGCCGAAGAAGCGGAAATTCTCGCGCATCTGGCGGGCCGAGGCCGCCCTGTCGCCGCGTTCGATCCCCAGCGCGCCGTAGAGTTGCCAGCCGCAGGTGCTGCGCCGCTCCTTGTAGATGCCCTCATAGGCGGTGGGAAACGGGATGTCGGGCTGCGGCGCGGTTTCGGCGGCCCGTGTGTAGAGCGCCTCGCGCAGCCGGTCGGTCTCGGGCTTGCGGGTGACGATGAGTTGCCAGGGCTGGGTGTTGTTCCAGGACGGCACGCGCTGCGCGGCCGCCACGATCCGGGCGATCAGGTCGTCGGGCAGCGCCGTGTCGCGGAAGGCGCGGCAGGACCAGCGGGCGCGCAGCACCGCCTCCAGCGCGTCGAAACGCTCGGTCATTCGGGTCGCTCCTGCAATTCGGCCAGGATGGCCTGCGTGTCGGCCCCGCGTTCGGGCGGGGCGGCGGGGGCTGCGGGGGGCAGGCCGTCGAAGCGCGGGGCGGCGGCCGGTTGCAGCATGCCATGCGCCTCCAGCCAGGTGCCGCGGGCCTGCATGTGCGGGTCCTGCGCGGCCTCCTCGGGCGAGAGCACCGGGGCCACGCAGGCATCCGAGCCGGCGAAGAGATCCACCCAATGCGCGAGCGGCTCCTGCGCGAAGATCCCCGCCAGCCGCGCCGCCTGCACCGGCCAGAGCGCCGGATCATGCTGGGGCGCGAATTGCACATCCTCCGCCAGCCCGAGGCGCAGCAGGAACTCGGCGTAGAACTTCGGCTCCAGGCATTGCACCGAGAGATAGCCGCCATCGGCGCAGACATAGCAGCGGCTCCAGTGCGGGCCGTCGAGCAGGCTCCGCCCGCGGGCACGCATCAGCCCGCCGCCCGGCCGCATGGCCATCAGGAGCGCCATCATATGCGCCGAGCCATCCACGATCGCCGCATCCACCACCGTGCCCTGCCCGGTCTCGCGCGCCCTCAGCAGGCCGGCCAGCATCCCCGCCACGAGATAGAGCGCGCCGCCGCCGATATCGCCCAGCAATGTCGGTGGCGGGAAGGGCGGCTGGCCGGGGGGCGAGGCATACCAGAGCGCGCCCGACAGCCCGATATAGTTCAGATCATGGCCGGCCTGTGCGGCGCGCGGGCCATCCTGGCCCCAGCCGGTCATCCGTCCGTAGACCAGTCTCGGGTTGCGGGCGTGCAGCGCGTCGGGGCCCAGGCCCCGCCGCTCCATCACGCCGGGGCGGAAGCCCTCGATCACGCCATCGGCGGTATCGAGAAGCCGCAGCAGGGTGCAAAGATCGCCGTCGGACTTGAGATCCAGCAGGATCGAGCGCTTGCCCCTGTCGAGCAGGCTGCGCCCGCCGGTGACCGCCGGCGCGGGGCCGGGGCGGTGCACGCAGATCACCTCGGCGCCAAGATCCGCCAGCATCATGGCCGCGAAGGGGCCGGGCCCCAGCCCCTCGATCTCGACAATGCGGATACCGTCCAGCATGGCGCCTCCCTTCGCGGCGGTTCGGTGGGCAGGGTGCGGCGGAACGCGGCCCGGTGCAAGCTGGCCGCGCGATGCGCGCAGCGCACAGGATTTGCGCATCGTCCCCGCGGAGCGCCCAGAGAATGGGCGGAAGCCCCCTGCCCGGCCCGTCCGGCCCGCTTGCCGATACCATCGCCATGGCGCGTTTGCTGAAACGGGCGCGAGCCCACCAACGGAGGCCGCCATTCTGGACAGCCGCGCCATAACCTCGACCGAGACCCAGCCCCGCGCCCGGGGCGCGGCACGGATCGTCGCGGGCGCGCGCGGGCTGGAACGGCTCCGGCAGGAGGGCTCGCTGCGGGTGCTGTTCCCGCGCGGCCGGCCCGGGGTGGAGGCCTGCCTTGTCAACACCGCCGGCGGCATCACCGGGGGCGACCGATTCTCGGTCCGCGCCGAGGCGCGGGCGGGGGCACGGCTGACGCTGAGCACCCAGGCGGCGGAGCGCGCCTATCGCGCGCAGCCCGGCCAGACCGGGCGGCTGGATGTTGCGCTGTCGGCAGCGCCGGACGCGGTGCTGCACTGGCTGCCGCAGGAGACGATCCTCTACGAGGGCTGCGCGCTGACCCGGTCCTTGCGCATCGCGCTGGCGCCGGGCGCGCGACTGCTGATGGTCGAGCCCGTGCTGTTCGGACGCATGGCGATGGGCGAGCTGCTGCGCGCCGCCAGCTTCCGCGACCGGGTGGAGATCACGCGCGAGGGCGCGCCGATCTATCTCGACGCGGTGCGACTGGAGGGTGACATCACCGCGCAACTGGCCCGCCCCGCCGTGGCGGATGGCGCAGGGGCGATGGCGGTGCTGGTGCTGGTGGCACCCGAGGCCGAGGCGCATCTGTCGCCGGTGCGCGCGCTTCTGCCCGAAACCGGCGGGACCAGCCTGCTGGCCCACGACCTTCTGGTGCTGCGCATTCTGGCCGCAGACGCCATGGCGCTGCGCCGGAGCCTGCTGCCGGTGCTGGACCGGCTGAGCGGCGACACCCTGCCCACTGCCTGGAGATTGTAGAGAGATGATGCTCACCCCGCGCGAGAAGGACAAGCTGCTGGTGGCGATGGCCGCCGAGGTCGCGCGCAGGCGGCTGGCCCGCGGCGTCAGGCTGAACCACCCCGAGGCGGTGGCGCTGATCACCGATGCGGTGGTGGAAGGCGCGCGCGACGGCCGCTCGGTCGCCGACATGATGGAGGCGGGCGCCCATGTCATCACCCGCGATCAATGCATGGAGGGCGTGCCCGAGATGATCCGCGAGGTGCAGGTGGAGGCCACCTTTCCCGACGGCACCAAGCTGGTGACCGTGCACGACCCGATCCGCTGAACACGCCAAGGAGACAGTGATGAAACGCCTGGCCCACCTTTCCCTGATCGCGCTCCCTGCGCCCGCGCTCGCCCATCCCGGCCCGCATCTGCATCCGCATGACGGGGCGGGCTGGCTGTGGAGCATCGCAGCCCTTGCCGGGCTGGCGGCGCTGGCGCTTTATGCCTGGACGCGCCGATGATTCCCGGCGAGCTGCTCCCGGCCGAGGGCATGCTGACCCTCAACGCCGGCCGCGAGACGGTCACGCTGACGGTGGCAAATACCGGCGACCGGCCGGTGCAGGTGGGCAGCCACTACCATTTCGCCGAGACCAACCCGGCGCTGGAGTTCGACCGGGCCCGGGCGCGCGGCATGCGGCTCGACATCGCCGCCGGCACCGCGGTGCGTTTCGAGCCGGGCCAGGCCCGCGAGGTCGTGCTGGTGCCGGTCTCCGGCGCGCGGCGCATCTTCGGCTTCAACGGCCGGGTGATGGGGGATCTGGGATGATCCACTCCGCACCCGCCTCACGGATCTCGAACTGCCACTGACAGGAGCCCCCATGCCTGCCCGGATCAGACGTTCCGACTATGCCGCCATGTTCGGCCCCACCACGGGTGACAGGCTGCGCCTGGCCGATACCGAGCTTTTCATCGAGGTCGAGCGCGACCTGACCACCTATGGCGAGGAGGTCAAGTTCGGCGGCGGCAAGGTGATCCGCGACGGCATGGGCCAGTCCCAGGCCACCCGCGCCGAAGGCGCGGTGGACACCGTCATCACCAACGCGCTGATCCTGGACGTGACCGGCATCTACAAGGCCGATGTCGGGCTGAAGGACGGCCGCATCCACAAGATCGGAAAGGCCGGGAATCCCGACATCCAGCCCGGCGTGGACATCGTCGTGGGCCCGGGCACCGAGGCCATCGCCGGCGAGGGACGGATCCTCACCGCGGGGGGGTTCGACAGCCATATCCACTTCATCTGCCCGCAGCAGATCGAGGATGCGCTGCATTCGGGCGTGACCACCATGCTGGGCGGCGGCACCGGACCGGCCACCGGGACGCTGGCCACCACCTGCACGCCGGGGCCCTGGCATATCGGGCGGATGCTGCAGGCCGCCGATGCCTTTCCGATGAACCTGGCCTTCGCGGGCAAGGGCAACGCCGCGCTGCCCGCCGCGCTGGAGGAACAGGTCCTCGCCGGGGCCTGCGCGCTCAAGCTGCACGAGGACTGGGGCACGACCCCGGCCGCGATCGATTGCTGCCTGTCGGTGGCCGATGCGCTCGACGTGCAGGTGATGATCCATACCGACACGCTGAACGAAAGCGGCTTCGTCGAGCATACGGTGGCCGCCATGAAGGGCCGCACCATTCACGCCTTCCACACCGAGGGCGCGGGCGGCGGACACGCGCCGGACATCATCAGGATCTGCGGCGAGGCGCATGTGCTGCCTTCGTCCACCAATCCCACGCGGCCCTTCACGGTGAACACGCTCGAAGAGCATCTCGACATGCTGATGGTCTGCCATCATCTCGACAAGTCGATCCCCGAGGACGTGGCCTTCGCCGAAAGCCGCATAAGGCGCGAGACCATCGCGGCCGAGGACATCCTGCACGACATGGGAGCGTTTTCCATCATCGCGTCGGACAGCCAGGCCATGGGGCGCGTGGGCGAGGTGATCCTGCGCACCTGGCAGACCGCCGACAAGATGAAGCGCCAGCGCGGCGCGCTGCCCGAGGAGACCGGCGAGAACGACAATTTCCGCGTGCGGCGCTACGTGGCCAAGTACACCATAAACCCTGCCATCGCCCACGGCATCGCCCACGAGATCGGCAGCATCGAGGAAGGCAAGCGCGCGGACCTGGTTCTGTGGAGCCCCGCCTTCTTCGGGGTCAAGCCCGAGCTTGTGCTGATGGGCGGAAGCATCGTCTGCGCCCAGATGGGCGACCCCAACGCCTCGATCCCCACGCCGCAGCCGGTCTACAGCCGGCCGATGTTCGGCGCATATGGCCGGGCAGTGGAACACTCCGCCGTCACCTTCGTGAGCCAGGCCGCGCAGGAGGCGGATGTGCGCGCCCGGCTGGGGCTGGCCAAACAGACGCTGGCGGTGCGCAACACCCGCGGCATCGGCAAGCGCGACCTGCGCCTCAACGACGCCACCCCGCATGTGGAGGTGCATCCGGAAACCTACGAGGTGCGCGCCGATGGCGAGCTGCTCACCTGCGCGCCCGCAGAGGTGCTGCCCATGGCGCAACGCTACTTCCTGTTCTGAAAGGCCCCGCGATGACCGATCTTCCCCTCGCCCAGAGATTGCACCGCAAGGGTCACTGGCATGGCCCCGCCGCCGATTGGGTGCGGCTGGACTACGAGGCGCGCTTCCTGCGCCGCAAGCGGCTCGAGACCGGCGCGGGCCACCCGCTGCTGGTGGACCTGGCGCAGACCACCTCGCTCGATCACGGCGATGCGCTGGAACTGGAAGACGGCCGGCTGGTGGAGGTGCTCGCCGCGCCCGAGCCGCTGCTGGAGATCCGGGGCGACCTGCCGCGCCTCGCCTGGCATGTCGGCAACCGCCATACCCCGTGCCAGGTGATGCCCGACCGGCTGCTCATCCGCGCCGACCATGTGCTGCGCGAGATGCTTGAAAGGCTGGGCGCCGAACTGGCCGAGACCGAGGCCCCCTTCACCCCGGAGGGTGGCGCCTATGGGCACGGGCGCACCCATTCGCATGAGCAT
>JBKHDP010000154.1:0-6667 GCA_046541255.1 Paracoccaceae bacterium | reverse complement strand
CCTGGGCGCGGCGGAGCTTGGCCGCCGCGACCATCTGCATGGCCTTGGTGATCTTGCGGGTCGACTTGACCGACTCGATCCGGTTCTTGAGGTCCTTAAGACTTGGCATGTCGCCGTTCCCTTGTCCCGGAAATCAGATCAGGTGAAGTCCTTGGCATATGCGTCCAGGGCCGTCTTGATCTTCTCTTCGGCCTCGCCGGCGATCTTCGGGTCTTCCTTGGTGATGTAGTCGAGCAGATCCTGATGCTTGCCGCGCAGGTGCTTGAGAAGCCCCTGCTCGAAGCGGCCAACATCCTTCACCGGCAGCTTGTCGAGATAGCCATGGGTGCCGGCATAGATCACGCAGACGATCTCGGCGTTGGTCAGCGGAGAATACTGCGGCTGCTTCATCAGCTCGGTCAGGCGCGCGCCGCGGTTCAGCAGGCGCTGGGTGGCCGCGTCGAGATCCGAGCCGAACTGAGCGAAGGCCGCCATTTCGCGATACTGCGCCAGTTCCAGCTTCACCGGGCCGGCCACCGATTTCATCGCCTTGGTCTGCGCCGAGGAGCCCACGCGCGACACCGACAGGCCGGTATTCACGGCCGGGCGGACACCCTGGTAGAACAGTTCGGTTTCCAGGAAGATCTGGCCGTCGGTGATCGAGATCACGTTGGTCGGGATGAAGGCCGACACGTCGCCGCCCTGGGTCTCGATGATCGGCAGCGCGGTCAGCGAGCCGGCGCCGTGATCCTCGTTCATCTTGGCAGACCGCTCCAGCAGGCGGGAATGCAGGTAGAACACGTCGCCCGGATAGGCTTCGCGGCCGGGCGGGCGGCGCAGCAGCAGCGACATCTGACGGTATGCCACAGCCTGTTTGGACAGGTCGTCATAGACGCAAAGCGCGTGGCGGCCGTTGTCGCGGTAGTATTCGGCCATCGCGGTGGCGGCATAGGGTGCCAGATACTGCATCGGCGCCGGCTCGGAGGCGGTGGCGGCCACGACGATGGAATATTCCATCGCGCCGTTCTCTTCCAGCTTCTTCACCAGCTGGGCGACGGTGGAGCGCTTCTGCCCGATGGCGACGTAGACGCAGTAGAGCTTCTTGCTCTCGTCATCGCCCGCGGCTTCGTTGTAGCTCTTCTGGTTGAGTATCGTGTCGAGCGCCACGGCGGTCTTGCCGGTCTGGCGGTCGCCGATGATGAGTTCGCGCTGGCCGCGGCCGATCGGGATCATGGCGTCGATCGCCTTCAGGCCGGTCGCCATCGGTTCGTGCACCGACTTGCGCGGGATGATGCCGGGGGCCTTCACGTCGGCGACGCGGCGCTCGGCCGCCTCGATCGGACCCTTGCCATCCAGCGGGTTGCCCAGCGCGTCGACCACGCGGCCCAGCAGGGCGTCGCCCACCGGCACGTCCACGATCGACTTGGTGCGCTTGACGGTATCGCCCTCGGTGATCTGCCGGTCGGACCCGAAGATCACGACGCCGACATTGTCGGCCTCGAGGTTGAGGGCCATCCCGCGGATGCCGCCAGAGAACTCGACCATCTCGCCGGCCTGGATGTTGTCGAGGCCGTGAACCCGGGCAATGCCGTCACCGACGGAGAGCACGCGGCCCACCTCGGCCACTTCGGCCTCCTGGCCAAAGTTCTTGATCTGCTCCTTTAGGATCGCAGAAATCTCGGCTGCTTGGATACCCATTTATCCGACCTCTTTCATTGCATTCTGGAGAGAGTTGAGGCGCGAGCGGATCGAGGTGTCGATCATCTTCGAGCCCACCTTGACGACAAGACCGCCGATGAGGCTTTCATCGACGGTCGCATGTATCCTGATATCCTTGCCGATCCGCTCTTTCAGGGTCTTGGCCAGCTTGTCGGACTGGGCCTGGGTCAAGGCCTTGGCGCTGGTCACTTCGGCGGTCACCTCGCCCTTGTGCTCGGCGACGCGCTCGCGCAACTGGGCCACCAGCTGCGGCAGGACGAAGAGCCGGCGCTTCCCGGCCATCAGGCCCAGCGCGTTGCGCGTCACGTCCAGCAGACCCATCTTGGCGGCGACCGCCGTGATCGCGCGGCCCTGCGCCTCGCGCGAATAGATCGGCGACGCGATCAGCGCCCGCAGATCCGCGCTGTCCTCCAGCGCCGCGGCAAGCGCGTCCACGTCGGCTTCGAGCTCTTTCAGCTTCTTGCTGTCCCGGGCGATCTCGAAGATGGCGGTGGCATAGCGCGCGGCAATGCCGGATGAAATCGAAGCTGGTTCGGACACGTCCACCCTTCCGATGTCTGGCCCCGGCTTCGGTCGCACGAAACGACGCCCGGGGACGTTGAGGCGCCCCGACGGGCGCTGAGCAGCAAAATCGGCGTGGGTGTAGCAGAGGCTTTCACGGCGGGCAACAACCTATCCCCCCTTCCCGCAGAGGCCGAAATCCAAGCCTCTGAAGCGGTTGTCGCAAAAGCGAGAGGAATCGCCCGGCCAGCGCCGCGAAAACGGGCAGGATGCCCGCGGCAAGGGCGATTCCCGGACGCCCGGCCCGCGACCCCGGCACGAACCCGCCGTAGCACGCGCACCCCGCCCGCCGGCTCGGCCCGGATCACCCCGGCTCGGCCCTCGAATGCCACCAGATCCGCGCCTCGCGGCACAGGCCGTCGGGGGCAAGATCCGCCGACAGCACTCCATCCAGCGTCAGCCGGGGCAGCGGATCTCCGGGCTGGCGGTCGGGCAGGCCGGTCCCGGTGGAGCGCGCCCAGATCGCGAACAGCTCTTCCGAGGCGACCTGGTAGGTCACCCGCCAATGGGCCAGGCCGCCGTCCTGCCGCCGCGACAGGATCTCGTAGGCCAGCGAGATGTCGCGTTGCAGCTCGATCCGCGCCCAGTAGGCCGCCAGTTCCTCGGGCCCGGTCTGCACCTGGAACGGCGTGTTCCAGTACCGCCCGTCGGTCGTGAACAGGGCCGCGAACCCGGCCTTGTCCTGCCCCTCCCAGACCCGCTTGTAGCCGGCCATGAAATCGTCGATGCCCATCGTCACCCCTCCGTCCTGCGCCGCAGGCTAGCGGGTCGGGGCGGCCGGCGACAAGCGCGGCGATCCGAAACGACCAGGCTCACGGCAATCGCGGCTCGCCATCCGCGACCGGAGCTTGCGGCCTCGCGGATCGCGGGGCAGGCCGCCCGCCGGCCCCGGCGCCGCTGCCCTCATACCGGCTTGGCGGCCTGCCCCGGCTTCGGCTGCAGCACCTCCAGCGGATTGAGAATGCGCGCGGAATCCTCCACCCCGCGGCGCGTCGGCGGTTGCCGCTTGCGGGCCAGCACCATCATCACGCCCCCCGCCATGACGGGAACCGCGCGCCCGGCCCGCTCCCAGAACGGGGCGGTCTTCATCCAGAAGCGTTTCATCGAAGGCGGTTGGAACAGCACCGAGACATGCGCCTCGGGCACGAAATCGAACTGCTTGAGCTGCGCCTCCAGCTGGCTCAGGGTGTAGGGTCGGCCGAACCCGAAAGGTGTGGCATCGGACCGGGCCCAGAGCCCAGAGCGGTTGGGCACGATGAACATCGCCCTCCCGCCGGGGCCGAGCACCCGGTAGGCCTCTTCCAGCACCGCGCCGGGGCGTTCCGAGGTTTCCAGCCCGTGCATCACCACCAGCCGGTCCACATGGCCCGTCTCCAGTGGCCAGAAGGTCTCTTCGCACAGGACCGAGACATTGGGCGCCCCGGCGGGCCATGGCATCGCCCCCTGCGGCCCCGGCATCAAGGCCACCACCCGGCGCGCCTGGGCCAGGTAGGGGCGCAGCAGCGGCACGGCGAATCCGAACCCGGCCACGCTCTGGCCCTTGGCCTCGGGCCAGTGCCGCACCAGCTCGTCGCGCACGGCCTTCTGCGCCGCCCGCCCAGGCGTGCTGCGGTAATAGAAGTTTCTCAGGTCCTGCACGTCCAGATGCATTGCGGCCCACGGGTCAAATCGGCCAAGCTGGTCGCAGGATATCAACGAAAAGGCGAAACACCATGCCCCTGGAGATCGTGACAGTTCCCTGCCTGTCGGACAACTACGCCTTCCTTGCCCACGATCCCGAAAGCGGCGAGACGGCGGTGGTGGACGTGCCCGAGGCCGGCCCGATCCTGAAGGCGCTGGCGGATCGCGGCTGGCAGGCCGATATCGTCCTGCTGACGCATCACCACGCCGACCATGTGCAGGGCCTGCCCGAGCTGCTGGACGTCCATGCCGCCCGCGTGATCGGTGCCCGGGCCGACACCCACCGCCTGCCGCCGCTGTCCGAACAGGTGGCCGAGGGCGATGCGGTGGCGATCGGCACCGAGGCCGGAACGGTGCTGGAGGTGCCAGGCCATACCGTCGGCCATATCGCGTTCCACTTTCCGCGCAGTCAGGTGGCCTTCACCGCCGACAGCCTGATGGCGCTGGGATGCGGCAGGGTGTTCGAGGGCACGATGGAGCAGATGTGGCAGAGCCTGTCGAAGCTCGCCGCGCTGCCGCCCGAGACGCTGATCTGCTCGGGGCACGAATACACGCTGGCCAACGGAAAGTTCGCCCTGAGCGTTGAACCCGGCAACAGCGCGCTTATCTCTCGGGTCGAGGAGACGGAAAAGGCCCGCGCGGAGATGCGGCCGACCGTTCCCTCCAGGCTGTCCCTGGAGCTTGCCACCAACCCCTTCCTGCGCCCGGCCAGCGCCGAAATCCGGCAGCAGCTGGACATGGTCGATGCCACCGACGCAGAGGTATTTGCCGAGATCCGGCAGAGGAAGGACAATTTCTGAAACCCGCGCTGCGTTTGCGCATCGATCACACCGAATATGACGGGTTCGCAAAAGAAAAAACTTGAAGCGCGCCGATGATCGACCAAACTTTAACTTGAAGACCCCACGGTTGGACGGGGTTTCTCTCCCCGCCCGACCCAGACCGGAGGAGCACGCTCGTGCCTTCATTCTCGACAACGCTGGAACAGGCAATCCACTCGGCTTTGGCCCTCGCCAATTCCCGTTCGCACGAATTCGCCACGCTGGAGCACCTCCTTCTGGCGCTCGTGGACGAACCGGATGCAGCGAAGGTGCTCAAGGCCTGCAACGTCGATACCGAGGAACTTCGCACCACGCTGGTGGAGTTCATCGACGACGATCTCTCCAATCTCGTGACAGACATCGAGGGTTCCGAGGCGGTCCCGACCGCCGCCTTCCAGCGCGTGATCCAGCGCGCCGCGATCCATGTCCAGAGCTCGGGCCGCACCGAGGTGACCGGCGCGAACGTGCTGGTGGCCATCTTCGCCGAGCGCGAAAGCAATGCCGCCTACTTCCTGCAGGAGCAGGACATGACGCGCTATGACGCGGTGAACTTCATCGCCCATGGCGTGGCCAAGAATCCGGCTTTCGGCGAAAGTCGCCCGGTCAGCGGCGCGACCGATATCGAGGAAGAGGCCCAGGCCAGCGCCTCCGAAGGGCCCGCGGACCAGAAGGAAAGCGCGCTTGGCAAGTATTGCGTCGACCTGAACGAGAAATCCCGCAAGGGCGACATCGATCCGCTGATCGGGCGCGATTCCGAGGTGGAACGCTGCATCCAGGTGCTGTGCCGCCGGCGCAAGAACAACCCGCTTCTGGTCGGCGATCCCGGCGTGGGCAAGACCGCCATCGCCGAAGGGCTGGCGCGCAAGATCGTCAAGGGCGAGGTGCCCGAGGTGCTGTCCAACACGACGATCTATTCGCTCGACATGGGCGCGCTGCTGGCCGGGACGCGCTATCGCGGCGACTTCGAGGAGCGGCTGAAGGCCGTGGTGCAGGAGCTCGAGGATCACCCCGACGCGGTGCTGTTCATCGACGAGATCCACACCGTGATCGGCGCCGGCGCCACCTCGGGCGGCGCGATGGACGCCTCGAACCTGCTCAAGCCCGCGCTGCAGGGCGGAAAGCTGCGCACCATGGGCTCCACCACCTACAAGGAGTTCCGCCAGCATTTCGAGAAGGATCGCGCGCTCAGCCGCCGGTTCCAGAAGATCGACGTGACCGAACCCTCGGTCGAGGACACGGTGAAGATCCTCAAGGGGCTCAAGCCCTATTTCGAGGAGCATCACGCCGTGAAATACACCGCCGACGCGATCAAGACGGCGGTGGAACTCTCGGCGCGGTACATCACCGACCGCAAGCTGCCCGACAAGGCGATCGACGTGATCGACGAGGCCGGGGCGGCCCAGCACCTGCTGGCCGAATCGAAACGCCGCAAGACGATCAGCCCGCGCGAAATCGAGGCCGTCGTGGCCAAGATCGCCCGCATCCCGCCGAAGAACGTCTCCAAGGACGATGCGGAGGTGCTCAAGGATCTGGAGGGCACGCTCAAGCGGGTGGTGTTCGGGCAGGACGATGCCATCGTGGCGCTGTCCTCGGCGATCAAGCTGGCGCGGGCCGGCCTGCGCGAACCGGACAAGCCGATCGGCAACTACCTCTTCGCCGGCCCCACCGGCGTGGGCAAGACCGAGGTCGCCAAGCAGCTGGCCGACACGCTCGGCGTTGAACTGCTGCGCTTCGACATGTCCGAGTACATGGAAAAGCACGCGGTCAGCCGCCTGATCGGCGCGCCTCCGGGCTATGTCGGCTTCGACCAGGGCGGGCTGCTGACCGATGGCGTGGACCAGCATCCGCATTGCGTGCTGCTGCTCGACGAGATCGAGAAGGCGCATCCGGACGTGTTCAACATCCTG
>JBKHDP010000153.1:0-6701 GCA_046541255.1 Paracoccaceae bacterium | reverse complement strand
TCATCGGGTAATAGGTGCCGCCCTTCACGGTGGCGTCGTTGCAGACCACCATGCAATCGAGCCCGTGGATGCGCCCGATCCCCGCGATCAGCCCGGCGCAGGGCGCGGCGCCGTCATACATGCCATGCGCCGCCGTGGCGCCCACCTCCAGGAAGGGAGAGCCGGGATCGAGCAGGTTCGCCACCCGCTCGCGCGGCAGCATCTTGCCACGCGAGACGTGCCGCTCGCGGGCGCGGGCTCCACCTCCCTCGGCAGCCGCCTGCGCCGCCGCCCGGATGTCCTCCAGCGCCGCCAGATGCGCCTCGCGATTGGCGCGGAACTGCTGCGACCCGGCCAGCGCCTTGCTCTCGATCTTCATGTCATGCCCTCCATCCCGGCCGCGACCCGGGCCCTCGACGCCTTGCGGAACAGCTGCCCGGCCGGCGCCATCGGCAGGCTGTGGACAAGGTCGATTTTCCTTGTCCAGCGACAGGTTGCGCGCTTCTCCATGACAACTGCACGAAGCTGCTGGGCTCGCTTCGGATTGGGACCAAACCCGCCCCGCAACACCCTGTACGGCTTCACGATTTCCGATTTGACCTTGCCGGGGCCGGCGATCGCGGCGCAAGTGTCGTTGGCCTGGATATGCCGCGCCGCCGGCCGGTCTTTCGCAAGCCTCGCCACGCCTCCGCGCGCAGTCCTGCGGCAGCGGGCGATCATGTCCGCATATCCGGGTCGAGATGCGCAAGCTCGCGTTCGAGGAACCAGGACAGGATCGCCCGGATCACCACCAGCAACAGCAGGAAGACCAGATCGGCGAGCGCGAGGCTGAGCGCGGCGTGGATCACGTCGGAGACGATGAACAGTTCGAGACCGGCAAGGATGTAGCGCCCCAGCTCGATCCGTTCGCGATTGGTGCGCTGCACGCGCGCAGCGCCACGGGTGAGTTCCGCCGACGCCACGCCCGCGACGAAGCGGATCGCACCGATCAGCAGCAGCAGGATCGCGAAAAGCTCGATGAGCGCAGCGGCCCATTCCAGCACCGCCACCACGGGCGCGAGGGGGCCATGCAGGACCCCTTCGGCACTTTCGGTCTCCCAGAGCGAGCCCATGCTCAACCCGCCGCCGGCCGGGCCTGCCGGCCGTCCCGACTGGGCAGGACCCGCCCCGCGCGGCGGGTCAGTCCTGCCGCGCCGCCTGCTCGATGAAGAGCGCCTGCGCGCCGGTCTGGCGCACCATGCACCAGGCCGCCGAGATCGAGGCATCGGGCGTGCCCCGGCGCAGCATCGCCTCGAAGGCGCAACGCTTCTCGCGCCAGTCCTTCCAGGCGTCCTGCATCAGGGCAAGATCCTCGGTCAGCTTGAAGGGCACGTGTTCCGCCATCTCGGTTTCGGCAAAGGCCGCGTCGGCGGCGCTGGCCTTCTCTTCCATCGCCTCCAGCGCGGTGTCCATCCGGCGCGACCAGTAGCGCGTCTCCTGTTCCATGCAGAGCGAGATGTCCACCGGTCCGGCCCCCGGGCTGCGCCGGATGCAGGCCTGCGCGGCCTCGCCCACGCAGATCGGGCGATGATCCGAGCGCTGCGCCTTGTCGATGCAGTCCAGTGTCGGCTGAATGTCGAATTTGACATCCTGCGCCGTTGCGGCGCCGGAAAGCGCCAGAAGCGCGGCGGCGGTCAGGGTAGCGAGTCGCATGACGTGTCTCCATCATGATGATCCTCCCCTTCCCTTCCGTTACATCATGGCATTGAGGAGTTCACGCCCTACCAGCATGCGCCGGATCTCGGACGTGCCGGCGCCGATCTCCATCAGCTTGGCGTCGCGGAAGATGCGCGAGACCGGCGTGTCGTTCAGGAAGCCCGCGCCGCCCATCGCCTGAACGGCCTGATGCGCGACGGTCATCGCCTCTTCGCTGGCGTAGAGCACGCAGGCAGCGGCATCCTGTCGCGTCACCACGCCACTGTCGCAGGCGCGCGCCACCTCGTAGACATAGGCGCGGGCCGAGTTCATCTTGGTGTAGATGTCGGCGATCTTGCCCTGCATCAGCTGGAAACTGCCGATCGGCTGCCCGAACTGCTTGCGGTCGCGCATGTAGGGCATGATCTCGTCAAGGCAGGCCGCCATGATCCCCGTACCGATGCCCGACAGCACGACGCGCTCGTAATCAAGGCCTGACATCAGCACCTGCACGCCGCGCCCCTCCTCGCCCAGCACGTTCTCGAAGGGCACCTCGACATCCTCGAAGACCAGCTCGGCGGTGTTCGAGCCGCGCATTCCCAGCTTGTCGAAATGCGGACTGGTGGAGAAACCCGCCATCTCCTTCTCGATCAGGAAGGCGGTGATGCCGCGGCTGCCGGCCTCCGGGTCGGTCTTGGCGTAGACCACAAGAACATCGGCATCCGGGCCATTGGTGATCCAGTATTTCGTGCCGTTCAGGCGGTAATGGTCGTTGCGGCGCTCGGCGCGCAGCTTCATCCCCACCACGTCCGAGCCGGCGCCCGCCTCCGACATCGCCAGCGCACCCACATGCTCGCCCGAGATCAGGCGCGGCAGGTAGCGGGCCTGCTGGTCCGGGGTGCCGTTGAGGCGGATCTGGTTCACGCAGAGATTGGAATGTGCCCCGTAGGACAACGATACCGAGGCCGAGGCGCGGGCGATTTCCTCCACCGCCACGACATGGGCGAGATAGCCCATCCCGGTGCCGCCCAGGTCCTCGGGCACGGTGAGGCCCAGCAGGCCCAGCTCGCCCATCTCGCGCCACAGGTGATGCGGGAAGATATTGTCGCGGTCGATCTGCGCGGCCATCGGCTTGATCCGGTCCTGCGCCCAGCGATGAACGGTCTCGCGCAGGGCGTGCACGTCCTCGCCCAGGTCGAACGACATCACGGCGTTGAACATGGCCCCCTCCTCCCGGGTTATTGAACAACCGTTCAAATCCTACGCGGCATGATCGCCCCGGTCAAGCGGCAGGAACCGGCAGCGCCGGCGCGCCGTTGGGTCGGCAACGCAAAGGCAAGCGAAGAAAAGGAGACACGCCGATGTCCAAACTCGAAACCACCTTCTGGAACCGGATCGACGACGTGCAGGCCGGCCTGCTGGACGCCGATGGCGAGCGCCCGGTGCCGATGTCGCCCAAGGCCGATGCCAAGGAGAAGACGATCTATTTCATCACCGCCGCCGGGTCCTCTGCCGATCGGGCCGCGAAATCGGGCGGCGAGGCACGGTTCCAGGTGGCCGATCCGAAGGCCAATCTCTACGCCAACATCGTCGGTCGACTGGACGAGTCGGGCGACAAGGAACGGCTCGACGCGATGTGGTCGGCCATGGCGGCCGCCTGGTTCGAGAAGGGCCGCGACGATCCGGCGATCAGGCTGGTGAAATTCACGCCGCATGAGGGCGAGGTCTGGGCGACCGACAGCGCGGCGGGGTTCCTCTACGAAATCGCCAAGGCGAACGTGACCGACAGCCTGCCCGATACCGGCGAACACGGGCGGATCGCGTTCCGCGCCTAACCGCGCCGATGCAGGGCCTGGATTTCGGCCCGGATGATCCGGGCGATCAGCGCGCAGTCCTCGAGGCTGAAGGTCAGCGGCAGGCGCATGTCCAGCAGCCCGGCGAGGATCGCGTCTGTCCGGGGCAGCGGCCGCGGCGCCGCGTAGCGCCACGAGTCGTAGCGTGACGTGAATCCCGCGGGATCGGCCGCGCCGAACCATTTCAGCTCCACCCCCCTGGCCGCGCAGCGGGCGACCACCTCGCGCATCGCGGCCGGGGTCTGCCCTTTCAGCAGCATCTGGAACGAGGACCCGACAAAGCGTTCCTCTTCGGGACGGTCGATCAGCGTGAGACCCGGCGTATCGCGCAGGCCCGCTTCCATCACCCGGTAGCGTTCGTTCCAGCGCGCCACCTGATGCTCCAGCCCGCGCAGCTGTGGGCGCAGGATCGCGGCGCGCAGGTTGTCCATCCGGCCCGAGATGTTCGGTGTGTCCCACTTGACGCGCTCGAAGGCTTCGGGCGGCGGCGCGGCGCGGTGGCGCCCGTAAAGCATGTAGGAACCCGACAGCACGATGGCCCGCGCCGCCAGATCGGCATCGTCGGTGACCAGAAGCCCGCCTTCGCCCGAATTCATGTGCTTGTAGGTCTGGGTGGAATAGCAGCCGGCGATCCCGTGCCGCCCCGAGGGCACGCCGCGCCAGCTTGCGCCCATCGTATGGGCGCAATCCTCGATCACCCGCAGCCCGGCCGCGTCGCAGACCCGCAACAGCGCGTCCATGTCGCAGATATGCCCGCGCATGTGGCTGAGCAGCAGGACATCCGCCTGCCGCGCCTTGGCGGCCAGATCGTCCAGATCGATGGTCAACGCCTCGGTGGTCTCGACGAAGACCGGCGTTGCCCCCACCGCGGCGATGGCGCCGGGCACGGGCGCCAGAGTGAAGGCATTGGACAGCACCCTGTCACCGGGTGCGACGCCGGCGGCGCGCAGCGCGGTACTCATGGCATGGCCGCCCGAGGACACCGCAACGCAATAGCGCGCCCCCACCGACCGGGCGAATTCCTCCTCCAGCAGCGCCGCCTCGCCAGGCTCGTCACCAGCCAGGTTGTAGCGGTGCAGCCGGCCATGCCGCAGCACATCGAGCGCGGCCTCGATTCCCTCCTCGGGGATCGGCTCCTGCTGGGTGAAACTGCCCTTGAATACTTCGTCCATGGCTCATCTCTGGCGCGGGCCGGCACCGGCGTCAATCGCCCCGACTCCGCGGGGGCCCCGACCGGCTCAGCCGATCAGCCGCCGCACCACCTCCGGCAGCTCGTCGAAATGGCCGATAACCGCCTCCGGGTCCAGCTCTGCAACCGCGGCGCCCGTGGGCCCGAACCCCACCAGAACGGACGGCACGCCCGCCGCGCGCGCGGTCTCGCGGTCGGTGATCGTGTCGCCGATCAACACGCACCGGGCCGGATCGCCGCCGGCGCGGCGCACCGCCTCGCGCAACGGCTCGGGATCGGGCTTGCGCACGGCCAGCGTATCCGCCCCGATCAGCGAACCGAAAGCGTCGCGCACCGCAAGGCGCTGCAACAGCAGATCGGCCAGCGCCTCGGGCTTGTTGGTGCAGATGCCGACCCGGTAGCCTGTCGCGGCCAGCGCCGCCACCGCCGCCATCGCGCCGGGATAGAGCACGGTATGCGTGTCGATCGCGGCGGCATAGGCCTTCAGCAACAGCGGATATTGGCGGTCCACCTCGGCCTCGTCGCCCGCCCGGCCCAGCCGCTCCAGCCCCAGCCGCAGCATCGCCCGCCCGCCATGGAAGGCGGTATGGGCATCGGCCAGGGGATCCAGCGGCGCGCCATGCCCCATCGCCAGGAAACAGGCATTCGCCGCGGCGATCAGGTCGCCGCTGGTATCGGCCAGGGTCCCGTCCAGATCGAAGATCACCGTGCGCATCGCATCCCTCGGCAAAGTCCCGCGCAAGCCTGTCACAGAGCGTAAACGAACGTGATGCATTCGCGGCTTGCAGCCTGCGCCGAGACCGATAGAACGGGTCGCAACGAATTGCAAAGCGAGTTGTGGATGGCGACGGCCCTTATCATTCTGGCCGCGGGCCAGGGAACGCGGATGCGCTCCGATCTGCCCAAGGTCCTTCACGAAATCGCGGGCGCCCCCCTGCTGGCCCATGCCATGCGCGCTGCCGCCGCGCTGGAGCCCGAGCGGCTGGTGGTGGTGGCCGGGCATGATGCCGCGAAGGTGGAAGCCGCCGCGCGGGACTGGGACGACCGGGCCAGCATCGTGATCCAGCCCGAGCAGCAGGGCACCGCCCATGCTGTGGCACAGGCCCGCACCGCGCTGGAGGGGTTTGCCGGAGACGTGATCGTGCTTTACGGCGACACGCCCCTCATCCGACCCGAAACGCTGGACCGCATGATCGAGGCGCGCAAGACGGCCGATATCGTCGTGCTGGGCTTCCACGCGGCCGATCCGGGCCGCTATGGCAGGCTGGTGACCGAAGGCGACCGGCTGGAACGGATCGTCGAGTTCAAGGACGCGACCGAGGCCGAGCGCACCATCGACCTGTGCAATGCAGGCGTCGTCGCGGCAGATGCAGAGACGCTGTTCTCGCTGGTCGAGGAAGTCGACAACGACAATGCCAGCGGCGAATACTACCTGACCGACATCGTGGGCCTGGCCCGCACCAGGGGGCTGTCGGCCCGCCATGTGGAATGCGACGAGGCCGAGACGCTGGGCATCAACTCGCGCGCGGAACTGGCCGCGGCCGAGGCCGCCTTCCAGGCCCGCGCCCGGGCCGAGTTGCTGGATCTCGGCGTCACGATGACCGCGCCGGACACGGTGTTCCTGTCGCATGACACGGTGATCGGGCGCGACGCGGTGATCGAGCCCAACGTCGTCTTCGGGCCCGGCGTGACGGTCGAGACCGGCGCCACCATCCGCGCCTTCTCGCATCTCGAGGGCTGCCATGTGGGCCGCGGCTCGGTGGTGGGGCCCTATGCGCGGCTGCGCCCGGGCGCCGAGCTGGCCGAGGACGTGCGCATCGGCAATTTCGTCGAGGTCAAGAACGCGCTGATCGGCGAGGGCGCCAAGGCCAATCACCTGACCTATCTCGGCGATGCCGAGGTGGGCGCGGGCGCCAATATCGGCGCGGGCACCGTGACCTGCAACTATGATGGCGTGATGAAGCATCGCACCGTGATCGGCGCGCGCGCCTTCATCGGCTCGGACA
>JBKHDP010000152.1:0-6803 GCA_046541255.1 Paracoccaceae bacterium | reverse complement strand
TCCACTGGATCACCTCCTCGCGGCGCTCGTGCTCGAAATCCACGTCGATGTCGGGCGGTTCGTCGCGGGCTTCGGACACGAAGCGCTCGAACACCATGGTGCCGATCTCGGGCGAGACCGAGGTGATGCCGAGGCTGTAGCAGACCACCGAGTTGGCGGCCGAACCGCGCCCCTGGCACAGGATCCCGCGCGAGCGGGCGAAGGCCACGATGTCATGCACCGTGAGAAAATAGGGCTCGTAGCGCAGCTTGGCGATCAGGCGCAGCTCGTGTTCCAGCATGCCGCGCACGCGCTCGGACGGGCCGTCGGGATAGCGCCAGCGCAGCCCGGCACGAGCGAGCCGGGCCAGCCGGTCGGCGGGGGATTCGCCCTCGGCCACCTCGGAGGGGTATTCGTAACGCAGGGCATCCAGCGAGAAGGTGCAGCGCGCGGCCAGTGCGCCGGCGCGTTTCACCGCCTGCGGATGGGCGCGGAAGATCCGGCGCATCTCGGCCTCGGCGCGCAGGCGGCCTTCGCCATTCGCCAGCGCCGCGCGGCCCAGAACGTCGATCCTCGTGCCGGTGCGGATCGCGGTGAGCACGTCGGCCAGCCGCCGGCGGCGGCCGTGATGCATCATCGGCCGGGCGGTGGCCAGCGTGGGCAGGCCGAGACGGCGGGCCGCCTCGGCATGGGCGTCGAGCCGGGCGGCATCCTGCCCGTCATAGGCGGGGGACAGGGCCAGGTGCATCTGCGCGCCGAAGCGGCGAGCCAGCCGGGCGGCCTGACGGTTCCAGTCGTCCGGCGCGGGAAAGGCGCGGGGCGGGTGCAGCAGCAGCTCCAGCCCTTCCATGCCTTCCATCAGGTCTTCCATCCGCAGGGCGCAGCCGCCCTTGGGGGCCCGCAGCCGCCCGCGCGAGATCAGTCGGCACAGCCGGGCCCAGCCCGCGCGGCTGGCGACCAGCGCGGTGAGTTCCGGCCCGTCGGCGGGCAGCAGCCGGGCGGCGGGAATGAGCCGGGGCGCACAGGACAGAACCGGCGCGCGGCGATGTTCCATCCCCGGCGGAACGGGGGGGCCGATCGGGCCGTCGCGGGCCTCGGCCGCGGCGCGGGCGGCAAGGTCGCGGGCGATCTCGCGCGCCTCGGCATGGGCGCGCACGATTCCGGCCACCGAGTTCTCGTCGGCGATGGCGATCGCGGACAGCCCCATCTCGGCGGCCCGGCGCATGAATTCCTCGGGATGGGATGCCCCGGTGAGAAAGGTGAAGTTGGAGGTGATCGACAGCTCGGCATACATGGCGAGTCGCGAGTATATTCACCTTTTGTTCTCGGGGCGAGTCGGATGCCGGCACGGGGATGTCAGATCCTGTCGTGGAAAACGCCCAGCACTTCCTCGTAGACTGCCCGCTTGAATGGCACGATCACCCCGGGCAGCAAGGCCGGGTCGATCCAGCGCCATTCCGAGAATTCCGGATGATCCGTCTCGATACGGATCTGCGCGTCCTCGCCGTGAAAGCGCAGCAGGAACCATTTCTGCTTCTGCCCGCGATAGCGGCCCTTCCAGACCCTGGGCACAAGGTCCGCCGGCAAGTCGTAGGTGACCCAGCCGGGGGTCTCGGCCTCGACGGTCACCAGCTCGGCGGGCACGCCGGTTTCCTCCCACAGTTCGCGCAGGGCGGCGTCCCGCGGGGTCTCGCCCGGGTCGATGCCGCCCTGGGGCATCTGCCAGGCCGCGATGTCGGTGTCGATCCGCTGGCCGACGAAGATCTCGCCGCGGCCGTTGGCCAGCATCACGCCGACGCAGGGACGATAGGGCAGGGCGGCGATCTCTTCGGGGGTCATGTCCCGGGGTCCTGTCGAGGCGAACGGTTCGGACGGCATGCGGCGGGCGAAGCGGGCTCGCCGCTCCGCCCGGCCCGGTCACTCGTCGGCCGGGGTCAGGGCGATGAGGCCCTTGAGGATGTCGATCGCGTAGGCGAGCTGGTAATCCTCTTCGCGCAGCCGCGCGGCGGCATCGGCCTTGGCCCGCTCTTCCTCGATCTGGCGGATCTCGTCATCGGATAGCAAGTCATTGTCGAGCCGTCCGCGCAGGTCTGCCTCGGAGCGCGAGCGGCGCAGGACGCTTTCCTCGTCCTCCTCCTCGCCGGTTTCGCTGCGCTGGGGCTGCTGCACCACGATGTCGGGGCTGACCCCGAGCGCCTGGATCGAACGGCCGGAAGGCGTGTAGTAGCGCGCCGTGGTCAGCCGCATCGCGCCGTCGCCACGCAGCGGCATCACGGTCTGAACCGATCCCTTGCCGAAGCTCTTGGTGCCCACCACGATGGCACGGCGATGATCCTGCAGCGCGCCCGCCACGATTTCCGAGGCAGAGGCGGAGCCGCCATTGATCAGCACCACGATCGGCTTGCCTTCGGCGATGTCGCCCTCCGTGGCGTTGAAACGTTCGCCCTCTTCCGGATCGCGACCCCGGGTGGAGACGATCTCGCCCTTGTCGAGGAAGGCATCGGAGACCCGGATCGCCTGGGTCAGCAGGCCGCCGGGATTGTTCCGCAGGTCCAGCACGATGCCGCTGACCCGATCCATCCCGCCGGCAGCCTCTGCCTGTTCCTCCAGTTCGGCCTCCAGATTGCTGAAGGTCTGGTCGTTGAAGGTGGTGACACGCAGCACGACCGAGTTGCCTTCCAGCCGCGACCGCACGGCGGTCAGCTTGATCGTGTCGCGTATGATCGACACGTCGAACGGTTCTGCCTCGCCCTCGCGCACCACCGTGACGACGATCTCCGAACCGACGGGCCCGCGCATCATCTCGACGGCATCGTCCAGCGTCAGCCCCAGCACCGATTCGCCGTCCACATGGGTGATGAAATCGCCGGCCTGAAGCCCGGCCGCGTCGGCTGGGGTGCCGTCCATCGGCGAGACGACCTTGACGAAACCGTCCTCCTGGGTGACCTCGATGCCCAGTCCGCCGAACTCGCCCCTGGTCTGTACCCGCATCGCGTCCGCGTCATCGGGCGAGAGATAGCTGGAATGCGGGTCGAGCGAGGTCAGCATCCCGTTGATTGCCGCCTCGATCAGTTCGGCCTCGTCAACCTCCTCGACATATTGCGAGCGAATCCGCTCGAAGATGTCGCCGAAAAGGTCGAGCTGCTCGTAGACGCTGGCCGGGCGGGCATTTTCCTGTGCCAGCAGCGGGCCCGCGACCTGGGTGGTGGCAAGAACGCCGGCCAGTGTGCCGGCGATCGCGGCCATTGCGAGTTTCTTCATGGCTTAATCATCCCTTTCCGTCCGGAACCACGCCAGCGGATCCGTGGGCGCATCGCCCTGTCTGATTTCAATATAGAGCGTTTCCGGCCGCTCACTTCCAGCCCCATCACCGGACTGTGAGACGATCGACCCGATTTGCCGGTCGTCGCCCCCCATCAGCCCCACCGGGCTGCCGGCGGGCAGAACCTGCCCGGCCTCGCCGAACACGACGTCCAGCCCGGCCAGTACGAAAAGCAGCCCGTCCTGCGGCTCCAGCATCATCACCTGGCCGTAATCGAGCAATGGTCCGCGATAGCGGATCGTCGCGGCGGTCGGCGTGGTGACAAGCGCGCGCGGCCGGGTGGCCACCACGATACCGGGGCGCTTCACCCCGGCGGCATCCGCCTCGCCGGGGCGGCGCAGGATGGTGCCCTGCACCGGCAGCGGCAGCGCGCCCTTGCGGTGAGTGATGTCCGGAAGGCTGCCCGGTGCTTCGTCCTCGGCGATCTGGCTGAGCCCGCTGGCGAAGCCCTCCAGCGTTTCGGTGGCGGCGATCAGGATCGCCGTGCGCACCGGGTCGGCCGTGAAGCGGCGCGGCAGGTTGCGCCGGTCGGCCACTGCCTGGCTGAGCGCGGTGCGCGCCTGCTGCACACCGGCCATGCCGTCCTGCAGGGTGGCCATCGCGTTCTCCTGCAGCTTGCGCAGGGTTGCGACCTCTTCCAGCCGGTCGCGCAGCACCTCCACCTCGGCCTGGATCGCCGGGGTGACGTCGGCCAGCAGCATCCCCGACCGCGCGGTGCCCAGCGCGCCCGACGGGTGCAGCGTGAGCACCGGGGCGGGGGAATGCGCGATGGTCTGCAACACGCCCAGCAGGCGGGCGACTTCCTGCTCGCGTGCGGCCAGGTCGCGGGCGATCTGCTGCTCGCGGATCGAGACGCCCCGCAGCCCCTCGCGCATGGCGGACAGCCCGGCCTCGAATCCGCGGACCGTTTCGGTCAGCGCGGCGACCCGGTTGCGTGCGCCATCGGCCGCGTCCAGCGCCAGTGTCGCCTCCTCCAGCAGCCGCGCGGCGTCGCGCGCGCGCTCGGCCGGGTCGGCCCCGGCGGGGACGGCCGCGATCAGCGCCAGCAGAAGGGCAACCATTCGGTTCATCGCAGGATCAGGCTCTCTCCGGTCATCTCGGGCGGCTGGTCGAGCCCCATCAGCTGCAGCACGGTCGGGGCGAGATCGGCCAGCCGGCCGCCTTTCCGCAGGCGCGCGCCCGCAGGGCCGCCCACCAGGATCACCGGCACCGGGTTGGTGGTATGGGCGGTGTGCGGCCCGCCGGTCTCCGGGTCCACCATCTGCTCGCAATTGCCGTGATCGGCGGTGACGATCATCGCGCCGCCGGCGCGCTCCAGAGCGGCGAGCGCTCGCCCGAGCCCGGCATCCACCGCCTCGCAGGCGCGAATCGCGGCCTCGAGCACGCCGGTATGGCCCACCATGTCGGGATTGGCGTAGTTCACGACGATCAGATCGTAGCCCGCGTCGATCGCGGCCACCAACTGGTCGGTCACTTCGGCCGCGGACATCTCGGGCTGAAGATCGTAGGTGGCCACCCTGGGCGATTGCGCCATGTAGCGGTCTTCGCCGGGTTCGGGCTCTTCCTTGCCGCCGTTCAGAAAGAAGGTGACATGGGGATATTTCTCGGTTTCCGCCAGGCGGAACTGGCGCCGGCCTTGCTTCGCCACCCAGGCGCCCAGCGTGTTGACGATGTCGCGCGGCGGGAAGACCGTGTCCATGTAGGCGTCATGGGCCACGGAATACTGCACCATGCCAAGCAATGCCGACAGTTTCGGCCGCGGGCCGGTGTCGAACCCGGAAAATGCCGGCTCGCCGATGGCCCGCAGGATCTGGCGCGCGCGATCGGCCCGGAAGTTCAGGCAGAACAGCCCGTCGCCATCGCGCATCCCGCCATACTGCCCGATCGCTGTGGCGGGGATGAACTCGTCGGTGATGCCCTCGGCATGGGCCGCCTCCACCGCCTCCAGCCCGGTGTCGGCCCGACGCGGGGCCTCGCCCCGGATCATGGCGTCATGGGCCAGCTTCACCCGGTCCCAGCGGTTGTCCCGGTCCATCGCGAAGTAGCGCCCGATCACAGTGGCCACATGGGCGCCATCCGGCAGGCGGGCCTCGAAATCCGCCATGAAGCCGGGCGCCGAGCTGGGCGCCACGTCGCGCCCGTCGGTGATGGCATGGATCGCTACCGCCACGCCCGCGTCGGTGATCGCGCGCGCCGCGGCCAGCACATGCTCCAGGTGGCCATGCACCCCGCCATCCGAGATCACGCCCATCAGGTGCGCGACCCCGCCCGCGTCGCGCACCGCCGCGATGAACCGCCCGAGCGCGGCATTGGCGAAGAAACTGCCATCCTCGATCGCCAGGTCGATCTGGCCGAGATCCATCGCAACCACCCGGCCCGCGCCGATATTGGTATGGCCGACCTCGGAATTGCCCATCTGGCCGGCTGGCAGGCCGGCGTCGCGGCCATGGGTGACGAGCGTGGCGTGCGGGCACCCGGCCCAGATCCGGTCGAAGGTCGGGGTATCGGCCAGCGCCGGGGCATTGGCCTCGGTCTCCTCGCGCAGGCCCCAGCCATCGAGAATGCACAGGACGACAGGTTTCGGAACGCTCATGCTCGGGTCTCTCGCTGGGATGCCTCGTCTCCTTCTAGCGCGCCGCGCGCGTGGATTGAACCTCGCCCCGCGCGTCTTCCTGGCGAAAAATCCCTATGGGAGGCCTGCCGCGCTGCATCTCGCGGCTCAGGCCCGGTGGTAGGGACCGCCGGCCAGGATCGTCGCGGCGCGGTAGAGCTGTTCGGCCAGCATCACGCGCACCAGCGCGTGCGGCCAGACCATCGGCCCGAAGGACAGCGCGAAGTCCGCCGCGTCGCGCAGGTCGGGAGCCAGCCCGTCGGCGCCGCCGACCAGGAAGGCCACGTCCTGCCGGCCGGCGTCGCGCCAGCCCGCCAGCCGCTCGGCGAAGGCGGGCGACGAGAGCATCCGCCCGCGCTCGTCCAGAACGATCGTCATCGCGCCCCCTGGCCGGGTCTTGCGCAGCAGCGCGGCCTCGGCGGCAGGGCCGCCCCCCTTGCGGTCCTCGACCTCGTGCAAGGTGGCGGGGCCAAGTCCCAGCGGCCGGCCGGTGCGATCGAATCGGGAAAGGTAATCATCCGTCAGGGCGCGCTCTTCGCCATTGCGAAGGCGCCCGACGGCGCAGAGATGGACGCGCACGGGTTCAGGCGCGGGAGGCCGCGGCAGACGGGGTCTGCCACATCTTCTCCAGCTGGTAGAACTCGCGCACTTCGGGGCGGAACACGTGAACGATCACGTCGCCCGCGTCGATCAGCACCCAGTCGCCGGTTTCCTTGCCTTCCATGCGGGACAGGATGCCGAGATCCTGCTTGAGCTCGTCCACCAGCTTTTCCGCGATCGAGGCGACCTGGCGGGACGACCGGCCCGAACAGACAACCATGTGATCGGCCATGGCGGACTTGCCGCGCAGGTCGATCTGCACGACGTCTTCGGCCTTGCTGTCATCGAGGG
>JBKHDP010000151.1:0-6897 GCA_046541255.1 Paracoccaceae bacterium | reverse complement strand
ACCTGAACTACATCGCGCTGGATGGCGAGATCGGCTGCATGGTCAACGGCGCGGGCCTGGCAATGGCCACGATGGACATCATCAAGCTCTACGGCGCGGAACCCGCCAACTTTCTCGACGTGGGCGGCGGCGCGACGAAGGAGAAGGTGACCGAGGCGTTCAAGATCATCACCTCGGACCCGAACGTGAAGGGCATCCTGGTGAACATCTTCGGCGGCATCATGCGCTGCGACGTGATCGCCGAGGGCGTGGTCGCCGCGGTGAAGGAGGTGGGCCTCAAGGTGCCGCTGGTGGTGCGCCTGGAAGGCACCAATGTGGAGAAGGGCAAGGAGATCATCAATACCTCCGGCCTCGACGTGATCGCCGCGGACGACCTCAAGGACGGCGCACAGAAGATCGTGAAGGCGGTGAAAGGATAAACCGATGGCAGTCCTCGTCGACGAAAACACAAAGGTCATCTGCCAGGGCTTCACCGGCTCGCAGGGGACCTTCCACTCCGAACAGGCGATCGCCTACGGCACGAAGATGGTGGGCGGCGTGACGCCCGGCAAAGGCGGGCAGAGCCATCTCGACCTGCCCGTGTTCAATTCCTGCCACGAGGCGGTGGCGCGGACCGGCGCCAATGCCTCGGTGATCTATGTCCCGCCCCCCTTCGCGGCGGATTCGATCCTGGAGGCCATCGACGCGGAAATCCCGCTCGTGGTCTGCATCACCGAAGGCATCCCGGTGCTCGACATGATGAAGGTCAAGCGCGCGCTGGAAGGCTCCAGGACCACGCTGATCGGCCCCAACTGTCCCGGCGTCATCACGCCGGACGCCTGCAAGATCGGCATCATGCCGGGCCACATCCACAAGCGCGGAAAGGTGGGCGTGGTGTCGCGCTCGGGCACGCTGACCTACGAGGCCGTGAAGCAGACCACCGATGTGGGCCTGGGCCAATCGACCTGCGTGGGCATCGGCGGCGACCCGATCAAGGGCACGGAACATCTGGACGTGCTGGAATGGTTCCTCGCCGATGACGAGACCGAGGCGATCATCATGATCGGCGAGATCGGCGGCTCGGCCGAAGAGGATGCCGCGCAGTTCCTCGCCGACGAAAGAAAGAAGGGCCGCTGGAAGCCCACCGCCGGCTTCATCGCCGGCCGCACCGCCCCTCCGGGCCGGCGCATGGGCCATGCCGGCGCCATCGTCGCCGGCGGCAAGGGCGGCGCCGATGACAAGATCGAGGCCATGAAATCGGCCGGCATCGTGGTTGCCGACAGCCCCGCCGGGCTGGGCGAGGCGGTGCTCAAGGCCATCGGCTGACACTGGCGCGCGGGCCCGTCCAGTGGCCCGCGCCCGCAACGGACCGTGCGAGGATGAGTTTCAGCTCTGCGATCAGAACATGCTTTCGCAAATACGCGACCTTTTCGGGCCGTGCTTCGCGGCCGGAATACTGGTGGTTCTTCCTGTTCCTCGTCCTCGGCTCGGCGGCAAGCTCCGCGATCGACGCCGCGCTGTTCGGCACCCGCGTGGTGGAAACCGGGCCGGGGATGACACAGGTGCAGACCCGCGGCCCGCTCAACCCGATCTTCACCCTGGGCACCCTGATCCCGGCGCTGGCCGTGGGCTGGCGGCGGATGCACGACACCGGGCGTTCCGGGTTGTTCCTGCTCTATCCGTTCATCGTGACGCTGGGCCTGGGCAGCTTCATCGGCTTCGTGGCCGGGTTCGAGCCGCTCCTGTCGGGCGACATCTCTGCGCTGGTCACCGGGGTCAGCGGGCTGGTCATCGCGGTGGCGATGATCGTGCTGATCCTGTCGCCGCTGCTGGTGATCTGGTGGCTCACCCGGCCGTCGCAGCCTGGTGCCAATCGTTTCGGCCCTGCCCCGTCCGGGGTGCCGGCATGATCCGCCAGCCCCTCTTTGCGCGCCGCGCCGCCCCGGCCCGTCCCTTCCCTGCCAACCGGGCCGGTCCAGACCGAACCGGCCAGACGGCTTTCGGGCCGTCCCGGGCATCCCCCTTGCGCCAACCGGAGACCGACCTCCAATGACCGACCAAAGCCCCAACGACCTGTTCCATGCCTCCAGCTTCATGCAGGGGCACAATGCCGAGTATCTCGAACAGCTTTACGCGCGCTACGCCAGCGACCCGGCCTCGGTGGACGAGGCCTGGGCCGCCTTCTTCCGCGAACTCGGCGATGCCGACTCCGATGTCAGGCGCGAGGCGGCGGGCCCGTCCTGGGCGCGGGCCGACTGGCCCCCCGCCCCTTCGGACGATCTGACCCACGCGCTGGACGGACAATGGCCCGAAGCGGCGAAGGAAACCGCCGCCGCGGGAGAGAAGATCCGCGCCCAGGCGCAGGCCAAAGGCGTCGAGATCACCGACGATCAGGTGCAGCGCGCGGTGCTCGATTCGGTGCGCGCGCTGATGCTCATCCGGGCCTACCGGATTCGGGGCCATCTCGCCGCCGACCTGGATCCGCTGGGAATGCGCGAGGAAACCGCGCGCCCCGAGCTCGATCCCAAGACCTACGGTTTCACCGAGGCCGACATGGACCGGCCGATCTTCCTCGACAACGTGCTGGGGCTGCAGATCGCGTCGATGCGCCAGATCGTGGACATCGTGAAACGCACCTATTGCGGCACCTTCGCGCTGCAATACATGCACATCTCGGACCCCGAGCAATCCGCCTGGCTGAAGGAGCGGATCGAGGGCTACGGCAAGGAGGTCAAGTTCACCCGCGAGGGCCGCAAGGCGATCCTCAACAAGATGGTCGAAGCCGAGGGCTTCGAGAAGTTCCTGCATGTCAAGTACATGGGCACCAAGCGGTTCGGCCTGGATGGCGGTGAATCCCTCATCCCGGCGATGGAGCAGATCATCAAGCGCGGCGGCGCGCTGGGGGTCAAGGAAATCGTCATCGGCATGCCGCATCGCGGCCGGCTCTCGGTGCTGGCCAACGTGATGGGCAAGCCCTACCGCGCGATCTTCAACGAGTTCCAGGGCGGCAGCTTCAAGCCCGAGGACGTGGACGGATCGGGCGACGTGAAATACCATCTCGGCGCCTCCTCCGACCGTGAATTCGACGGCAATTCGGTGCACCTGTCGCTCACCGCCAACCCCTCGCACCTGGAGGCGGTCAACCCGGTGGTGCTGGGCAAGGCGCGCGCCAAGCAGGCCCAGCTCGGCGATCCCGAGCGCCGCGGGGTGCTGCCGGTGCTGCTGCATGGCGATGCGGCCTTCGCGGGCCAGGGCGTGGTGGCGGAGTGTTTCGGCCTGTCGGGGCTGGTCGGGCACCGCACCGGCGGCACGATCCACATCATCGTGAACAACCAGATCGGCTTTACCACCGCGCCGCACTACTCGCGCAGCTCGCCCTATCCGACCGACATCGCGCTGATGGTCGAGGCACCGATCTTCCACGTCAATGGCGACGACCCGGAGGCGGTGGTGCATGCCGCCAAGGTGGCCACGGAGTTCCGCCAGAAATTCGGCCGCGACGTGGTGATCGACATGTTCTGCTACCGCCGCTTCGGTCACAACGAGGGCGACGAGCCCATGTTCACCAACCCGGCGATGTACAACAAGATCAAGCGCCACAAGACCACGCTCAGCCTCTATACCGAGCGGCTGATCGAGGACGGGCTGATCCCCGAGGGCGAGATCGAGGACATGAAGGCCCAGTTCCAGTCCTATCTCAACGACGAGTTCGAGGCCGGCAAGACCTACCGCCCCAACAAGGCCGACTGGCTGGATGGCCGCTGGGCGCATCTGGACCGTCACAAGCAGGGCAAGTACCAGCGCGGCAAGACCTCGATCTCGGCCGAGACGATGGAAGCGGTGGGCCGCGCCCTGACCCGTGCGCCCGAGGGCATGAGCATCCACAAGACGGTGGGCCGCCTGCAGGACGCGCGCGCCAGGATGTTCGAGGAGGGCCGCGGCTTCGACTGGGCCACCGGCGAGGCGCTGGCCTTCGGCTCGCTGCTGGTGGAGGGCTACCCGGTCCGGCTGTCGGGGCAGGACAGCACCCGCGGCACCTTCTCCCAGCGTCACTCCGCGCTGATCGACCAGGAGACCGAGGAACGCTACTACCCGCTCAACCACATCCGCGAGGGTCAGGCCCGCTACGAGGTCATCGACTCGATGCTGTCGGAATACGCGGTGCTGGGCTTCGAATACGGCTACTCGCTGGCCGAGCCCAACGCGCTGGTGATGTGGGAAGCCCAGTTCGGCGACTTCGCCAACGGCGCGCAGATCATGTTCGACCAGTTCATCAGCTCGGGCGAATCCAAGTGGCTGCGGATGTCGGGCCTCGTGTGCCTGCTGCCGCACGGCTACGAGGGCCAGGGCCCCGAGCACAGCTCGGCCCGGCTGGAGCGCTTCCTGCAACAATGTGGGCAGGACAACTGGATCGTGGCCAATTGCACAACACCGGCCAACTATTTCCACATCCTGCGCCGCCAGCTGCACCGTTCGTTCCGCAAGCCGCTGATCCTGATGACGCCCAAGTCGCTGTTGCGCCACAAGCTGGCAGTGTCGGACGCCGATCAGTTCACCACCGGCTCCAGCTTCCACCGCGTGCTCTGGGACGACGCCGAAAAGGGCCATTCCGAGACCCGGCTGGCCCCCGATGACAAGATCCGCCGCGTGGTGATGTGCTCCGGCAAGGTCTACTATGACCTGCTCGAGGAACGCGACCGCCGCGGTATCGACGATGTCTACCTGCTTCGCTTCGAGCAGTTCTATCCCTTCCCCGCCATCTCGGCGGTCAAGGAGCTGGAACGCTTCAAGCAGGCAGAGATGATCTGGTGCCAGGAAGAGCCCAAGAACCAGGGCGCCTGGACCTTCATGGAACCGAATCTGGAATGGGTGCTGGGCCGGATCGGCGCCGCGCATGGCCGCCCGCGCTATGTCGGCCGGGCCGCCAGCGCCTCGCCCGCCACGGGCCTCGCATCCCAGCACAAGGCACAACAGGAAGCGCTCGTGGACGAGGCGCTGACCATCGAAGGGAACTGACAGCGATGACCACCGAAGTACGCGTGCCCACGCTCGGCGAATCCGTGACCGAAGCCACCGTGGCCACCTGGTTCAAGAAGCCGGGCGACAGCGTGGCGCAGGACGAGATGCTGTGCGAACTGGAAACCGACAAGGTCACCGTCGAGGTGCCCTCTCCCGCGGCCGGCAAGCTGGCCGATATCGTCGCCCAGGAGGGCGAGACGGTGGGTGTCGACGCGCTGCTGGCCAATATCGCCGAGGCCGGCGAAGCCGGCTCGGAACAGCCCGCGCCGCGCCCCTCCGAGGACCGGGACAGCGCCGCGCCCGACGAGGGCGGCCGGGGCGGCGATGCCGTGGACGTGATGGTGCCCTCGCTGGGCGAGTCGGTCTCCGAGGCCACGGTCTCCACCTGGTTCAAGAAGCCGGGCGACACCGTCGCCCAGGACGAGATGCTGTGCGAACTGGAAACCGACAAGGTCTCGGTCGAGGTGCCCTCGCCCTCCGCCGGCACCCTGTCCGAGATCCTGGCCAACGAAGGCGACACGGTCGAGGCCGGCGGCAAGCTGGGCGTGATCTCGGCCTCCGGCGCGGCCCCCGCCAAGGCCGGCAGGGGCGCCGGGGACGAACGTCCCGCCGGATCCGCGGAGGACGGCACCGACACCCAGGCCGGCGGCCGCGACGTCGAGAACGCGCCGGCCGCGAAGAAGGCGATGGCCGAGGCCGGGCTCTCGTCCGACCAGGTCACCGGCACCGGCCGCGACGGCCGCATCATGAAGGAAGACGTGACCAGGGCGCTCGCCGAGGGCGCCAAGGCCGCCTCCGCCGCCGGCGGCGACGCGCCCACCGCGAAACCCTCGGCCCCCCGCGCTCCGGTCCCCGCCGAGGATGCCGCCCGCGAGGAGCGGGTCAAGATGACCCGCCTGCGCCAGACCATCGCGCGCCGCCTGAAGGATGCGCAGAACAGCGCCGCGATGCTGACCACCTATAACGAGGTGGACATGACGGCGACGATGGAGCTGCGCAAGGAATACAAGGACCTGTTCGAGAAGAAGCACGGAACGCGCCTGGGCTTCATGTCCTTCTTCACCAAGGCCTGCTGCCACGCGCTGAAGGAGGTGCCCGAGGTCAACGCCGAGATCGACGGCACCGATATCGTCTACAAGAATTTCGTGCATATGGGCATCGCCACCGGCACGCCCACCGGGCTGGTGGTACCGGTGATCCGCGACGCGGACAGCATGTCCTTCGCCGAGATCGAGAAGGCCATCGCCGAGAAGGGTCGCCGCGCCCGCGACGGCAAGCTGTCGATGGCCGAGATGCAGGGCGGCACCTTCACCATCTCCAACGGCGGCGTCTACGGCTCGCTGATGTCCTCGCCGATCCTGAACCCGCCGCAATCGGGCATCCTCGGGATGCACAAGATCCAGGACCGCCCCGTCGTGGTGGGCGGCCAGATCGTCATCCGCCCGATGATGTATCTCGCGCTCAGCTACGACCACCGGATCGTGGACGGCAAGGGTGCCGTGACCTTCCTCGTCCGGGTCAAGGAGGCGCTGGAGGATCCGCGGCGGCTGCTGATGGACTTGTGAGGGGTGGTGTTTCACGGCGGCTGTTCCGCACCGCCGCCGTTGCACCTCCAGATGGGAGCACTCGGACAATGACGGAGAATGAGCTGGCAAAAGCACTGCGGGAGCAGCACGAAAGCGCTCCGTATCGGAAGAAGCACGCGTTCGTGGTGATGTCCGGAATTCGGTACGCCGAGGCACTTCGGCCCCACTCGATTGCATCGATCTGTGCACTGTCAGGAATTGGAAAGTGGGGACCGCAACTCGCCATGGGCGTGCAACTCTCTGATTTCGTTACCCTGAAATGACCCCCGAACTCACCGCCCTCGCCCTCGCCGTGCTGCTGCAGGCCGCGCAG
>JBKHDP010000150.1:0-6939 GCA_046541255.1 Paracoccaceae bacterium | reverse complement strand
TCAGGTTGAGCGAGTCATGCGCCATGCCGTAGACGACCGGCTCGGTGCCGTCGGGGCGGGCGGTCTGGTAGGACTGTTCGCCGGCGAGGCCCTGGTAGTAGTCGGCCGCGAGCCAGCCGTTGAAGCCGATGCCGTCGGATACCATCAGGATGACGTTGCGGGCGCCGCCGTCCTGGGCGGCGGCCGGCAACGCCAGCGCAGTCGTCAGGGCCAGTGCGAGCCGGAAGGGAATCGGTCTCATCGAGAGAACTCCGCAAGGTTCAATGGAACAGCCGATCTCTTGCAGCAGATGCGCTACGTCTGCGTGATGCCATGATAACAATTCTGTGTAGGGCACGCCGCCGTCGCGGCGCTCATGATGCCGGAGACCTCGCCCGTCGCGGTGTTGGCCGGGCGTCAAATGCGCGGCAAAGCCGAACCAGCGGCTGCGCGCTCAGAGCAGGACCCGCATCGCGGCCGCGCCGGGCAACGGCCACAGCCAGCCCATTCTCAGGCCTCGTTCAGAGGCGCGCTGGCCAACAGCGCCATGGCCATGAGCTTGAGCAGGCAGGGCAGCCCCGCGTAGAGCAGCGTCAGCGTCCAGAGCGCCTGCGCGTCATTCTCGGTGCCCGCGCGAAAGCCCGCCGTCTCCAGCGCGGGCAGAAGCGTGGCGGCAGCGACGGCAAGCGTCGCCTTTGTCACGAAGGACCACAGGCCGAAACCCTCGGCCGCGCCAGGAGACACGGTTTCGAGCCGGCGGGCGAAAAGCGCCGACAGCACCACCATGTCGGCCCCCAGCGCCGCGCCGGTCACCACGCAGATCAGCGCGAAGGCGGGCCAGTCCCCTTCGCCCAGCCCCAGCGCGAAGACGAAGCCCAGCACGGAGGCGCCCATGCCGAACAGCAGCACGCGGCGCGCGCCGTAAAGGTCTGCAGCCTTGCCCCAGAACGGCGCGCTCAGCGCCGCGGCCAGGAAGAACAGCAGCAAGAGAGGCCCTTCCATGCCCGGTGCCTGCAAGCGGCTTTCCACGAAGAACAGGAATAACGTGGAGGTGACGGCCACCGGCGTCGCGTTGATCAGCGCGATCAGCAGAAGCCGCCGGGCGACGGAATCGCGCAGCACCGGACGGAACCCGCCGGCCGGCGCGTTCACCGCGCCACGCCATTCGTTTCGCATCGCCAGCGCCGCCAGCAGCGCCACGACGGCGAAGGCCAGCGCGAAGGCCGAAAACCCCAGGACCACCGGTGCCACCGCGGCCAGGCAGACCCCCAGAAGCGCCCCGGTCTCGCGCCAGCGCGCGATCCGCAGATGGCCGCCCTGCCCCAGCGTTCCGGCCTTTGCCACGCCTTGCGCGTAGAAGGCGATGGTCAGGAAACTGAATGCCGAGAAGACCAGCGTCAGCATCAGCGCGAACCAGAGCAGCGGAGAAAACGGCGGTGTCACCGCGAAAAGGCACAGCATCGCCAGCCCGATCACCATGCAGGCCACCGCGACGGCCATGCCGCGCCAGGCCCTTAGCGCCGCAGCCAGCCGTCCCAGCAGCGGGTCCTGCACCACGTCCAGAAGCCGCAGCCCGAACAATACCGCGCCCAGCGCCGCAAGACTGACGCCATGTTCGTCCACATATACCTTGGGCGCATGGATATAGAGCGGCAGCCCCGCCGCCGCGAGCATCCCGGCGAAGAGACCCCAGGCGGGCAGGCGGTGGGTCATCGGCTGATTTCGGCCTCCGGCGGCTGCGGACGCGACCGGAAGCGCGCGCCCTTCCACCACAGCTTGAGCGCCTGCCAGTGGATCAGCGCCAGCACACGGCGCGACCCGAAGGGCCGGCGCAGCACCGCCCGCAAGATCCCCGCCGTGGTCAGTGGCCGCCGCCGCCCGCAAAGCGTGGCCACCAGCCCGCCCTCGCCCTGGCTGTAGTCGATCCAGATGCCGATACGGTCGTCGTTGATGTCGAAGCGGAAGACATAGCCGCCCTCGACCGGCTGGAACGGCGAGACGTGGAAGATCTTCTGCGCCGTCAGCCTGTCCTCGGATTCGATCGGGCGCAGATCCTCGTGGTGGATCAGGTAGGAATGGCGATCCCCGAATGTGTTGTTGACTTCGGCGATCACGGCGCACAGCCGGTCCCCGGCATCATGGCACAGCCAGAAGCTGACAGGGTTGAAGACATGGCCCAGCACCCGCGGCTGCGCCAGCAGCAGCAGCCGTCCGGGCAGGTTCAGCCCGTGCGCCGCCAGCACCTCGCGCACCCAGGCCGCGCCGCGCCCGGCCCCGCGTTCCCCGCCATGATCCCTGTCCCAGAGCGACAGCAGGTTGCCCCGGTTGCGCGCGAACAGCGCCGGGGTACGGGCTTCGGCCTCGGGTTCCAGCAGCAGGTAGTCGACACCGTAGCGAAAGGCGTTCTTCACCGCGCCCTTGCGGCCGTGCCAGGTGTGACCGGCGATATGATCGATGCGGTTCTTCACTCTGCTGCAATCTCCTCGATGGCCGGGCGGCGCAGGATCGCCTCCGCCACGTCGAAGGCGCTGGACAGCCCGTCCTCGTGGAAGCCGTTCCTGACCCAGGCACCGCAGAACCAGGTCCGGTTCGTGCCGTTGATCTCGGGCACGCGACGCTGCGCGGCAATGGCGCCCGCGTCATAGACAGGATGGTCCAGCGTCACCGTATCATGGATCAGCTCCTCCCGGATCGGGCGCGTGCTGTTGAGCGTCACGAACAGCGGGTCGTCCTCGGGGATCGGCTGCAGCGAGTTCATCCAGTAGGTCACGTCGATCCGGTCCGACCGCTTGTCGGCGGCCTCGGTGTAGTTCCACGACGACCATACCTTGCGACGGCGCGGCATGATGGAGGTGTCGGAATGCAGCACGATCTCGTTGGGCTGGTAACGCACCGCGGACAGCAGCGCGTGCTCCTCTTGCGACGGATCGGTCAGCAGACGCAGAGCGATATCCGAATGGGTGGCGAAAACCACCTCGTCGAAAAGTTCCGGCGCGCCGTCGCGCATCGCGATCTCGACCCCTGCCGGCGTGCGCCGCACCCCGCCGACCGGACAGCCCGGGCGCAGATCCACGTCGCGGCGGCGCAGATCGGCCTCCAGTCGGCGGACATACTCGACGGACCCGCCCTGCACCGTGTACCACTGGTGTTGACCCGATGCGCCCAGAAGCGCGTGGTTGCGGAAGAAGTCCAGCATCGTCCTGGCGGGGAAATCGAGGATCTTCTCCTTCGGGACGGACCAGATCGCCCCCGAGAAGGGCAGGAGGTAATGATCGCGGAACCAGGGCCCGGTGCGCAGTTCGGTCAGCAGATCGGAGATCGACATGCCCTCGCGTCGGGACAGCTCGTAGCCCCGCGCGTTGAAGCGCAGGATGTCGCGGACCATCCGGTAGAACCGAGGATCCGCACAGTTGCTGCGCTGCGCGAAGAGCGAATCGAGGTCGCGCAGCGCGTATTCCAGCCGCCCTCCCCGGAAGGACGCACCGAAGCTCATGTTGCTTTCGGTCACCGGAACGTCGAGATCCGCGAAAAGCCGGGCAAGATGCGGATAGTTGGCATAGTTGAACACGATGAAACCGGTATCGACCGGCTGATCGCCGCGCTTGCCGGCAATCACCGTGCGCGCATGGCCGCCCAGACGCGGCTCGGCCTCGAACAGGGTCACGCGATGAGCATCGCCAAGGAAATGCGCGGCCCCCAGGCCGGAAATGCCGCCGCCGATCACGGCGATGCGGCGAGGCGCGACGGGCGCGGCTTCGAATGGCATGTGGTCTTGCTCCGTTCTTGTCGTTGTCAGAGGGTCTACGCGGCTTGCGCGGGATTGGATGACAATGAAAAAAGTGCATTTTCCGTGATCCATTCGCACCGCCGCCGCGTAGACGGATCATGTTCAGGGAAATCGAAATTCCGGAGGGATTTGACGCATCGCTTGCGGTCGGCCTGGATGCTAGGGCTGCCGTTCGCAACGCGTATGCGCCAGCAGCAACTTCGGAGTCGTTGGACGTGAGACCAGGGGACCAGAACAGCGCCGAGGCCGGAGCCCTGCGGCAGGAATGGGTCGCGCAGCTCCTGCGCGTGAGGGACAATCGGGATGAGGGCGCGTTTGCCGAGCTCTTCGCCCATTTCGCACCCCGCGTAAAGGCGTTCCTGATGAAATCCGGCGCCGATGCCGGACTGGCCGAGGAATGCGCTCAGGAGGTCATGGCGACACTCTGGCATAAGGCGCATCTGTTCGACCCGTCCCGCGCCAGCGTCGCCACCTGGGTCTTCACCATCGCCCGGAACCGCCGGATCGACGCCTTGCGCCGCCAGCGGCGCCCCGAGCCCGAGGATCTGCCCTGGGGCCCCGAAACCGACCCGGGCCAGGAGGAAGTGCTGGCGCTGCAGCAGGACAGCCAGCGCCTCGCACAGGCCCTGCGGGACCTGCCCGAAAAGCAGAGAGTGCTGGTGGAACGCGCCTATTTCGGCGAGCTCTCCCACAGCGAAATCGCCGCCGAGACGGGTCTTCCGCTCGGCACAATCAAGTCGAGGATCAGGCTGGCGCTCGAACGGCTGCGCCATGCCATGAAGTGAAGTATGCGCGAATGACCAGGATCACCCATCACCTCACCCCGCAGCTGCTGATGGCCTATTCGGCAGGCAGCCTGCCGGAAGCGTTCAACCTCGTGGTCGCCACGCATCTGTCGATGTGCGACGAGTGCCGCGCCGAAGCGGCTGCGCATGATGCGATCGGCGGCGCGTTGCTGGAGGAAGACGCGGTGGCGGTGGACGAGGACAGCCTCGCCCGCACCCTGCGCCTGATCCGTGAGGATGGCGAACAGACACCCGATCGCGCGGCTGGCAGTCGGTCCGGGGGCGAGCTGCCGGCCCCGCTTGCGGGCTATGTCGGCGGCGGGCTCGACACGGTGCGCTGGAACCCCATCGGCATGGGCGTGCGCCAGGCCATCCTGCCGACCTCGTCGCAGGCCCGCGCGCGCCTGCTGCACATCCCAGCCGGCACCGCCGTGCCCGATCATGGCCACCACGGCACCGAGATCACGCTGGTCCTGAAAGGCGCCTTTCTCGACGAACAGGATCGGTTCGGCCCGGGTGACGTGGAAATCGCGGGACAGGAGACCGAGCATACGCCTGTGGCGGATCTGGGAGAGGATTGCATCTGCCTGGCCGTCACCGATGCGCCGCTGAAATTCTCGGGTCTCCTGCCGCGGCTCGCGCAGCCCTTCCTGCGGATCTGAGCCGCAAGGGCCGCTCCGCCCGGCCGGCGCCGCAGATTTCAGTCGGGCGATGCGCCGTCGGGTGCGATGTCCTCGAAATCGAAATGATCCAGCCGTTGCGCGCGCCGGCCGGCCTTGTCGGCGCTGATCCGGATCTCCGCCACGTCGCGCGCCGCCTGGCCGAAATGCCGGTCCAGGTTTTCCACCCTTGTCGCCAGCCGCTCGATATCCGCGTGCAAGAGCCCCAGTTCGCGGCGGATCGCCCCGGCCTGTTCGCGCATCCGCGCATCCTTGAGCACCGCGCGCAGCGTGTTCAGCGTGGCCATGCAGGTGGTGGGCGACACGATCCAGACCCGCAGCGCGAACCCCTCGCGCACCAGCTCGGGGAAATTGCCGTGCAACTCGGCATAGACGGCTTCCGATGGCAGGAACATCAGCGCGCTGTCAGAAGTCTCTCCCTCCAGGATGTACTTCTGCGCGATGGCGCGCATATGTACCCGCACCGCCTGGCGCAACGCCTGGCCCGCGCGCGTCGCCGCCTGCGAATCCTCCGCCCGGCGCAGTGCCTCGTAGGCTTCCAGCGGGAACTTGCTGTCGATGGCGATGGGGCCCGGCGGTTCCGGCAGGTGCAGCAGGCAATCGGGCCGCGCGCCCGTCGAAAGCCGCGCCTGAAAGCTGTAGGCATCGGGCGGCAGCGCGCGGGTCACGATGTCATGCAGCTGGATCTCTCCGAAGGCCCCGCGGGTCTGCTTGTTGGACAGGATATCCTGAAGCCCCAGCACGTCGCCCGACAGGCGGGTGATGTTCTCCTGCGCCTTGTCGATGACCGCCAGCCGTTCCTGCAACTCGCCCAGCGAATGGGCCGTGCGCCGCGCGGTGCCGTGCAGGCTTTCGTTCATGCGCTCGCTGACCTGCGCCAGCCGCTTCTCCATCAGTTGCAGCATCTGCGCCTGGGCCGCGGCCTGCGCCTCGGAGACATGGGTAAGCCCCCCCGCCAGTTGCTGCTGGCCCTGGCCCAGCCCCTCGACCCGCTGCGCGAGCGCCGCCACCTGCTGCGCCACCGGTGCCGTCAGCCGCGCCGCGCGTCCCGCCGCCCTTGCGGCGCGGCCGATCAGCCACAGCATCAGCAGCAGCACCGCGGCCGCTCCCATCGCCGCCAGCACGCGCGGATCGTCCAGCGCGAAGACCTGGCCGCCGATCTCGATCATCGCCGTCCGAACAGCCGCTCGATATCGGCGAGCTTCAGTTCCACATAGGTTGGCCGGCCATGGTTGCACTGGCCGGAATGGGGCGTGGCCTCCATCTGCCGCAGCAGGGCGTTCATCTCCTCCGCCCGCATCCGCCGGCCCGAGCGCACCGAGCCATGGCAGGCCATCCGGCTGAGGATCGCCTCGATGCGTTCCTGCACCAGCCTCGTCTCGCCGCTGTCGGCCAACTCGTCCAGCACGTCGCGCAGCAGCGCCTGCGCATCGACCTCGCCAAGGATCGCCGGTGTCTCGCGCACGGCAATGGCGCCCGGTCCGAACGGCTCGATCGTCAGCCCCAGCCGGGCCAGATCCTCGGCCGCGGCCAGAAGCCGCTCGGCATCCGTCGCCGACAGGTCCACGATCTCGGGGATCAGCAGTGCCTGCGCGGCCACCCCGCGTTCGGCCATCTGCCGCTTGAGATCCTCGTAGACCAGCCGCTCATGCGCGGCATGCTGATCCACGATCACCATGCCGTCGGCGGTCTGTGCGATGATGTAATT
>JBKHDP010000149.1:0-6969 GCA_046541255.1 Paracoccaceae bacterium | reverse complement strand
CCGGCCCTGTCGCAAACGCGGCACAGGAAGGCGCATCGGCGAGGGTCGGTGGCCCAGAGGCGCCGCATCGGCCAGAAATTACCCCGGCGACGTCCGGCAGCGGTATCCGGTGAGGTCCGCGACTCTCTCGACCTGATCTCCAGGTTGCCGCCACCCGGTCGTGGCCGCGCCCATCGAGAACTCGGCCAGACATATCCGCCAACTTCCCGCTTGACCCCCGCGCGCCGCTCGCCTATTTCCAGCCTCGCTCGTGGCGGAGTAGCTCAGTTGGTTAGAGCAGCGGAATCATAATCCGCGTGTCGGGGGTTCAAGTCCCTCCTCCGCTACCAGATTTCCCCGTCTTTTCCGAAGCCTCCTTCAGTTTGCCGTGGTCCGTTGGCGGATCCGGCTGCGTTCGGGGGAAGGCCGGGGGCCGAGATCGGGGGCCTGTCTCTGTGCCGTCGGCTCCCGCGATGACCTGCTTTTCGGGCGGGCTGCGGGAAAGCCAACTCTGCCGCCGCGCGGCGACGCGAAGAAACCCGGTTGCCCCCGAAAGAACAGGCAAGTCGGCAACGCTCAGCCTGCTTGCCTCGCGAAGGTATCGGGCACGACACAACCCGGTCGCTGCCGGTCCGAAGAAGACAGTCGGTCGTCTGCGCTTCCTTGAAGCGAGTCTGCGCCATGATCCCCGAACTAAAGTCCGTCCGCGGCCTCGAAGAGGATCAGTTCGACCCGCTCATCGCCCTCGACATGGGCGTCATGGCCCGGCGGGATCTCGAAGAAGTCGCCCTTCGTGATCTGCATCTCCTGACCGCTTTCGACCATCCGCACCACCAGCCTGCCCGACAGGCAATAGCCGGTGTGGTGCATCGGGCAGGTCTCCGGGGAGCCGAGAAGCGGCTTCTCGTCCGCCTCCCAGGTCCAGCCGGGCTCGAAAACGGCGTGCATGCCGGTTGAGCCCTGCCCGGTCTTCACGATGTCGATGCCGCCGCGCTCCTTCATGTCGAGCCGGTCGTCCGGGCTCTCGAAGCGGCGGATTTCCATGGTGGCTGTCATGTTGTGCCTGCCTTTCCGCGGTCCGGTTCGCGACCGGCCCGCTGATGCGTGGATGATGTCGGGTTTCAGGGGCCGGAGGATCGTGCTGGCCCCGGTTGCGGTCATCGGCCTGCCGCCGATGGCCCATTCGCCATTGGCGATTTCCGTCACACGGCCTCAGGTGACGCCGCGCATGGTCTTGCCGTCGATGCCGACCATCGCCTCGGTCACGTCCTGGATCATCGGTTGTTTCCGGTCTTCGTCGAAGACCCCTTCGATGAGTTCGATATCGACGCGTGGCATGGGAGTGCTCCTCTCATGTCAATTGACTGGTCGACGCCACGACCCTCGTGGCGTGCGGACAGGGTGGCATCCGCGGCCCCCGCCCCGCCAGTTCACGAACTGAATCCACCCAGGTACAGGTTCTGAACCGGTGGCAGGCGGGTCTATGTGCCGCCGTGGCGCCGCCAAAGAAGGCCGGAGCCCGTGATTGCAGGCCGTTCCGAGTGCCCGAACGCGTCGCTCGGCCCGCCTTGCACGCCGCTTTGCACCAGGCCCCGATGTCGGGCGATTTCCTGCTTGCATCGGTCTGCCGCGACGCTAGACTCGATGCCATCGACAGGGGTGCTCCGTAATGCCGGGGCTGAGATGACGGGCGCATGCCCGCGGACCCTCAAGCTGATCTGGGTAATGCCAGCGGAGCGAGGTGAGCATGTTTTCAGGCGCACAAGTGTCTCTCTATCCCATGTCCGACGATTTCGTCGGCATCATCGTCGGCGCGCTCGGCGCGCTGGAGCCATGGCGTGATCGTCTGCGCTGCGAGACCGATGACCTCTCGACCCTGATGGTAGGCCCGCCGGAGGTGTTGTTCCCGGCGATGCGCGATCTCTTCGTGGCCGCCGCCCGCGGCGGTGTCCATGTGACGCTGCATGCCACCGTGTCGCGCGGCTGCCCCGGCGAGCCCGACGATCCGATCTGCACCCCCGCCAACGGCCCGCTTTCGGACCTGCCGATGGCAGAGCGTGTCGCGCGGGCCCGTGATGCCGTAGCGGCGGCGGAACTCTGCGATCAGCCGGTGGCGGCGCAATTCTCGCTCTACCCGCTGGGGCTGGGCACGCATATGGACGAGATCCAGGGCTGCATCGACTTCCTGAAATCCTCCGGCAGCTTCGAACGGTCCAAGAATTTCTGCACCAAGCTGCGCGGCGATGCCGGGCCGGTGTTCGAAACCCTGGCGCAGGCCTTCACCGGCTTCGGCACGCCGCAGGGCCATGTCGCCCTGGACGTGACCCTCTCGGCGAACTCGCCCACCCGCGTCTGACGCATGGCGGGCGCGCCGACGCGCCCCGCCCCCCTTTTTCCCAAACTGTCGAATGGAGGCTGACATGCCCGATACATCCACGTGGACCTTGCGTGAAACCATGATCGTGGCCGTTCTCGGAGCGGTTTTCGGTGTGCTCTATCTGGGCTGGGTCCAGGTCTGGCTGGTGCTGCAAGCGATCTTCGGGGCGCTGACCATGGATGTGGTCATGGGCTTCTGGTTCATCGTCTCGATCATCGCCGCAGCGATCATCCGCAAACCCGGCGTGGCGATCGCCTCCGAGGTGATGGCGGCGGCGGTGCAGGTGCTGATGGGAAGCCCCGCGGGCTTGATGCTGCTGCTTACCGGGCTGGTGCAGGGAGCGGGCGCCGAGGCGGTCTTTGCCGCGACGCGCTGGCGCAGCTATTCTCTGCCCGTGCTGATGGCCGCGGGCGTGGGCGCCGCGCTGGCCTCCTTCGCCTATACCTGGGTGCGGTTCGACTATGGCAGCCTTGCCCCCGGACTGCTGCTGGCGATGTTCGTGCTGCGCTGCCTGTCGGGCGCCCTGCTGGGCGGACTTCTGGGGCATCTGATGGTCAAGGCCCTGTATCGCACGGGCGTTCTGGCCGGCCTAGCGATCGAGCGGGACACGCGCGCGGCGCATGGCTGACGCGCTCGCCTGCGAGGGCGTCGCCGTTCGCTACCCCTACGCCGCGGCGGATGCGGTCGGGCCGGTGTCCTTCGCGGTGGCGCGCGGGGAACGGGTGCTGCTGCTGGGCCCGTCGGGGGCCGGGAAATCCTCGCTCCTGCATGCGCTCACCGGCGTGATTCCCGCCTCGCTTCCCGGCACCCGCCGGGGCGACATCCGACTTTGGGGGCACCCGGTCGGCACGCGCCCGCCATCGGGCTGGGCAGGCGAGGCCGGTTTCCTGTTCCAGGATGCCGGGCAAACGCTGGCAGGGTTCACGGTGGAGGAGGAAATCGCCTTCGCGGCCGAGAACCGACAGATGCCGCGGCAACGCCTGCGCGCCCGGGTCGCAGCGGCCATGGCGCGCGTGGGGCTGCCCGAAACATGGCGCAGCCGCCATGTGGCCCGGCTTTCGGGCGGCGAGCGGCAATTGGTGGCCCTGGCAGCACTGCTGGCGCAGGGGGCGCGGCTGACCATCGCCGACGAGCCCACGGCAAGCCTTGCCCCGCAGGCGGCGCAGCGGCTGGCCACATTGCTGCTGGCACCGGGACGCAGCGCCCTGGTGGTGGATCACCGGCTGGGCCCGATCCTCGACCGGATCGACCGCTGCCTCGTGCTGGGGCCGGCGGGCCGGTTTCTGGCCGAGGGACCGCCGTCCGAAGTTTTCGGAGAGAAGGCGGAGATTTTGCACCATGCCGCCATCTGGACCCCGCTGGCCGCCCGGCTGCGCCTTGCTCTGCCCGAACTGGAGCCGGGACTGTCCGTCGAGCGGATCGCGCGACGGCTGCCTGACAGCGAAACCGCCGAGGCCACCCTGCGCGGCCTGCTGCTGCCCGATCCGGCCGGCCCGGCCCGGCCCTGCCTGACGCTGGAGCGGGCCGCATGCGCGCCGCCCTTCGGCCCGGTGGTGCTGCGCGATGTATCACTGAAGATGAATGCCGGCGAGGTGCTGGCGCTGATCGGGCCGAACGGTGCCGGCAAGTCCACCCTCGCGGCCTGCCTTGCCGGTCTGGTGCCCCTGCGGTCCGGGCAACGCCACGGGCCGCGCGGCGCGGTGGTCTTTCAATCTGCAGAGGCACATTTCAGCCGCGAAAGCGTGACGGCGGAGCTGGAGGGGCTCGGCCTCGATGCGGCGGCCTTGCGCGACGCACTGGACTATTGGCGGCTCGAAGCGGTCGCGGCGCAGCATCCCTTCACCCTTTCGGCGGGCCAGAAACGACGGCTGGCGCTGGCGCTGCTGACCGAGCCGGGGCGCTGGCCGGTCCTGGTGCTGGACGAGCCGACCGCCGGGCTGGACTGGCACGGCACGGAACGGGTCGCGCTGCGCCTGCGGGCGTTGGCGCGCGCGGGCCAGGCCGTGGCCATCGTCACCCATGACGCGGATTTCGCCCTGCGCGTCGCCGACCGGACCGCGCTGGTCGCACAGGGCACGCTGCAGGCATGCGGGCCAAGCCCGGAGATCCTTTCCGACATCGGGTTGCTGTCCCGGGCCGGCCTGGCGCCGCCCGAGGCGCTGCCGGTCTTGCGGGCGCTCGGGGGCAGCTGATGCTGGCCGGCCTGCATCCGCTCGGCAAGCTCGCGATCTGCGCGGCCTGGATCCTGGCGTCGCTTTCGGTGATGAATCTCGGCTTCCAGCTTGCCACGCTGGCGCTGGCCGTGATCCTGCTGCGGCTGGGCGGGGGAATTCCGTTTCGCCGGCTGGCGCTGATCGCAGTGCCGCTCGCGCTCTTTGGCGCCGGGTTCCTGATCACCTCGCTGCTCTTTGACCGCGAGTCGGGCTATGCCCTCCGGATGGCACAGGAACAGGCCGCGGGCCGAGTGATCGACCTGCCCGGGCTGGTGCTGTTCTTCAGGGTGCTGGCCTGCGGCATGATCTCGGCGGTTTTCGTGCTGACGACCGATCCCGGCATGTTCATCCGCAGCCTGATGCAGACCCTGCGATTGCCGGCCGGGGCGGCCTTCGCGCTGCTGCATGCCATGCATCTCGTCCCGGAGCTGGGCCAGGCCTTCGTGACCCTGCGCATGGCCCGGTCAATCCGCACCGGGCGCCCGATGCGCCGCCTGCCGGGGCCCGCGGAACTGGCCGGGCTGGCGGTGCCGCTTCTGGCCTGGGCGATCCGCCGCGCCGGGCGCGCGGCAGTGGCGATGGAGACCCGCGGCCTGGCCCCGCGCGCGCGTCGCAGCAGCCTGCACCCACCGCCTGACGCGAGGGCCGCGGACTGGCGCTTTGCCGGGCTGTGCCTTGCCGTGCTGATCGGGCTTGTCCTGGCTTTTCCGGGATAAGCTTGGGCGACCGGACCCATCCGCTGCGCAGGGCCCACTGGCGCGCAGGGCCGGCCGCCGGGCCGGGATATTCCGCGGTACGGTTGCCTTGAGCGGCCTTCTTGGGCAGTTAGGGAAGAGCCGCGCCACGGGCAAGACCGACGCGGCCTGCCGGAAGGGAGAGGCGCATCACATGACCGACGCAAGGACATACGCTCACCAGTCGATCGCACAGGCGGTCACCGATCATGGCATCGACACGATGTTCGGCCTGATGGGCGACGCGAACCTGTTCATGGTGGATCATTACGTGCGGGGCTGCGAGGGCACCTTCGTGCCGGTCGCCTTCGAGGGCAGCGCGGTGCTCATGGCGCTGGCCTGGTCGCATGTCACCGGCAAGGTCGGGGTGGCCTCCGTCACGCATGGGCCCGCTCTGACGAACTGCGTGACCGCGCTCACCGAAGGCGTGCGCGGTCATATCCCGATGGTGCTGCTGGCCGGGGATACCTCGGTCATGGCGCCGGAGAACCTGCAGAACATCGACCAGCGCGAAGTGGTCAAGATCACGGGCGCGGGGTTCGAGCAGCTGCGCGCCCCTGCCACCGCCGCGCGCGACATCGCCCGCGCCTTCTACCGCGCCCGGGTGGAGAAACGCCCCATCGTCGTCAACATGCCGGCCGATTTCATGTGGGAGGAGGTCAGGCATGAAAAGGTGGTGTTCCAGGTTTTCGATACTCCGGCCCAGGTGACCGAGGGCGACGCGCTGGACCAGGCGATCGGGATGATCGCCTCGGCCCGTCGGCCCATCGTGCTGGCCGGGGGCGGCGCAATCCATGCCCGCGAGGCGCTGGTTCGGCTCGCCGACCGGCTGGATGCGCCGCTGGCCACCACGCTCAAGGCCAAGGGCCTGTTCAACGACCACCCCGCCAACATGGACATCTTCGGCACGCTCTCCACGCCGGCGGCCTATGACGTGATCGCCAAGGCCGATTGCGTGATCGCTTTCGGCACCAGCCTGCACAGCTTCACCACCGACAAGGGCAAGCTGATGAAAGGCAAGCGCGTGGTCCAGGTGAACGACGATGCCAGCGTGATCGGCGCGACCTACCACCCCGACGCGGCCCTGGTGGCCGATGCCCGCCTGACCGCCGAGAATATCCTGTGGTGGCTGGACGAGGCCGAGATCGCGCCCAGCGGTTTCGCCACCGAGTTGAAGGATGTGGCGCTGACGGCCCATCCGCCGGGGGACAAGGCCAAGGCCGGGCCGGGCCATGTCAACTATGTCTGGGCGCTGGACCGGCTGGAACAGGCCCTTCCGGCGAACCGGATGCTGACCACCGATGGCGGGCGCTTCATGACCGAGGTCTGGTGCCGCATCACCGTGCCCGACCCGAAAAGCTTCATCGCCACGACGAATTTCGGATCCATCGGGCTGGGCCTGCAGGAGGCCATCGGCATGAGCCTTGCCGCGCCGGACCGGCCGGTGGTGCTGTTCAGCGGCGATGGCGGCTTCATGATGAGCGGGGTGAACGAGTTCAACACCGCCGTCCGGCTGAACCAGGATCTGATCGTGATCGTCTGCAACGACAGTGCCTACGGGGCCGAGCATATCCAGTTCCTCGACCGCAGCATGGATCCGGGTCTGTCGCAGTTCGACTGGCCGTCCTTCGCCGAGGTCGCCCGGGCGCTGGGCGGAACGGGTCTG
>JBKHDP010000148.1:0-7020 GCA_046541255.1 Paracoccaceae bacterium | reverse complement strand
GCTCTGCGCCTTCGCGCTGTTCGCGCTGTCGCTGGCGCTGGCGCCGGGGCGCGGGGTGCTGGCAGCGGTGATCCGGCAGCTGCGATTCCGCCGTGCGGTTCATCTGCGCCAGGGGCTTCTGGCGCTGGCGCAGGGCCTGCCGGTTCACGAGCCCTACACGCTGCGTCTGCTGGTGCGCGCGGGCCTTGCCCGCCGCGACGGGGTGGCCACCGCCGCCGGCCGGGCCCGTGCCGCCAAGGCGTTGCTGGACGAGCGGCGCTGGCAATTGCTGCGCGCCGGACGCGCCTATGAGACCGAGGCCGCAAGCGATGACGGGCTGACGCCGATCGAGCGCGTCCTCACTCCCGACCAGGTGGCCGCGCTCGACGCGCAGCTGGGCCCGAGGGGCGCATGATGGAATTCGTGGCCTTCTCCCTGCCGCCGATCCTGATCGGCGTGCTGGCCGCGGTGGCCTGCGCGCTGCCGGGCAATTTCCTGTTGCTGCGCCGGCAGGCGCTGATCGGCGACGCGATCAGCCATGTCGTGCTGCCCGGAATCGTGCTGGGATTTCTCGTCACCGGCACTCTGGCCACCTGGCCGATGATGCTGGGCGCGGGCGCTGCCGCGCTGCTGGCGGTCGGTCTGATCGAGGCGGTCCGGCGGCTGGGCCGGATCGAGCCGGGAGCTGCCATGGGCGTGGTCTTCACCGCGATGTTCGCCGGCGGGGTGCTGCTGCTGGAACGCTCCGACACCTCCTCGGTGCATCTCGACGTGGAACACGCGCTGATGGGCAACCTCGAATCGCTGATCTGGCTGGACGCCACCGGCTGGGGCTCGCTGCTGGACCCGGCCGCGCTGGCGGGGCTGCCGCCGGAATTGCCCCGGCTGGCGCTGACGCTGCTGGTGGTCGCGGGATTTCTTGCGCTGTTCTGGCGGCCGCTCAAGATCTCCACCTTCGACGAGGGTTTCGCGCGGGTGATGGGAATGCGCACCGGCGCGCTGGGGCTGGGGCTGGTGGCGGTTTCCGCGATGGCGGCGGTGGCCGCCTTCGACGCGGTCGGCTCGATCATCGTGATCGCCATGTTCATCTGCCCGCCCGCCGCCGCGCGGCTGATGACCGACCGGCTGGAACGGCAGGTGGGCTGGTCCGTCGCCTTTGCCACCCTCTCGGCGGTGCTGGGCTACGTGCTGGCGGGCTACGGCCCGCTCTGGCTGGGGGGCAGCCACGCGCTGAGCGCCGCGGGCATGATCGCCACCGTCTCGGGCGTGATCCTGGCGCTGGCCGCGCGCTTTGGCCCCTGCCGCAAGCCCGCGGGCGCCCCGGCGGAGACCTGAACCAGCGCCTCGCCCTCAGGCCCGGTTGTAACGGATGAACGGTGTCTTGACCCCGATCCGGTCGTAGAGCCTGCGCGCCTCGTGGTTGAAATCCTGCGTCAGCCACCACACCGCCGGCGCCCCGGCGGCATCGGCCTCGCCATAGACATGCTCGATCAAGGCGCGGCCCAGACCGGTGCCGCGCGCCTCAGGCGCGACATACAAGTCCTGAAGATAACACGCATTTTCGATTTTCCACATGTGCCTGTGGAAAAGAAAATGCACGATCCCCAGCGGTGTCCCGTCCACCAGCGCGATCCGGCCATGGAATTCCTGCGGGTCCTTCGACAGCAGTCGGGCGAAGGAGCTGACATAGACTTCCTCGGGCACCGAGGTCTGGTAGAACTCCAGGTAGCCGGTCCAGAGCCGGCGCCAGTCGGGCTCGTCCCCGGGGCGGAGCGGGCGGATCTCGATTTCGGGCATGGCGCTCTCCTATGCGTCGGGCACAGGATGCCCCCACCATCGCGCCTTCGCAAGCCGCGCTTCGGGGATCAGGTCAACAGAAGCGCGCAACCTTTCGGCAACACTTGAGGATTCCCGGTCGGAGTGGCTTTCGGGTCGGCGCCGCCCCTGCTATCGTTAGAGTTATAAAAAAACTATTGAGCGCAGGTAACGAGCAGGCAGGGCAAATGGGAACGGGCTTTCGAGGCACGTTCGTCATATCCTGGTCGCAGACGGAAGTGGACGGGCTGGACGCCGCGCCGGTAGGCGCGCTTGACGTGGGCGCCGCCTGGTCGTGGCGGGGCGACGCGGTGCGTGTCGACGGGCCGCCCGGGCTTCTGCGGCTGGAAGGATCGGACGAGGAAACCAATCTGAGGCGACGCGCCGCGCGCATGGTGCGCCGCCTTGTCGGCGCGGCAATGACAAACACGACCCGCCTCGACGAGGTGGAGGTGGACCACCCGCTGGCCGACAGCAGCTTCGTGGTGACCGACGGGGCGCAGAGCTACACCGTGACATTGATCGAACTGGGCGGCGGGGCGCAACCCTTGCTGATGTTCCTCGACACGCTGCCGCCGCGCGGCACCGATCTTTGGGTCGTGCATCATACGCTGGGCCCGCGCGCCCTGCAGCCCGCACTTGCGCCCTCGGGCGGGGTGATCTGCTTTACACCGGGCACCGCGATCGACACGCCCGACGGTCCGCGCCTCGTCGAGACGCTGCGCGAGGGCGACCGGGTGCAGACCAAGGATAACGGCCCCGAGGAGATCCTCTGGATCGGCCGCCGCCGGATGAGCGGCGCGCGGCTTTTCGCCATGCCGGAACTGCGCCCGGTGCGCATCGGTGCCGGCGCGCTGGGCATCGACCGGCCGGACCGGGAATTGCTGGTCTCGCCGGAACACCGGATGCTGGTCGCGGGACCTGCGGCGCTGGCGCTGTTCAACACGCCCGAAGTGCTGGTCGCCGCGCGCGATCTGGTGGACGGCGAGCGCATCCGGGTGGATCTGGCCGTGCCCGACGTGACCTATATCCACCTTCTGCTGCCGCGCCACGAGGTGGTCTGGGCCAATGGCGTGGAGACCGAGAGCTTCCACCCCTCCAACGCGCCGCTGGCCTCGCTCGACCGCGATGACCGGGCGCGCCTGCTGGCGGACTTCCCGGAGCTGGAACAGGATCCGCACAGCTTCGGGCCCTATGCCCGGCGCAACCTGTCCGGCTCGGAAGCCGCGATCCTGCTGCACGAAGCGGCCTGACCCGGGCCGCCCGAACGCAGCGCGCGGCGGGTCAGCCCTCGGCGCCGATCAGCGCCGCCATGATCGCCTTGGCACTGTCGCTGGACCAGTCCGCATCGCCTTGCAGCCGGGCCAGCTCGCGCCCCTCCGGGTCCAGGATCACGGTGATCGGCAGGCCGAACACGCCCATCTCGCGCGCGAGCTTCTGCCGCGGATCGCGATGCAGGGGCAGATTGTCCACGCCGATTTCGGCGAAGAATTCCTTCATCGCGGGCAAGGCATTGCGCCCGGTCGCGATGGTGACCACCTCGAACGCGTCGCCGCCGAATTCGCGCTGCAGCTCGGACAGCTGGGGCATCTCCTTGCGGCAGGGCGCGCACCAGGTGGCCCAGAAGTTCAGCACGACATGCTTGCCCCGGTAATCCTCCAGCCGCATCTCGCCACCCTCGGCGGTGTCGAAGACGCCGGCCACGGCCTTGGGCTCGGCATGAAAGACAAGCTTCTTCATGTCGCCGTCGCGCAGGCCTTCGAGCGTCGCGGTATCCGCGGCCAGCGCGGCGTTTGCGCCCAGGGCGAGAGCCGTATAAAGGGCGATGGAACTCAGCAGGCGCATCTTTTCCTCCGGATGGACGACATGGCAGACCAGACCTCGAACCAGATGTGGGGCGGACGCTTCGCCGACGGGCCCGACGCGATCATGGAGGCGATCAACGCCTCGATCGGTTTCGACCGGCGGCTCGCGGCGCAGGACATCGCGGGCTCCAGGGCCCATGCGGCGATGCTCGCCGCCACGGGCATCCTTACCGATAGCGATGCCGAAGCCATTCGGGAAGGGCTGCTCACGGTCTTGTCAGAGATCGAGTCCGGCCGGTTCGCCTTCTCCACCGCGCTGGAGGACATTCACATGAATGTCGAGGCGCGGCTCAAGGAGATCGTGGGCGAACCCGCGGGCCGGCTGCACACCGCGCGCTCGCGCAACGACCAGGTCGCCACCGATTTCAAGCTCTGGGTCCGCGACCAGGTCGATGCGGTGGACCATGCGCTGGAGGCGCTGATCCGGGCGCTGCTGGGCCAGGCCGAGACGGGAGCCGACTGGGTGATGCCCGGCTTCACCCATCTGCAGACAGCGCAGCCGGTGACCTGGGGCCATCACATGATGGCCTATGTCGAGATGTTCGGCCGCGACCAGGGCCGTTTCCGCGATGCCCGCGCGCGCATGAACGAATGCCCGCTGGGCGCGGCCGCCCTGGCCGGCACCGGCTTTCCGATCGACCGCGAGATGACGGCGCGGGCGCTGGGCTTCGACCGGCCGGCGGCCAATTCGCTGGATGCGGTGAGCGACCGGGATTTCGCGCTGGAGTTCCTGTCGGCCGCCTCGATCTGCGCCATGCACCTGTCGCGCTTCGCCGAGGAGCTGGTGATCTGGTCCTCGGCGCAGTTCCGCTTCGTGGCGCTGTCGGATCGCTTCTCCACCGGCTCCTCGATCATGCCTCAGAAGAAGAACCCCGACGCCGCCGAGCTGATCCGCGCCAAGATCGGGCGCATCTTCGGCGCCAACGTGGCCCTGATGACCGTGATGAAGGGGCTGCCTCTGGCCTATTCCAAGGACATGCAGGAAGACAAGGAGCAGGTCTTCGACGCGGCGGATTCGCTGCTGCTGTCACTGGCGGCGATGGAAGGCATGGTGCGCGACATGGCGCCACAACGCGAGGCGCTGGAATCCGCCGCCGGCAGCGGATTCTCCACCGCGACGGATCTCGCGGACTGGCTGGTCCGCGAACTGGGTCTGCCGTTCCGCGAGGCGCATCACGTCACCGGCAGCCTGGTGGCGATGGCCGAACGCGCCGGCTGCGACCTGCCCGAGCTGAGCCTTGACCAGATGCGATCCGTGCATCCCGCCATCAAGGGGGATGTATTCGACGTGCTGGGCGTGCATAATTCGGTGGCGTCGCGCCGCTCCTATGGCGGCACCGCGCCCGAACAGGTGCGCGCGCAGATCGCGCGCTGGAAGGAGCGACTGGGATGAAACCTATACTCGCCGGAATCCTGCTGCTGGCCCTGTGCGCCTGCGGCGCGGATGGCACACCGGAACGGCCCGAACGCGACCGCCACGGCGCCGCTGTTTCGCCCGGTGACGGGCTCACGCTCTCGGGCTATGCCCGGGTCGGCATCGTGAAGGAATGGTAGCGATGTCCCCCCTGCGCTGGGTCTGGCTTGCGCTGGCCGTCTGGGGTGCGGTGCACCCGATGTCCTGGTTCGTCACCTGGTTCAACGCCAATGGCTGGAGCCTCTCGGCCATGATCGAGGCCTGGCATGCCAATGCCGCGACCAGCGGGCTGGTCTGGGATCTGACCATCGCCGCGGTGACGCTGACCGTCTGGATTCTGGCCGAGGTCTGGGTCCGGCGGAACTGGATCGCGCTTCTGGCGATCCCGGCCACTTTCGCGATCGGCGTGAGCTGCGGCCTGCCGCTCTACCTGTTCCTGCGCACCCGCCCGGTATGAGCGGCGCGACCCGGCCCGGGGCGGTGCCCCGGCCGGCATGCTGGGGCTTGCCTTTGGCGCGACACGCGCCATCTGCCGGACATGACCCAGCCTGACGCGACCCGCGTGCTCTACAATGCCGAATGCCCGGTCTGCTCTTTCGAGATCGATCACTACCGCGCCTATGCCCTTCAGCGCGACCTGCCGCTGCGTTTCGACGATCTGAACGGGCCCGGGCGCGCGGCCTGGGGGGTCGATGCCGATACCGCGGCCCGGCGGCTCCATGTGCTGCACGAGGGCCGGCTTCACGCGGGCATCGATGCCTTCCTCGTGTTGTGGCGGCAGATGCCGCGCTATCGCTGGCTGGCGCGGATCGTCGGGCTGCCGGGTCTGCGGCAGGCGGCGGGGCTGGTCTACGACCATGCGCTGGCGCCGCTGATCTATCGCTGGCATCTCCGGCGCAAGGCCCGCAACTGAGATCCAGGCCGGGGCTTGCATCCGGCCCGCTGCTGGCGGATTAGAACCGCCATGGCGAAGCTGCATTTCCACTATTCCACGATGAACGCGGGCAAGTCGACGCTGCTCTTGCAGGCTTCGCACAATTACCGCGAGAGGGGGATGGCGACCTACCTGATGACCGCGGCGCTGGATGACAGGGTCGGGCGGCGGCGGATCGGCTCGCGGATCGGCATCGGCGCCGAGGCCGATACCTTCGCGCCGGGCGACGATCTGCAGGCAAGGATCGCGGGCCGGTTGGCCGAGGCCCCGCTGGCCTGCGTCTTCGTGGACGAGGCGCAATTCCTGGAGCCCGCGCAGGTCTGGCAATTGGCGCGGGTGGTGGACGATCTGGGCCTGCCGGTGATGTGCTACGGGCTGCGGGTGGATTTCCGCGGGGCGCTGTTTCCCGGCTCGGCCGCCTTGCTGGCGCTGGCCGACGAAATGCGCGAGGTGCGCACGATCTGCCATTGCGGGCGCAAGGCCACCATGGTGGTGCGGCAGGATGCGAATGGCCAGGCACTGACCGAGGGCGCGCAGGTGCAGATCGGCGGAAACGAGACCTATGTCGCGCTCTGCAGGCGGCATTGGCGTGAAGCCACCGGTGACCTGCGGGCCGAGGCTCCGAGAGATGGGGAACCGCGAGGCGGGGCCGGGCGTTGACCCTTCGAAAGGAGGGACGACATGGATCGCCTCAGCCTCTATCTCAGCCTCGCCAGCGGCTCGGCCATTACCGGTGCGCTGGTGATCGCGGTGCTCAGCCTTGGATATTACAATTGGTGGGCCATCGGGATCGCGGCCTTCGTGGGCTTCGCGCTGGCGTGGCCATCGGCCTATCTGATCTCGCGCCGGATCAAGGCGCAGGACCCGGAATGGAACCCGGAGGACGAGCCCGGCGATTACGGCACGATTCCACCCCGCGACGCGCCGGAAGTGTGACGATATCAGTCGGTTGCCCCGAAAACGGGTTTCGGTCGCCCTTCTTGCTGCGTGATCTGGCAAGATTGCGCGGCTAG
>JBKHDP010000147.1:0-7026 GCA_046541255.1 Paracoccaceae bacterium | reverse complement strand
GGCGCCGATCGGCGCCAGGAAAAGCCGGCCGCGCCCGATCACCCCAGGCTCGCGCTGGCGGCGCTTTCGGGCAGTTCCTCGTCGAAGCACCGCTGGTAGAACTCCGCCACGGTCTGGCGTTCCAGCTCGTCGCACTTGTTGAGGAAGGACACCCGGAAGGCATAGCCCACGTTGCGGAAGATCTCGGCGTTCTGTGCCCAGGCGATCACGGTGCGCGGGCTCATCACCGTGGACAGGTCGCCGTTCATGAAGGCGGTCCGTGTAAGATCCGCCACGGTGACCATCTGGCGGATGGTGCGGCGGCCCTTCTCGGAATTGTAATGCGGCGCCTTGCTGAGCACGATCGAGGTCTCGGCGTCGATCGACAGGTAGTTCAGCGTCGCCACCAGGCTCCAGCGGTCCATCTGGCCCTGGTTGATCTGCTGGGTGCCGTGATAGAGACCCGTCGTATCGCCCAGGCCAACCGTGTTGGCGGTGGCGAAGATGCGGAAATACCTGTGCGGGGTGATGACCTCGTTCTGGTCCAGAAGCGTCAGCTTGCCGTCCACTTCCAGCACCCGCTGGATCACGAACATCACGTCGGCCCGGCCGGCATCATATTCGTCGAACACGATCGCGGCGGGGTTGCGCAGCGCCCAGGGCAGGATGCCTTCCTGGAACTCGGTGACCTGCTTGCCGTCCTTGAGCTTGATCGCGTCCTTGCCGATCAGGTCGATCCGGCTGATATGGCTGTCGAGGTTCACCCGCACCGTGGGCCAGTTCAGCCGGCTGGCCACCTGCTCGATATGGGTGGACTTGCCGGTCCCGTGATAGCCCTGGATCATCACCCGGCGGTTATGAGCAAAGCCGGCCAGGATCGCCAGCGTGGTGTCGGGGTCGAACTTGTAGGTGCTGTCCAGATCCGGCACGCGTTCCGTGCGGTCGGCAAAGCCCTTCACCACCATGTCGGTGTCGATCCCGAAGACGTCGCGCACCGAGATTTCCTCGGTGGGTTTCGCGTTGATGTCGATGCTGCCGTCCGCCATGCGCCCCTTCATCCTTCTCGCTTGCGGATGCCTTCGCGCCCGCGTCGCCCGTGGTGCAACATATTCCGGCAAGGGGCAAGGGGAAGGCGCGATCGCGCGCCGATTGCCGCGCGCCGCTCCGTTGGCACGCGCGAAAAGCCGGCCGCGCGGTCGATGCGGAAGGTGGCGCGCCCGGTGGTTTCATGCCGCCGATCCTCTGCACCAGGCCGCGCCGCTTGTCAGCCGGGCCCCGGCTCCCGGCAGGGCGCCGCGCCGGCCGCGCGGGCGCAGAAACACGAGGCGGCAAGGCCCGGATCGGCGCGTGCCAGCGCGATCTCCAGCTTCTGGCGGATCGGGGCGATCTCGGCCTCGGGGGCGGCGCGGGCGGTCAGGCAGTCATGCAGGCCGCGCAGCGACCACACGTTGTCCGGGTGCACCTGCGCCCGGGGCAGGGCCTCGCCCAGGCCAAGATCGGCGCGATAGACGGCCTCGGCCTCGGCGATCCGGCCCTGTTCCATGAGCAACGCACCCAGCGCATGCCGGCTGGGCTGCATCCAGCCCCAGGGTTCGTCATAGGGCAGCGCGTCCTCGGCGGCGACGGCGGCGCGCAGGCGATCGAAGGCCGCCTCATGCGCGCCCTGGCGGTAGAGGATCTCGCCGCGCAGCATCTCGCGGGCGATCGCCATCAGATCCACAACCCGGTTGTTGTGCAGAAGCCGGGTGTCGGGATAGGCGGCCAGCCGGTCGAGAAAGCGCGCCTCCTCTTTCTCGGCCTCGGGCACCCGTCCCAGCGCGGCCAGCGCCACGCCCCGGGCGTAAAGCAGGGTGATCTCCTGCGTGCAGTAGAGCGCGGGGTCCGCGGGAAAGGGCAGGGCGAGGATGTCGTCCCACCGGCCGAAACGGATCAGCACATGCGGCTCCATCGCCAGGTAGGATTCGAAATAATCCGCCATCGGCGGGGAATCGAGGCGCAGCAACTCTTCCGGCGTGGTTTCGGCCATGCCGCGCACGGCCCGCAGCGCGGGCTCGATCCGGCCCAGGAACAGCGCGCCGTAGATCACGAAGTGATAATCGTGCTGGCGGTAGCCGGTATAGATGTTCATCGCCCCTTCGCGGGCGAAGTATTTCAGGTCCGCCTCCACCGCGCGCTCGTTCCAGTGCACCACGTCGTGATACTGCCCGCAGAGCATGTCGATATGGGTGGGCATGTGCACGAGGTGGCCGGCATCGGGCAGCATCCGGCGCAGGCGGTCGGCGCTCCTGTAGGCCCGTTCCGGGTGCGGCGACATTTCCATCAGGTGGACATGCAGATGGGTGAGCCCGGGGTGATCCATCCCGGCCGGGCGGGCCAGCGCCGTCTCCAGCACCGCCATCGCCTCTTCGGTATCGGCGCCCTCTGCCGGTGCGCCGCGGCGCAGATCCCACATCTTCCAGGGTGTCCGGTTCATCAGCGCGTCGGCGAAGATCGCGGCGATCTCGGGATCGGCGGGATGGGCGGCATGGGTCGCGCGCATGGCATCGGCGAAGGCGTCGTCCCAGGTCGACTGGTCTTCGATCGGGTCGCGTTGCGGATAGCGGGCGGCGAGCGCGTCGATCAGCGCCGCCTCGGGCGGCGTGGCCCGATCCGCGGCATCCCGCGCGTGTTCCGCGGCGTCGAAGGCGCGGGCCAGCGCCCGGGCCTTCCCCTCGGCATCGAAGACCGCCCAGGGCATGTTGTAGTTCGGCCCGGCCGCGTAAGCGATTCCCCAATGGGCCATGGCGCAGCCGGGGTCATGCTCCAGCGCGCGGCCGAAACAGGCGATGGCCTCTTCGTGGTTGAAGCCGTAGAGCCATGCCAGCCCCCTGTCGAACCAGAGTTGCGCCGCCGGGCTGTCGGTGGTCACGGGCCTCGAATAGCTGCCCAGGTCGTAGGGGTAGTCGTCCATCGGGGCCTCCGCTGCTGCGTCGCGATCCTAGCAGGGCGGCGCGCGGGATGCACCTTCGGCGCGGCACCCGCCCGAACTAAGACCGACCGGCAAGCGGAGACGCACCATGAACGCGGTGAGGCCGTCCGCCGCCATTTTCCCGGGAGAACGGGCCGGCGGCGCCGACGATCACTTGAAGTTTCGGCTGTCCTTGATCTGTTCCCAAGCCCACATGACCTGTTGCAGCTGCTCTTCCTGGCTGCGATCGCCGCCATTCATGTCCGGGTGCAACACCTTGATGAGCGCCTTGTAGCTCTTGCGTATCTCGGCCTTGGTCCAGGTATCCCTGGCGTCGAGAATCTCGATGGCGCGGCGCTCGGTGGGGGGCAGGCGGCGGGTATGCCCGTCGCGGCCGCGGCCCGGATTGCGGGTGGCGTTGTCGCCCAGCACCTGATGCGCATCCTCGATTCCCAGCCGTGCCCAGGCCCGCGCCTCGGGATCGCGGAAATCGCGGGTCTGGCGTTCCCAGACCTTGTCCTTGGACATCTGCGCATTCAACTCGGCCTCGGTCGTGCCGTCGAAGAAATTCCACTTCAGGTTGTATTCGCGCACATGATCCTTGCAGAACCAGTAGAAATCGTCGAGCACGTCCGGGGCCTTGGGGGCACGGTAGAGCCCTGCCTCCTGGCAGCCCTCGTGCTCGCAGACGCGGGTCGAGGTCTCGGACGCACCGGACATGCCGCGCTTTCCACGAGGGTTCTTCTTCTTGGCGGCGGACACGGATATGTCGAAACCGAAGGGATCAGGTCTGGTCATGCTCTCACCTTTCCGACTCGGACGGCTGAGTTTAGACTTTTGGGCAGCAAATTGAAGACATCGGAGCAGAGAATTTGAACCGTACCGAAGAAATCCGCAGCGCCCTGGAGCGTGCCTTCTCTCCGACCGCGCTGGAGGTGGTGGACGAAAGCGAACGGCATCGCGGTCATGCCGGCTACCAGGAGGGCGGCGAGAGCCATTTCCGCGTCACGATCCGCGCTCCGGCCTTCGAGGGCCAGCCGCGGCTGGCCCGTCACCGGCTGGTGCACGAGGCGCTGGGCCGCGACCTTCTGGGCCGGATCCACGCGCTTGCACTCGATATCGGGGTCTGAACGCATCGGTTCAAGTCCGGCGCGTGCCGGCATCATCCTCGCCGGCCGCGCTCTGCGGGCCTTCGCCTGATCCGGCGTCGGGGCCGGGCGGCTCGGCTTGGCGATGGCCCAGGGCCTGTGCCGCGGTCAGCGGCGGCTCGGCTGATCCGCCGGCCGGCCGGGCCATGCCGAGGGTAAAGGCGGGCGCCGCTGTCGCCTCCGACGCCTTGGGGGGCAATACGCGCGGCAAAAACGCCTCGGTGGTCGTGTCGCTGCTCTCGCGGGGGCGCCGGAACACCAGCATCGTGCGCCATTGCGTCGCGGTGGAGGTCAGGCCCGCGCGTTCCTGGCTGGGCAGGGTCTCGGAACGCAGGAATTCCCAACCCTCGCCCGCCATCTCGTTCATCAGCGTTTCCACCGCCAGCGCGAAGCGCGCCTCGGGGGTCTTGACACCGCGCGCCTTCACCCCGCGCGCGGGCGCGGGGATCACCTTGTATTCGTAAACTGCCGTCATGGATCTGCCTGTTCTGCCTCGAAGCGGAGGCACCATAGCAGAGCGCCGCCCGGGCGTCTTCCCCCATGGCAAGGTCCGGCGCGGATCCGCGTGCCCGCGCTCAGAGTCCCAGCCGGGCGCTGACGATCTCGTTCACGGCCTTGGGATTTGCCTTGCCGCCGGTGGCCTTCATCACCTGTCCGACGAACCAGCCCGCCAGCTTGGGGTTGGCCTTGGCCTTTTCCACCTGCGCGGGGTTGGCGGCGATGATCTCGTCCACCGCGGCCTCGATCGCGCCGGTATCGGTGACCTGCTTCATGCCGCGATCCTCGACGATGGCCGCCGGGTCGCCGCCCTCGGTATAGACGATCTCGAACAGGTCCTTGGCGATCTTGCCCGAGATGTCGCCCCTGGCGATCAGGTCGATGATCCCGCCCAGCTGCGCGGGCCCCACCGGGCTTTCGCCGATCTCGAGGTCATCCTTCTTGAGCCGGCCAAACAGTTCGTTGATGACCCAGTTCGCGGCCTGCTTGCCATCGCGTCCCTCGGCCACCCGCTCGAAGTAATCCGCCGCGGCCACATCCGCCGTCAGCACGCTGGCATCGTATTCCGACAGGCCCAGGACGGTGACGAAGCGGGCCTTTTTCGCATCCGGCAGTTCCGGCAGCGAGGCGGCGATCTCGTCCACCCAGGCCTGCTCGATCTCCAGCGGCAGCAGGTCGGGGTCGGGGAAGTAGCGGTAGTCGTGCGCCTCCTCCTTGGAGCGCATGGAGCGGGTCTCGCCGCGGTCGGGGTCGTAGAGGCGGGTCTCCTGCACCACGGTGCCGCCGCCCTCGACGATGGCGATCTGGCGGCGCGCCTCGCGCTCGATGGCGGCCTGGATGAACCGAAGCGAGTTCATGTTCTTGATCTCGCAGCGGGTGCCGAGATGGGAGAAGTCGCCGGTCTCGCGGTATCTCTCCCAAGCGCCGGGCTGGCAGATCGAGACGTTGACGTCGGCGCGCAGGTTGCCGCTTGCCATGTTGCCATCGCAGGTGCCGAGGTAGAGCATGATGAGCCGGAGCTTCGAGACGAAGGCGGCGGCCTCCTCGGGGCTGCGGATGTCGGGGCGGGAGACGATCTCCATCAGCGCGACGCCGGTGCGGTTGAGGTCCACGAAGCTGAGGGCCGGGTCCATGTCGTGGATCGACTTGCCGGCGTCCTGCTCGAGGTGGATGCGCTCGATCCGGACGGTGCGCGCGGTGCCGTCAGCCATCTCCACCAGCACCTCGCCCTCGCCCACGATGGGGTGGTAGAGCTGGGAGATCTGGTAGCCCTGCGGCAGGTCGGGGTAGAAGTAGTTCTTGCGGTCGAAGGCGGAGGTCAGGTGGATCCGCGCCTTGAGGCCGAGGCCGGTGCGCACGGCCTGGGCCACGCAGAACTCGTTGATCACGGGCAGCATGCCGGGCATGCCCGCGTCCACGAAGGCGACGTTCGAGTTCGGCTCGGCCCCGAAGCGGGTGGAGGCGCCGGAGAAGAGCTTGGCCTTCGAGGCGACCTGCGCATGCACCTCCATGCCGATGACAAGCTCCCAGTCCTGCCTTGCGCCGGAGATGATCCTCGGTTTCGGGGTCTCGTAGGTCAGGTCGAGCATCAGGAAGGCCTCCGTCGCGGATGGGGCGGGTTTAGGCCAGCGGCGGCAGGCCGGCAAGGGCCGAGGCGCGGGGGAACAGGGCCGGTCAGGGCGCGTTTGGAGGGGGAAGGGGCCGCTCGAGGCCCCGCAACGCATCGGAAGGAGCAAGACCATGCCAGGCATCGCAGAGGCGAGGATCCTGATCATCGCGACCCACGGTTTCGAGCAGTCGGAACTGGAGGTGCCGCGCGACCGCTTGCGCGAGAAGGGCGCCGAAGTCCATGTGGCGACGCTCGACGGCGAGCCCGCAAAGGGCTGGGACACCGACGACTGGGGCCGCGAGGCGGCGGCGGACCTGAAGATCGCCGACGCGCGGGTGGCCGATTACGACGCGCTGGTGCTGCCCGGCGGGCAGATCAACCCCGACATCCTGCGCACCGAGGCGGACGCGGTCGGGCTCGTGCGCGACTTCGTGGAGGCGGGCAGGATCGTCGCCGCGATCTGCCATGCGCCGTGGCTGCTGGTGGAGGCGGGCGTCGTCGAGGGCCGCGAGATGACCTCGTATCACTCCATCGCGACGGACGTGAAGAACGCGGGCGCGGACTGGCGCGACGTGGAGGTCGCGGTCTCCAACGGGATCGTAACGAGCCGTAATCCGGGCGACCTCGACGCCTTCGTGGCGAAGATCGTCGAGGAGGTCGAGGAAGGGCGCCACGACCGCGACGCGGCCTGAGCGAGGTTTCCGTGCGCAAGGAATGCGGGGGTCGCGGCACGGTTGCGGCCCCTTTTCCGTGGCGCATGCTCCGCCCCGTGCCTTGGGCCGGGGCGGCGCGATGCGCGCGCCGATCGGCCTTTTTCCGGGTATCTGGGCCTCGTTTCGGGGCAG
>JBKHDP010000146.1:0-7063 GCA_046541255.1 Paracoccaceae bacterium | reverse complement strand
GCATAGGAATTGTCGAACGGGATATGCAGCGTCATGGCCGACATATAATCGCCGGGACGGCGCCCTGCCAGTGTGCCCCTGCCGGAGTGCCCCGCTCAGAGCACCCGCGACATCAGCATCCCGTCCTCGCGCGGCAGGAACCGGCACCGCTCGTAGAGCCGCCGCGCGGCGTGATCCTCGCGCGCCACCTCCAGGTGCAGCGCCTTCAGCCCGGCGGGCCGCAACGCCTGCCACAATGCGCCCAGCACCTCCGAGGCGATGCCGCGCCCGCGCACCCCGGGACGGATGAAGATCTCGTCGATGATACCGTTCAGCCCGCCGAATTCCAGCGACCAGCCGAAGGACATCACGACATAGCCGATCGGCGCCCGCTGCGGGCCGATCAGGTAGATCGCGCCATGTGGCGAGCCTTCGAGCAGCGGCGTCAGCGCGGCGCGGCGGCCCTCGTCGGTCTGCGCGATTCCGGTCTCTGCATGCATGGCGGCCACAAGCGGCAGCAGGCGGTCCAGATCCTCGGGGCGGGCGAGATGCAGCGAGGCGCTCATAGCCGGGCCAGCCTTTCGGTGAGCAGGGCGAAGAATCCCTCGGCATCGAGGTCGCCCATGAAGGTCGCGTTGGGCGCCCGGTCGGTCACGCGCCACCAGTCGGCCACCGTCATGCCCAGAGTAAGCGCGCCGCGGGTCTCGATCTCCACGTTGATGTGGCGGCCGGTGAACAGGTCGGGGCGTAGCAGATAGGCGGTGACGCAGGGATCGTGCAGCGGCGCGCCGGCGGAGCCGTATTTCTCCTTGTCGAAGCGCTCGAAGAAATCGGTCATCTCGGCCACCGCGAGGCCCACCGGGGTGCCCAGCGCCCGGAACGCCTCGTTGCGAGGCCCGGTGACCAGCGCCTTGTGAGTCACGTCAAGCGGCATCACCGTCAATGGAACGCCGGATCTGAAAACGATATCCGCGGCTTCCGGGTCGACATGAATGTTGAACTCGGCCGCCGGCGTGATGTTGCCGACCTCGAAATAGGCCCCGCCCATCAGCACGATCTCGCGCACCCGTCCCACGATCTCGGGCGCCTCGCGAAAGGCGGTGGCGATATTGGTGAGCGGCCCCAGCGGGCAGAGCGTGATCTCACCCTCGGGATGGGCGCGCAACGTGTCGATCAGGAAGCGCACGCCGTGGGCGTCCTGCAGCGGCATGGTGGGGTCGGGCAGGTCGGGCCCGTCCAGGCCGCTGCGGCCATGCACATGTTCGGCGGTGATCAGCTTGCGCGACAGCGGCGCATCGCAGCCGGCGAAGACCGGCATGTCGCGTCGCCCGGCCAGTTCGCAGACGATGCGGGCATTCTTCTGCGTGAGCGCCAGCGGCACGTTGCCCGCCACCGCGGTGATGCCCAGCACCTCGATCTCTTCGGGGCTGGCCAGCGCCAGAAGGATCGCCACGGCATCGTCCTGCCCGGGGTCGGTGTCGATGATGATCTTGCGGGGGGGCATCGGCGCTCCTTGTCTGGCGGCCCATAAGTGACAGAGCGTCGCGGTGCCCGCAATCGCGTTGCTGTTGGAAATTGAATCCGATAAAAACAATCAGGTAACGCGCAACCCTGTGACACGCATCGTCACGCCACTTGCAAGGAGGCTTCCATGCTCAGACCCAACCCGTTGAAACCCCTGATCGCGGCTTTCGCCCTCGCGGCGGCCATCTCGCCGGCAACGGCCGACGAGGTGGACCATTACGCCGCCGAAAAGGCCGAGACCCTGGCCGAAGCGGTCGCGCTGTTCAACGACTACAATGCGCGGCTTGCGGCCTTGCTGGCCGAGCCGGATCTCGATGTCACCGGGATGGAACAGGTGCACGAATACACCTACACGCTGGAAGAGGCGCTGGCGCAGATCAATGCCGCCATGGCCGATCTGCCGGCGACGCTGGAGGAGGTCCACCTTGCCTCCGAAGGCGACGACCCGGACGCGCTGCGCGCCGTCGCCGCGCCCTACCTGGCGACGGCCCTGACGCTGGAATGACGGCCCCGGGGCGCGGGGCTCAGGCCCCGCGTTCCGCCTGTTTGGCGGCGGTCCAGAGCATATCCATCTCGTCGAGCGTGGAGTCCTCGGGCCGCTTGCCCATGCTTTCAAGAGACGCCTCTATCGCTCTGAAACGGCGCGTGAATTTTGCATTCGTCCGGCGCAGGGCCGTTTCGGGGTCGACCTTGAGGTGGCGCGCCAGATTGGCCATCGCGAACAGCAGGTCGCCGAATTCCGCCTCGATCTCGTCGGGCCCGAGCCGGTCGCGTGCCTCCACCAGTTCCCGGCATTCCTCGGCGATCTTGTCCAGCACCTGCGCCGCGTCGGGCCAGTCGAATCCCACCCGCGCGGCGCGCTTCTGAAGCTTGACCGCGCGCATCAGCGCGGGCAGGCCTGTCGCAACGTCATCCAGCACCCCGCCGGCATTGCGAGCCGCGCGCTCGGCCGCCTTGATCGCCTCCCAGTCGCGGGTCTGCTGGTCGGCGGATTTCTCGCGGCTTTCATCGCCGAACACATGCGGATGCCGCGACACCATCTTGTCCGAAACCTTGTGCGCCAGGTCTTCGAAATCGAATAGTCCTTTTTCATCAGCCATCTGCGCGTGGAAGACCACCTGAAGCAACAGGTCTCCCAACTCGCCTTCAAGCTCGTCCCACGCCTCGCGCTCGATGGCGTCGGCCACCTCGTAGGCTTCCTCGATCGTGTAGGGCGCGATGCTGGCGAAATCCTGCTCGATATCCCAGGGGCAGCCCGATTGCGGGTCGCGCAGGCGGCGCATGATGGCGATCAGGCGGTCGAGACCGGACGGGGCGTTCTGGGGCATTGCGGCTGGTCCATGTTTGGAGTTGATTGGGACCCTGACGCGAGCGGCGCAAGGAGTCCAGCCGATGCCCATCATCAACCGGATCGCAGGCCTGGCCGAGGAGATGGCCACCTGGCGCCGGCACCTGCATGCCCACCCGGAACTCGAGTTCGATTGCCACGAGACGGCCGGATTCGTGGCCCGCATCCTGCGCGAGATCGGGGTGGACGAGCTGCATGAAGGAATTGCCACAAGTGGCGTCGTCGCGGTGATAAAAGGTCGTTCCGAAGGGCCGTCCGTCGGGCTGCGCGCGGATATGGACGCGCTGCCGATGGATGAAACCGGATCGCCGGACTGGGTCTCCACGGTGCCCGGCCGGATGCATGCCTGCGGCCATGACGGGCACACCGCGATGCTGCTGGGCGCGGCGAAATACCTGGCCGAGACCCGCAATTTCGCCGGCCGCGCCGTGCTGATCTTCCAACCCGCCGAGGAGATGGGCGGCGGCGGCGGCGTGATGGTCCGCGAGGGCGTGATGGAACGGTTCGACCTGCGCGAGGTTTATGCGCTGCACAACCTTCCCGACGCGCCCGAGGGGCATTTCCTGACGACGCCGGGCCCGATCATGGCCGCGGTGGACGATTTCCGCATCACGCTGACCGGGCGGGGCGGCCATGCGGCCTATCCGCAGGACACGCTGGATCCGATCCCGCCGCTGCTGACCCTCGCGCAGGCGCTGCCGGCGCTGCGCGCGCATGAGGTCGATCCGCGCGCCGACCTGGTGGTGGCGGTGACGCAGGTGCAGGCGGGCAGCGCCCATAATGTCACGCCCGAAACCGTGTTCGTGGCCGGCACGGTGCGCAGCTTCGACCCGCAAGTGCGGGATTTCGCGGAAAAGCGAATCCGGGAACTGGCCGGAGGGATCGCCGCGGCGCATGGTGTGGCGCTGGAGGTGACCTATACCCGCGATTACCCGGCCACCCGCAACCACCCCGCGCAGACCGGCTTCGCCGCCGAGGTGGCCGCCGAGATCGTCGGCGCGGCGGCGGTGGAGCGCGACATGCCGCCCAGCATGGGGGCTGAGGATTTCGCCTACATGCTGGAGGCGCGTCCGGGCGCCTACCTCTTCCTGGGCCAGGGGCCGGGGCCGATGTGCCACCATCCGGCCTATGATTTCAACGACCGGATCGCGCCGATCGGTGCATCCTTCTTTGCCCGGCTGGTGGAGCGGGCGCTGCCGCTGGAGTGAGAGATGGCCCTGGAAGATGCAAGACATCAGGTAGATCAAGCTTTTACGCGCGAAAGCTTGCGTGGAAACAGCTTCGAGAACGCCTTTGGCGGTGCACCCTCCTTCCTGCGGCGGCGCTATTCGAAGGATCTTTCGGGGGTGGATGTGGCGGTCACGGGCGTGCCCTTCGACCAGGCGGTGACCAACCGTCCCGGAACGCGGCTGGGGCCGCGTGCGATCCGCGAGGCAAGCTGCCTGCAGCCCTTCGATCCGCCCTGGGGCTGGGGCGGCTACGACCCCATGACCGATCTGGCGATCGTGGATTACGGCGATCTGGCCTTCGACTACGCCAATGTTCCGGCCTTCCCGGCGGCATTGCGCGCGCATGTGGCGGGCATCCTGGATGCCGGCGCCGCGAGCGTGACGCTGGGCGGCGATCATTCGATTTCCCTTCCGATCCTGCAGGCTTATGCCGAGAAGTTCGGGCCGATGGCGCTGTTGCAGTTCGACGCGCATACCGACACCTGGGCGGATGACGACATGGCGCGGATCGATCATGGCACGATGTTCTACAAGGCGGTGAAACTGGGGCTGATCGATCCGGCGCGCTCGGTCCAGGTGGGGATCCGGACGTACAATCCCGACACGCTGGGCATTCCGATCATCGACGCGCGTGAGCTGCACGAGAATCCGATCCCCGACACGGTGCGCAAGATCCGGCGTATCCTGGGCGAGGCGCCGGTCTATCTGAGCTTCGATATCGACGCGCTCGACCCGGCCTTCGCGCCGGGCACCGGCACGCCGGTCTGGGGCGGGCTGGCGAGCTGGCAGGCCGCGGCGATCCTGCGCGACCTGGCCGGGATCGACCTGAAGGGCGGCGATGTCGTCGAGGTCTCGCCGCCCTTCGATCCGGCCGGCGCGACGGCCGTGGCCGCGGCGCATGTGGCGGTGGAGATGCTGTGCCTGATCGGGCACGCGCCGGGACGCTGAGGCCAGTTGCCGGCGCCGCCTGCCTCCGGCGGGGATATTTTTCCCAAGAAGAAGGGACAACGCGATGAAATGGCTGGGACTTCTGGTGATCCTCGTTGGACTGGGCGGGCTGGCCTGGATCCGCCTGGCGCCCTCCGATCCGCTGCGCTGGCATGTGGCCCCGGCGGTGACGGACGACGCGGATCTGCCGGATGGCGCGAAGCGGCGCGTGACCGGCGCGGGGCCCGAGGCGCTGGCGCGGCTCGATGCGATCGCGCGGGCCACGCCGCGCACCGCCGTGCTGGCCGGTTCGGTGGCGGAGGGGATGGTGACCTATGTCACCCGGTCGCGGCTGTTCGGTTTCCCGGATTACACCACGGTGCAGCGCGCGGGCGACGATCTGCTGATCCATGCGCGACAGCGGTTCGGGCGGTCAGACATGGGGGTGAACCGGGCCCGGCTGGATGACTGGCTGCGCCGGCTCGGCGCGTGAGGACTGGCATCCCGATCCGATCTCGCGCCACATCGGCACGTTGAGCGACATCTGGCATTGCGCGGTGAACATCCGCCCGTCCACCTGCAGGCAGATCGTCTCGCCCAGCTCGACGCGACCGCCCGCGGAATCGGTGCAATAGCATGTCGCGGAGCCGCTGCCGGTCGTGCTTTCGGCCGCCGCGGTCGCGGCGAGAAGCGCGGCGGGGGCGAACCACTTGAGCATATGCGGAAAGTAGCATAGGGCGCGGGCTTGACCAATCCTCCGCGATGCGGGAAGGAGCCGCATGATCCCTGCCGAGCGCCTGGAGCAGATCCTCGACCGTTACGCCTATCTCGAGGCCCGCATGGCCGAGGGGGGCGGCGATATCGCGCAGCTGGGCCGCGAATATGCCGAGCTGCGCCCGGTGGTGGAGCAGATCGCCGCCTGGCGGCGGCTGCGGGCCGAGATCGCGGATGCCGAGGCGCTGCTGGACGACCCGGACATGGGCGCTCTGGCCCGCGAGGAGCTCTCGGCGCTGCGTGCCCGGCTGCCCGAGGCCGAACAGGCCCTGCAGATCGCGTTGCTGCCGCGGGATGCGGCGGATGCGCGCCCGGCGATGATCGAGATCCGTCCCGGTACCGGCGGCGAGGAAGCGGCGCTGTTCGCGGGCGACCTGCTGCGCATGTATCAACGCCATGCCGAGGCGAAGGGCTGGAGCTTCGACATCGTCGAACACCAGGAGAGCGAACTGGGCGGCGTGCGCGAGGTCGTGGCCCAGGTCAGGGGCGAGGGGGTATTCGCGCGGCTGAAATACGAATCCGGCGTGCACCGGGTGCAGCGCGTTCCGCAGACGGAATCGGGCGGGCGCATCCATACCTCTGCCGCCACCGTCGCGGTGCTGCCCGAGGCGCAGGAGGTGGATGTGGCGATCGACCCGAACGATCTGCGCATCGACACGATGCGCAGCTCCGGCGCGGGCGGCCAGCATGTCAACACCACCGACTCGGCGGTGCGGATCACCCATCTGCCCACCGGCATCGTGGTGACCAGTTCCGAGAAATCCCAGCACCGCAATCGCGAGATCGCCATGCAGGTGCTGCGGGCGCGGCTTTTCGACCGGGAGCGGCAGAAGGCCGATGCCGCGCGCGCCAGCGCGCGCAAGGCGCAGGTTGGCTCGGGCGACAGGTCGGAGCGGATCCGCACCTACAATTTCCCGCAGGGCCGGATGACCGATCACCGGATCAACCTGACGCTCTACAAGCTGGACCAGGTGATGCAGGGCGATCTGGACGAGGTGATCGACGCGCTGATCGCCGATGCCCAGGCCGCCCAGCTGGCGGAGATGACATGAGCGGGATCGCGGCGGCGACAACCGCGCGCGAGGCGCTGGCGGCGGCGGCCGCTGCGCTGTGCGGGATCGAGGGCGGGGCGCGCGACGCGCGGCTCTTGCTGGCCCATGCGGCCGGGCTGGAGCGGGACGCGCTGCACCGGCTGGAGGAGGCGCCGCTGGACCCGGCGCTGCGCGCGCGCCTTGCCGCGCTCGTGGCCCGTCGCGCGGGCGGCGAACCGGTCTCGCGCATC
>JBKHDP010000145.1:0-7092 GCA_046541255.1 Paracoccaceae bacterium | reverse complement strand
CTGGGGTGTCGAGCGCTCGACCTTCCTGATCGACGGCGAGGGCCGGATCGCGCGGGAATGGCGCAAGGTCAAGGTGCCGGGCCATGCCGAGGAGGTGCTTGAGGCGGCCCGAGCGCTGTGAGCCAGACGCTGAGCCGGATGGCGGTGGAGGTTCTGGCCACCGCCGACGGGCGCGCCAAGACCGCGCTGTCGCGCGCCCATGCCGCGGCATGGTTCTCCGCCCGTGACGCCGGCGCGCCGCTCGAGATCGGCCGCGCCGACCCGCCCCCGCGGCCCGCCCGACCCGACCGGCCCGCCCTGCTCGACCCGCGCGAGATGCCCAGGCGCAGGCCCGGCAGCACGCAGGGACGCATCGCGCTGCTGCATGCGGTGGCCCATATCGAGCTGAACGCGGTGGACCTGCACTGGGACGTGATCGCCCGCTTCGCCCATGTGCCGATGCCGCCGGGCTTCTACGACGACTGGGTGAAGGCCGCCGAAGAGGAGGCCCGGCATTTCAACCTGGTCTGCGACTGTCTGGAGGCGCGGGGCAGCCATTACAGCGCGCTGCCCGCCCATGCCGGCATGTGGCGCGCCGCCGAGGACACCGCCCAGGATTTCATGGGACGGCTCGCGGTGGTGCCCATGGTGCTGGAGGCGCGCGGCCTGGACGTGACGCCGGGCATGATCGAGATCTTCCGCAACGCCGGCGAGACAGATGCGGTGACCGCGCTGGAGACGATCTACGCCGAGGAGGTCGGCCATGTCGCCTATGGCGCCAAGTGGTTCCATTTCCTGTGCGGCCGGCACGACATGGACCCGAAGACAGCCTTTCACGATCTGGTGCGCCGCCATTTCCGGGGTTCGCTGAAACCGCCATTCAACGAGGAAAAGCGCGCCGAGGCCGGGCTGCCGCCCGATTTCTACTGGCCACTGACAGAGACCCGCCCCTGAACGAGGCGCCGCAAAGGTTTGCAATCGGCGGTTTTTCGCCGTTTTCCCCCCGTCGGGGGAAGGTGTTGCCATTCACGGTCCATTAACGTTGCATGGCGTTGGCGTGATCGGTAATCATCCTGCCCAAGGCGCCGGTGGGGGATCCGAGCGTCGTTATTGAGATGGGTTGCAAGGGACAGGTCATTGCGCACACGGCTCGCAATCAGGACGCATGCGCTACTCGAGCGCGTCTTTCCGGAAAGGCGCCTGTTTCTCAGGTCCGACTCCGATACTCGCTTCATCCGGCTCAAACCCGGCACCCAGGCCATCGCCTTCGGCGGCGCCGCGCTGGTGGTGGGCTGGGCCACGGTGGCCACTTCGATCCTGCTGATGGACTCGATTGGCGCGGGCAATTTCCGCGACCAGGCCAGGCGCGATCTTCAGGGCTACCAGACGCGGCTCAACGAGCTGTCGGCCGAACGCGACACCCGCTCCGCGGAGGCGCTGGCCGCGCAGGAACGGTTCAACACCGCGCTGACCCAGGTCTCGGCCATGCAGACCGAATTGCTGCGGTCCGAAACCAAGCGCCGCGAGCTTGAAACCGGGCTGGAGGTGATCCAGGCCAAGCTGCGGGGCGCGCTGAAGGCCCGCGACGAGGCCCGCCAGGAGGCCGAAACCCTGCGGCTCGCGCTGGAAGAGGGCGGCGGCACGGGCGATGCGGCCGCCGGCGACGACCGGGCGATCCAGCTGCTCTCCCGCGCCCTGACCGAGACCGCCGAGGAGCGGGATCGGGTGGTGGCCGAGGCCGACCAGGCCATCGTCGAGGCCGATCGGATGGCGACCGAGATCGCGCTGCTGCGCGAGAAGAACGACGACATCTTCCGCCAGCTCGAAGAGGCGATGACGATCTCGGTCGAACCGCTGGACGAGATGTTCCGCAAGGCCGGGCTCGATACCGATCGCCTGCTCGACGAGGTGCGGCGCGGCTATTCCGGGATGGGCGGGCCGCTCACCCCGCTGTCGCTCTCGACCCGCAGCGAGGAACCCTCGCCCGACATGGAACGCGCGGGCCGGATCCTGAACCGCATGGACGAGCTGAACCTCTACCGCATCGCGGCGCAGAAGGCGCCCTTCGCGCTGCCGATCAAGGATTCCTTCCGCTTCACCAGCGGGTTCGGGATGCGCTGGGGCCGGATGCACAACGGCACGGATTTCGCCGGGGCCCATGGCACGCCGATCTATTCCACCGCGGATGGCGTGATCACCCATGCCGGGTGGATGTCGGGCTATGGGCGCGTGGTGAAGATCCAGCATGAGTTCGGCATAGAGACCCGCTATGCGCACATGTCCAGAATCAGGGTGAAGCAGGGCCAAAGGGTCTCGCGCGGGGAGCAGATCGGTGATATGGGGAACAGTGGACGTTCCACCGGCACGCATCTGCACTACGAAGTCCGTGTCGGCGGCAAACCTGTCAATCCCATGATCTACATCAAGGCTGCAAACGATGTTTTCTAAGAGCAAGATCAACGAGCCCGGCCCCAAGGCCGCTGATGCTGCACAACCCGCAGCCGCCGATTCCGCAACCGCCAAGCCCGGCATGGCCGGAGATTACAAGGCGCCGCCGCACAAGGCCAAACCCCCGGCCTCGATGCTGTCCGCCGATCTTCACATCACCGGCAACGTCAAGACCACCGGCGACATCCAGGTCGAGGGCACGGTCGAGGGCGACATCCGCGCCCATCTGCTGACCGTGGGCGAAAGCGCGACCATCAAGGGCGAGGTGACCGCCGATGACGTGGTGGTGAATGGCCGCATCGTGGGCCGTGTCCGCGGGCTGAAGGTGCGCCTCACCTCGACGGCGCGGGTCGAGGGCGACATCATCCACAAGACCATCGCGATCGAGAGCGGCGCGCATTTCGAAGGCTCCGTTCAGCGCCAGGACGACCCGCTGAACGGCGCCAAGGCCGCGGCGAAACCCGCGCAGCCGCAGCAACAGCCGCAGCAACAGCAGCCCGCCACGCCGAAACAGAACGCCTAGGAGCGCCCTGCCGCATCAGGCTCTGCCGCAGACCGCCCTTCGGCTTTCCGGAGGGCGGTTTTTCATGGCAAGAGCGCGGCCCGGCCCTGGAAGCGATCGGTGCCGCGCTCAGGCTTCCAGTTCCGCATCCCAGTAAAGGAAGTCGATCCAGCTTTCATGCAGGTGGCCGGGCGGGAATTTCCGGCCCATGTTGCGCAATTCCTCTGCACCGGGGCGGCGCGGGGTCTTGCGCAGGCTCATGCCGGCGCGGCGCAGGCTGCGCGCTCCCTTGCGCAGGTTGCAACTGGAACAGGCCGCGACCACGTTTTCCCAGCTCGTGATCCCGCCGCGTGCCCGCGGCACCACGTGATCGAAGGTCAGATCCCCCCTGGCACCACAATACTGGCAGCGGAATTCGTCCCGCAGAAAAAGATTGAAGCGCGTGAAGGCCACGCGCTTCCTGGGTTTGACGTAATCCTTGAGCACCACCACCGAGGGGATCCGTATCCGGGTGCTCGGGCTTCGGACCTCGTGCTCGTATTCCGCCACGATATCCACCCGGTCGAGCCAGGCCGCCTTGACCGCCTCCTGCCACGGCCAGAGCGACAGAGGATAGTAGGAGAGCGGCCGATAATCGGCATTCAGCACCAGCGCCGGATGCTGCTTCAGCGGCGCGGGGTCGCGCACGAAACTCGTCCTGAAATCGCCGTCCATCGTTTCACGCACCTCCACGCCGTGGCGGTTCCGGGGCGCCCTCGGAGCGGGACCGCCGCACCTGCCGAAGATCACTATATCTCGTGTCGGGCTTCTGGCAAGCCCCGCTATATTCAGTGTCTGACGGCTTGCTAACCCGCCGCTGTAACGGGCAGGTGACAGCCGGCTGACAGGCCCTCCCGGGGCTGCTAGACTGACCCCATGGACCCGAACAACCCCGCCCCGCCCGCCGGCGTGCTCGAAGCCGCGCTCTATGCCTCCGACCTCGACGCGGCCGAAGCGTTCTATGGCGAGCTGCTGGGGCTGGAGCGGATCCAGCGCGTGGGCGCGCGGCACGTGTTCTTCCGGGCCGGGGCCCAGGTCGTGCTGATCTTCAACCCCGAAGAGACCGCGCAACCCCCGGGCAACCCGCGCCTGCCGGTGCCCGCACATGGCGCGCATGGCCCGGGACATCTGTGTTTCGCCATGCCCGGAGACCAGCTTGCCGCCTGGGCCGACCACCTGCCCCGGCAGGGCGTCGGGATCGAGGCGGATTTCCGCTGGCCCAACGGCGCGCGCTCGATCTATTTCCGCGATCCGGCCGGAAACTCGGTGGAAATGGCCGAACCGCATCTGTGGGGCTGACACGCGGCCTTGCGCGGGACAACAGGGGCTCCGCCCCTCTTGGGCTGCGCCCAATTCACCCCGGGATATTTCGGCCAAGAAGAAGGGCGGAGCGGCGTCAGAGACCCAGCTTGTCGCGCATGAAGGCCAGGGCCACGCTGAGCCCGTCGGGCGCGATACCGTGGCCCGTGCCCTTCATCACATGGGCATAGACCTCTTTCCAGCCCGCATTCTGCAGTGCCTCGGCGGCCTCGGGCATCGCCTGCACCGGCACCACGTCATCCATGTCGCCATGCAGCAGCAGAACCGGCGGCCGGGTCCTGACCTCGTCGGCCAGCAGTTCCGGCAGCACCAGGCGGCCCGAGAAGGCGACGATGCCGGCGATCTCGTCCTCGCGGCGCGGCGCCACATGCAGCGACATCATGCTGCCCTGGCTGAAGCCGAACAGCACCACCTGCTCGGGCAGCACGTCCTCGTCCACCATCAGCGCGTCGAGAAAGGCGTCGAGATCCTCGATCGCGCCGGCCATGCCGCGCTCGGCTTCCTCCTGGCTGGAGCCGTCGATCCAGGGAATCGGGAACCACTGGAAGCCGAACGGCACGCCGGTGCAGCGTTCCGGCGCGTCGGGCGCCACGAAGAGCGTGTCGGGCATGTGCTCGGCCAGCGGCTCGGCCAGGCCCAGCAGATCGGCGCCATTGGCACCGTAGCCATGCAGGAACACCACCACCGAGCGCGTCTCGCCCGAGCGCGGCGCCACCTTCCTGGCCTTGAGAACCCGTGTCATGCAATCCCTTCCCTTTGCCTGGCAACGTGGTAGTAGGCCCAGAGCGCGCGGGCCGCAACCGCCCGCCAGGGCGACCAGGCCTCGGCCATGCCGCGCAGCGGGCGTTCCTTCGGGCGCTCGGGCAGGTCGAAGAGCAGCCGCGCGGCCTCCTGCAGCGCCAGATCGCCCGGGGCGAAGACATCGGCCCGGCCCAGCGAGAACATCGCGTAGATCTCGGCCGTCCAGACCCCGATGCCGGGCAGTTCGGTCAGCCGGCGCACCACCGCGTCGGTGGGCTCGGCGCGCAGGGCGACATAGTCGAGATCGGCCTCGGCAAGGGCCCGGGCATAGCGGATCTTCTGGCGAGACAGGCCGCAACCGCGCATCGCCTCGTCGGAGGCCTCGCGGAGGGCGGCGGGCGTGGAAAGGCCCGCCGCCTCCAGCCGGCCCTGGATGGCGCGGGCGGCGGCAACGCTGACCTGCTGGCTGACGATGGCCGACAGCAGCTGGTCGAACCCGTCAGGCCTGCGGCGCAGCGGCAGCGGGCCGGTGAGTGAAAGCGCATGGGCAAAGCGCGGTTCGGCGCGTGCCAGCCAGGCCGCACCCTCGGCCACGCAGGCCTCGGTCTCGATGATCCGTTCGTCCATGTCCGGCACGATAGCGCGCCGCGCGGCCAAGGGCCACCGGGCGGTTCGGGGGTCCAGGCGCGCCGCCCTGTCCGGCCCGGCGCCTGCCACATATCGCCAAACCTGCATCCGACATCTTGCGCAAGACCGCGCGCGGGCGTAACCGGATGGCATGACAGATGCCGTGACTTCCCCCCGCGATACGGATGCCCGGGCCCGCCGCAATGTCGGCGTGCTGGTGATGGCCCAGGCGATTCTGGGCGCGCAGATGCCGATGATCTTCACCATCGGCGGGCTGGCCGGGCAGTCGCTGGCGGCCAATGCCTGCTTTGCCACGCTGCCGATCTCGATGATCGTGCTGGGCTCGATGCTCTCGGCCACCCCGGTCTCGGCGATCATGCAGCGGTTCGGGCGGCGCAGCGGGTTCTTCATCGGCGCCTTCGGCGGCGCGATGGGCGGCGTGGTGGGCGCGCTGGGACTGTACCTCGCCTCCTTCCCGATCTTCCTCGCGGGCAGTTTCCTGACCGGGATCTACATGTCGGCGCAAGGGTTCTACCGCTTCGCGGCGGCCGATACGGCATCGGACGACTACCGGCCCAAGGCGATCTCCTACGTGATGGCGGGCGGGCTGGCAGCGGCCATCATCGGGCCGCAACTGGTGAAGGTCACCAGCCAGGCCTTCGTCATTCCCTTCCTGGGCACCTATCTGGCGGTGATCGCGGTCAACATAGTGGGGTCCGTGCTGTTCCTTCTGCTGGACATTCCCAAGCCGCCGGTGCCGTCGCAGGATGCGCCGAAGGGGCGCTCGCGGATGGAGTTGCTGGCCACGCCGCGCATCGCCGTGGCGGTGATCTGCGCCATGGTCTCCTACGCGCTGATGAATCTGGTGATGACCTCCACGCCGCTGGCGGTGGTGGGCTGCGGCTATGCCGAGGGCAACGCCGCCGATGTCGTCACCGCGCATGTTCTGGCGATGTACGTTCCGTCCTTCTTCACCGGTCACCTGATCGCCCGCTTCGGGGTCGAGAAGATCGTGGGCGCCGGGCTGGCCATTCTCGCCGGCGCGGGCGCGGTGGCGTTGATGGGCGTCGAGCTGGAGCATTTCTTCATCGCCCTGATCCTGCTGGGCATCGGGTGGAATTTCGGCTTCATCGGCGCCACCAGCATGCTGGCAGGCGCGCATGAGGCGCATGAGCGTGGCCGGATGCAGGGGCTGAACGACCTGCTGGTCTTTGGCGGGGTGACGGTGGCCTCGCTGGCCTCGGGCGGGCTGATGAACTGTTCGGGCGGCACGCCCGAGGCCGGCTGGACGGCGGTGAACCTGGCCATGGCACCCTTCCTGGTGCTGGCGGGCGGCGCGCTGATCTGGCTGGTGATGCGGCCCGGGGCGCGCAACGAGATCTGAGCCGGCGCCGCGCTACCAGCGCCCGGTCGCCGCGCGTGCCATCAGCCCCAGA
>JBKHDP010000144.1:0-7178 GCA_046541255.1 Paracoccaceae bacterium | reverse complement strand
CTCCGTCGAAGCTTGCGCCGCCTGAGCCGGACGGGGCCTTGTGCTGTCCTCGCGTTCGCTCAACGGGTCTCACCTGCCTGCAATGCGGTTTGATCTTGCCGCCACACTTCTACATATTCGGAGGCGGAACGCCAGCGACGCGGAGCCCTGCCCTGTCCAGTACCGATCCGACCGACGGCCCCCTGCCCGAACTGCGCCCCATCAGCCGGACGCAGCGCAGCCTGCCGACATCGCGTACCGTTCTGGCGCTGATCCTGCGCGAGATGGCCTCGCGCTATGGACGGTCGCCCGGCGGCTATGTCTGGGCGGTGCTGGAACCGTTGGGGATGATCCTCATCCTTGCCTTCGCCTTCTCGCTGGTCTTGCGCACGCCGTCCCTGGGCACCAGCTTCATCCTTTTCTATGCCACCGGATACCTGCCCTTCAACCTTTACCAGAACGTGTCGCTGATGGTGGCGCGCGCGATAATGTTCTCCAAGCCGCTGCTGTTCTACCCCAGCGTGACCTGGGTGGATGCGATCCTTGCGCGGTTCCTGCTGAACACGCTGACCTCCGTGATGGTGACCTATATCCTGCTCACCTCCATTCTGATCGTGATCGACACCCGGGTCGTGCTGGACCTGGTCCCGGTCGTCGAGGCCATGGCGCTGGCCGCATTGCTGGGGCTGGGTGTGGGCGTCCTCAACTGCCTGTTGATGGGGCTCTTCCCGGTCTGGGAAACCGTTTGGTCCATCTTCACACGACCGCTCTTCCTGGCCTCGGGGATCTTCTACCTCTACGAGGACATGCCGCAGCTCGCGCAGGACATCCTTTGGTACAACCCGCTGCTGCACGTCCTCGGGATCATGCGCACCGGGTTCTATCCGATGTATGCGCCGCAATACGTGTCGCCGGTCTTCGTGCTGATGGTGGCGCTGGGGACGCTGACGATGGGGCTCTTGCTGCTGCGACGCTACCACAAGGACATCCTGAACGACTGACCCGGCTCAGTCCGGCGCGGCGCGGCGCAACACCTCTTCATGCGGGATGTCGATGCGCCGCGTGAGCCCGTGCCGGACGGCCAGCCCCATCAGGCGCAGGAACACCGCCCGCTCGCCGGAATGATGGCGCATCTTCATGAGCCATTTCGGCAGCACGACCAGGAGCGCCGGCCAGAACCACCAGCCCGCTGCCTTGCGGTAAAGCAGCAGAAGGTTGCGGTGATAGTAGTAGGTCTTCCAGATCGGGCGGAAGCGGCCGCGCTGCCCGTCGAAAGTTGAACAATCGTGTTCGAACCGGATATGCGGGACGAAGCCGATGCGCCCGCCGCCTGCGCTCAGTCCCAGGGTATAGATCCCGTCATCGCCGTAAACGAAGAGCTGCGGCTCGGGATAGCCCGCGCGGCGGATCGCGGCGCGCGACAGGAACAGACCCACGAAGGAGGAGATATCCACCTGTCGCGGCGGTTTCTCGTAATCGGGCGGACGCATGTGGAACCCCTCGCGCCCGCCACCCAACAGGCTGCGCAGGAAGACCGGCAGGTTCCAGAACGGATTCACCGAGGGACGGTTCATGTCGCAGATCCGACCGTCGGGGTAGTAGACGGCGCCGGCCACCGCGTCCCATCGGGCAGGCTCGGCCTCGTGAAAGGCCGCCAGAGCGCCGGGCGCGGGCCGGGCATCGTCGTCCATCACCACGATCCAGTCGGGATCGAATCGCTCGCATGCCATGCGCATCCCGGCCGCGAACCCGCCTGCCCCGCCCAGGTTGCGATCCTGCCGCAGCACCACGAGGCGCGGGTCGCGCTGTCGGTCGAGCCAGGCTCCGGTGCCATCGGTGGACGCGTTTTCCACCACCACAACGGCATGAAGCTGCGCGGGCGGGGTTTCCAGCAGGCGCGCGAGGGTCTGGCGCAGGTGAGCGAGTCGGTCATGGGTCACGACCACCGCGACAAGCCTGCCGGTCGTCACCGGATGATCCTCCGCCTTGAAGTGTTTCTGCATCGGCAGCCGGCTCCGCCTCCGTTCCGGGCTCGCGGCTGGACAGGTCACAAAAACCCTGCAGAGTCAAATATCCGTCGCGCAAGGAAATTCGATTTCCCGCCCGAGATGACGAAAGTGACAAACGCGCAGCAAGTTGCTAATCCTGCCTGCGAGGCAGTACGGAGCGGCAAAGGTGAAGATTGAAGAGACGGCGATCGAAGGGGTTCTCCTTCTGACGCCCCCGCGCTACGGCGATTCGCGCGGCCATTTTTCGGAAACCTGGAATCGGAAGAAACTCGCGGAACTCGGCGTCGATATCGATTTCGTGCAGGACAACCATTCCATCTCGCAACGCGTGGGCACCCTGCGCGGGCTGCATTTCCAGGCCCCGCCACACGCCCAGGCGAAGCTCGTGCGCTGCAGCCGCGGGCGGCTTCTGGATGTGGCCGTCGACATCAGACGCGGCTCACCCACCTTCGGGAAATGGGTCTCTGCGGAACTCAGCGCCGAGAACGGGCGACAGATGCTGGTGCCGGCAGGATTCGCGCATGGCTTCGTCACCCGGGAACCCGAGACCGAGGTTCTCTACAAGTGTTCCGGCTACTACAACCGCGAATCCGAGGGCATCATTCGATGGGACGACCCCGATCTCGCGGTCGACTGGGGGCTGACGGCGCCGCCGGTCCAATCCGAGAAGGACGCGGCCGCGCCACTGCTGCGCGACACGGTGTCGCCCTTCCGCTGGGAGCAAGGCGCGTGAAACTCCTGATCACCGGCGGGGCGGGTTTCATCGGCTCCGCGGTGATCAGGCTGGCGGTGGCGCGCGGCCATGCGGTGGTCAATCTCGACGCGCTGACCTATGCCGCCTGTCTCGACAACGTGGCCAGCGTGGCAGAAAGCCCGCTCTATGCCTTCGAGCAGGCCGATATCCGCGACCGCGCCGCGCTGGACCGGGTATTCGCCGCCCACGCCCCCGACGCGGTGATGCACCTGGCCGCCGAAAGCCATGTGGACCGCTCCATCGACGGCCCCGCCACCTTCGTGGAAACCAACGTGCTGGGCACCTTTCACCTGCTGGAGGCCGCCCGCGCCTGGTGGCAGGGACAGGGCAGGCCCGAGCGCTTCCGGTTTCACCACATCTCCACCGATGAAGTGTTCGGCTCGCTGCCATCCGACCCCTCGCTGCAGTTCACCGAAGACACGGCCTACGACCCGCGCAGCCCCTATTCCGCGTCCAAGGCCGCGTCGGATCATCTGGTGCGCGCCTGGCACGAGACCTACGGGCTGCCGGTCGTGCTGACCAATTGCTCCAACAATTACGGCCCCTATCATTTCCCCGAGAAACTGGTGCCGGTGGTGATCCTGAACGCGCTGGCGGGCCGGTCGATCCCCGTCTACGGCAAGGGCGAGAACGTGCGCGACTGGCTTTATGTCGAAGACCACGCCGATGCGCTGCTTGCAGTGCTGGAGCATGGCCGGATCGGCCGCAGCTACAATATCGGCGGCGAGAACGAGGCCCGCAACATCGACCTTGTGCGGATGATCTGCGCGATCCTCGACGAAAAGCGCCCGGCGGGCGCGCCGCATGACCGGCTGATCACCTTCGTCGAGGATCGTCCGGGCCACGACTTGCGCTACGCGATCGATCCCTCGCGCATCCGCGCCGAACTGGGCTGGCGCCCCTCGGTAACCCTGCGCGAGGGGCTGGAGCGCACGGTGCAATGGTATCTCGACAACGAGCCCTGGTGGCGCGCGCTGCAATCGCGTGCGGGCGTGGGCCAGAGGCTGGGAACACGGGCATGAGGATCGTCGTGCTGGGACGCTCCGGCCAGGTCGCCAGGGAACTCGCCCGGCGCGGCATCGCGGCAGCCCATGGCCGCGACAGCGTGGATTTCTCCGATCCCGCGGCGGTGCGCGCCTTCGCCGAGACGGTGGAAGCCGATGCGCTGGTGAACGCCGCCGCCTATACCGCCGTGGACCGGGCCGAGGACGAACCCGCCCTGGCCGAGACGATCAACGGCACCGCCGTGGCCGCACTGGCCGGCACGGCCGCAAAGCGCGGCCTGCCGCTGGTGCATCTGTCCACCGATTACGTGTTCGACGGTGCCGGCACGCAGCCCATCGCCCCGGACGCGCTAACCGCGCCGCTCAACGTCTACGGCCGGTCCAAGCTGATCGGCGAGCAGGCGATCCGCGCCGCGGGCGGCCCGCACGCGATCCTGCGCACCTCATGGGTGTTCAGCGCGCATGGCAGCAACTTCGTCAGGACGATGCTGCGGCTGGCGGCCGAGCGCGACCGGCTGCGGATCGTGGCCGACCAGGTGGGCGGGCCGACCCCCGCCTCGGCCATTGCCGGGGCCTGCCTGCATGTGGCCGCGCATCTGGCACGCGATCCGGGCGTCTCGGGCACCTATCATTTCACCGGCACCCCGGATGTCAGCTGGGCCGGTTTCGCGCGCGAGATCTTCGCCCGGGCCGGGCTGAATTGCGCGGTCGAGGAGATCCCGACCGCCGAGTTCCCCACCCCGGCGCAACGCCCGCTCAATTCCCGGCTCGATTGCGCCTCATTCGAGGCACGGTTCGGGATTACACGGCCGGACTGGAAAGCGGCGCTGGACGCCGTGCTGGACGAGTTGGGAGCGCGCGCATGACGGAGCGGAAAGGGATCATCCTGGCAGGCGGGTCGGGAACCCGCCTCTACCCGATCACCATGGGCCTGTCGAAGCAGCTTCTGCCGATCTACGACAAGCCGATGGTCTATTACCCGCTCTCGGTCCTGATGCTGGCGGAGATTCGCGAGATCGCGATCATCACCACCCCGCAGGACCAGGACCAGTTCCGCCGCACCCTGGGCGATGGCAGCCAATGGGGCCTGTCGCTGAGCTATATCGAGCAGCCCAGCCCCGACGGGCTGGCGCAGGCCTATCTGCTGGCCGAAGGATTCCTGGCCGGAGCGCCCAGCGCGATGGTGCTGGGCGACAACATCTTCTTCGGACATGGCCTGCCGGAGCTGCTGACCGGTGTGCGCGTCGAGGGCGGTACCGTATTCGGCTACCGGGTGGCCGACCCGGAACGCTACGGCGTGGTGGATTTCGATGACGCGGGCCGGGTGCGCGCGATCGTCGAGAAGCCGGACAGGGCTCCCTCGCCCTTCGCGGTGACGGGGCTCTATTTCCTCGACGGCACGGCGCCCGCGCGCGCCCGCGCCGTCACCCCCTCGGCGCGCGGCGAGCTGGAGATCACCTCTTTGCTCGAGATGTATCTGGCCGATGGCGCGCTTGAGGTGCGGCAGATGGGCCGGGGCTATGCCTGGCTCGATACCGGCACTCATGGCTCGCTGCTCGACGCGGGCAATTTCGTGCGCACCCTGACGGACCGCCAGGGCCAGCAGGTGGGCAGCCCCGAAGAGATCGCCTACAACAAGGGCTGGATCGACGCAGAGGCATTGCGCGCCCGCGCGGCGCTGTTCGGCAAGAATGCTTATGGCAGCTACCTGCTGCGCCTGCTGGACAGCTGATCCGCCAGCGGCGTCGACGCGATCACCGGACCTGAAACGCACCCGACCCGGGCGGTGGTCGATCAGGATCTGCCCGGTTTCGGCCGAGAGCATCGGCCGCCAGGGTCACAACGCCGCCGCGCCGATCTCGCAGGGCGGCACCGGGATCGGGCCGTCCGCGACCACGGTCATCGGCTCGGGAAACAGCGTGTCATGCGGCGCCCGCGCGCCATGCGGCAGAACCAGCATCAGGTGCAACTCGCCGTCGATCCGCGCGACCGGACCGGCGAACCACGGGCTGTCGATGGCATCGCGGGGCATCGTGGCCCCGTCGGGGATGCCGGAAAAGTCGATGGGGTCGCCATTGAGGATGAGCGTGTCGCCCGCGCGCTCCAGCGTCAGAATGGCGTCGCGGCGCACCGGGGAAAATCGAATTTGCATCATGCCCTCCTTACCAGCGGCCGAACGCGAAGGCGCGGGTATAGACATTCGAAGCCGTGCCGGCGCCCTCGTAGTAGCGCAGATCGGCAGTATTCGCGTCCAGGTATCGAGCAGAAACCCTGCCCCTCGCTTCGGGGTTGGTCGTATTGACGATATGGGTCACGAATGTTCTGGGCCCACTGGACGAGAACGCCGCCGGAAAGATCCAGTCCACCTGCTTGATGCCCGTGGTGGCGTCGGTCTCGGGCTTGATCAGCACCTCGCCCCAGCAGATCTGTGTCCCATCCGCGAGACGGACGTAATCGCCGTTCGCATTGTTGCCATGCTCGATCAGGGCGCCGGTCGGAACGCCCCCGGACAGGCTGACACCGCCGAGGACATTCTCGCGATGGAACGTCATCGCGCCTCCGATGGTGGCGCCGGTCTGCAGATCCGGCACGCCCGTGCCGGCATCGACGCGCATGGCCTCGGTCCAGGCGCTGCCGTCCGGGCTGACCTTGATCGACCAGTCGTCGTTGCCGGCCAGCCCCATCTCGGCCCGGCCCGACCAGCCGGACTGGAACAGCAGGCTGGCCGTATCCTCGGGCGTGGCCTTGTTCACCTTCACCTGATGGCCCGTCCCGTCATGGCTGAACAGCGAGGCCGCCGAGACGACCGAAAGCCGGTTCACCGCATCCCAGCCGGTGCCGATCCCTATGCCATCGAGGTGGGAATCGGGCGCGACCGGCGCCCAGTCGGTGCCGGCCCAGACCCGCAATTGCGCTTCGGCCCTGCCCCAGGCGCGCCAGCCCTCCTGCGGCCGCACGAACAGCCAGGCGCCATCCGACCAGACAGCGATCTCGCCATCATGGCCGGCCCATGCGCCGGTGGCGCCCGCTCCCAGCGCATGCGCCTCGCCATGTTCGGGCAAACCGGGCGGAACGGTCTGGCCGAACGCCTCCACGCTCAACTGGACCGCAGCATCCAGCAGGCGAAGCGCCTCGTTATGGGTGACATGCTTCTGCGCCTGTGCCGGCAGCAGATAGGGCAAGGCAAGGCGGGGGGAGACATCGGACATCGGGCGCACTCCGGAGGGCGGGAAACTGGCGGCAGCTTCTCCCCAGGGCGTGAAGGCGCGGCAAAGCGGGCGCGCGCTGCATTAACGCGGCCCAGCGCCCGCGGGGAAGTGCGGACAAAGCCCGGCGACAAGGCGCCGACGGTCACGTCCGGGTCAGGGCAGGGAAATCTGGAGCGGGCAGCGGGAATCGAACCCGCACCAAGAGCTTGGAAGGCTCGTGTGA
>JBKHDP010000143.1:0-7335 GCA_046541255.1 Paracoccaceae bacterium | reverse complement strand
CTTCGGGCGACTATGGCGACAGCAATCTGTCAGCGCAATCCGGCGCGGGCGGCGGCACGATCCACCGCGGCGATCACCTCCGCCTCGGCGGCGTGGTGCGGCATGTGGCCGACCCCCTCCAGTCGGGTGAGACGGGCGTCGGGGATTTGCCGGGAAAGCGGTTCGGAATGGATGGCCAACCCCACGGTGCGATCCTCGGTGCCATGCAGGATCTCGGTGGGCACGGAGATGTCCTGCCATCGCGTATGCAGCCGGGCGATCTCGTCCTTGATCGCGGCGCGTTGCAGCGCGTTGGCGCGCAGCGTGTCGCGCCGCAGGGTCAGGCCCGGTCCGAAATGCGCGGCGTATCCCTCGGGGGCGGGCTGCGGGGCGAAGACCTTGGCAACCGCCCGCTCCACGACACGATCGGGCACCCAGGCCGAGATCAGCGTCACCGCGACCGGCCCCAGAACCGGATGCGCGGTGATGCGGTAATAGGGTTCCAGATCGCTGCGCCAGGGGTTCGAGGCGGCCGCCAGCGGCACCAGCGCGGCGATCCGGTCGGGATGGTTCGCGGCCCAGGTCAGCGCCACCGCGCCGCCATAGCTGTGCCCCAGCACGATCGGGCGCTCGGCGCCCAGGCGCCCCGCCGCCCGCATCAGCAGCGCCGCCTGTGCATCGAGGCTGGCTGCCTTGCGGCCCAGCCGCCCGGTGTAGCCCAGCCCGGGACGGTCGAGCGCGATGACGCGGTACCGCTCCGCCAGCTTCGGGGCGAGCGAGAAGGTGAAATCCCTCAGGTTGCCGCTGGCGCCGTGGATCAGCACCACGTCCGGGCCCGTGCCCATGACCCGGGCATGCACCCGGTGGCCGTCGACCTCGACGAACTGGCCGCCGGGCGGGTGGCTGGCCTCGGCCCTCGCCTCGTGTCGGGCGGCTTTCCAGAGCGTCAGCCCGGCAAACACGGCGAGAAGCGCCGCCAAGGATATCAGGAGCTTGAATGCCAAGCTTCAGGTCATTTCCGAAGGTCGGTACTGGCCAGCCCGATCTGCGACATGTCGAAGGGCGTGGTCAGGTAGACCTCGCTGATCCAGTTGCCGTAGAGCAGATGCGCATGGCTGCGCCAGCGGTTCTGCGGCGGGCGCGCGGGGTCGTCGCCCGGGTAGTAGTTGACCGGCACGGCAATGGGCGTTCCGGCCGCGATGTCGCGATCGTATTCCTGTTTCAGCGTGTCCGTATCATATTCGAAATGGTTGAAGACATAGAGCGCGCGGTTGCCGGCATCCTCGACCAGGCAGGGCCCCACCTCTTCGCTGCCCAGCAGCGTCACCAGGCCGGGCGCCGCGTCGATCTCGTTCTGGCGCATCTCCGTCCAGCGGCTGACCGGGATCAGCAGATCGTCCGAGAAGCCCCGCAGATAGGGAGAGGCCGGCATCAGGTTGCGATGCCGGAAGCATCCGAAGGCCTTTTGCGGCAGCATGTGTTTCTGCACGCCGTGAAGATGGTGGATCATCGCCATGCCACCCCAGCAGACGCCGAAGGTGGAATGGACGTGGCTCCGCGTCCAGTCGAAGACCTCGCGCAACTCGTCCCAATAGGTCACGGCCTCGAAGGGCAGGTGCTCGATCGGCGCGCCGGTGATGATCAGCCCGTCGAACTTGTCACCGCTGTCGGCGACCTCGGCGAAGGGACGGTAGAAACTTTCCATATGCGCCGCGGCGGTGTTGCGCGACTGGTGTTCGGTCATGCGGATCAGGCGGAAGTCGATCTGCAGGGGCGTCGCCCCGATCAGCCGGGCAAATTGCGTCTCGGTCTGGATCTTCTTCGGCATCAGGTTCAGCAACCCGATGCGGATGGGACGGATATCCTGCCGGTCGGCCGCATCCTCGGCCATCACCATCACCCCCTCGCGCGTCAGCACGTCGAAGGCGGGCAGGTCGGACGGCAGTTTTATCGGCATGTGCGGGGATGTCCTTGCAGGTGAGGGCTGTATCTAGACCGCCGCGCCCCGGCGCTCAAGGGCGCGGGCGATCAGCCGGGCGAATCCCGCGGCGTCATGCAGCCCGGCCACCTCGTCGGCGGAAACCGTGATCCCCCGTCGGGCCATCGCGGCGTAGCGCGGCTGGCGATGCGCCAGCGCGCGGGCATAGACATGGCGCACGAAGGCGTCGGGGTCTACCGCGTCCTCGGCCAGCCCGGTCTCTTCCAGATAGGCCGACCATTGCGCGCGCAGGAAGGCGGGCTGGTAATACATCGGCTTGGGCGCGCGATCGAAACGGCGCACCAGCGCCTCGGTATGGGCCTCACTGCCCTCGATCCAGACCAGCAGCGCGGCGTCCTCCAGCGCCGTGAGAACCGGGTCGGCCGGATCGTCGGGATCGACCACTTCGCAGATCGAACCGCCGCTGTCGCAGACGAAATTCCGGTAGCCGTAGATTTCCTCGGCGCGGATGATGAAGCGCGCGGTCTCCAGCAAGGCCGCGGTTTCCGCCTCCCGGTGCTGTTCCTGCCGGCGCATGTATTCCTCGAAGGGCAGCCCGCCCTTCGCCGGGTCGCCCGGCTTGCCCAGATACATCGACAGCGGGGCAAGATTGTGGAACCGGATCTTCGAGTCGATACGGATCGAGTCCGACAACAGCAGGTCGCGCAGAGCCGGCACCCGCATCGCCTCGCGCTTGAACAGGTCCGAGATGTGCTCGCCCATGTAGCGGGTGCCGATGCGGTAATCGATCGAGTAGTGGAACCAGTCGCCGGTCTCGCGCAGCATGCTGGCGACATGGGTCTTGCCCAGCCCAGACATGCCGAACAGCAGCACCCGCTTGCGCGATGCCGCCAGCCAGTCCTCCGCGTCGCGGTAGAGCATTGCCCGCCTCCCTGCCTGCGCCCCGTTCCGATTACCCGGCGCGCGCGGGGCGGTCAAACCCTGGCACGGCGCTCGGCGCGCAGGTTCAGCCAGTTCGCCCCGATGATGAGCGCCGCGCCCAGCACCACCGCCCATTCGAGCGCCTCGTCATAGAGCAACATGCCGATCAGCGCGATCACCGGGAGGCGCAGGAAATCCATCGGCATGACGACCGAGGCCGGCGCCATCGCCAGCGCCGAGGTCAGGCACCAATGCGCCGAAAGGCCCGCCGTGCCCACCACCAGGATCCAGATCGATGACCCGGGCCGGGGCAGGGCGATGTCGCCATCGGCTCCGGCCGCCAGCAGCCCGAAGATCGCCTGAAGCACCGTCATCCAGATCAGGATGCAGGTGACGCTTTCGGTGCTTGTCAGCCGCCGCGTGATGAGCGCGTTGAGCGCGAAACCCAGCGCCGCGCCGGCACCGGCCAGCTGGCCCCAGGAGATCGGCCCGGCGCCCGGCCGGGCCACGATCAGGATGCCGATGAAGCCCAGCGCGGCGCAGAGCGCGCGCATCGGCGTCAGCCGTTCGCCCAAGAGCAGCGGGGCCAGCACCACCACCCAGAGCGGCGAGGTGAATTCCAGCGCCACCGCCTGCGCCAGCGGGATCATGGTGATCGCATAGAACCACATGTTCTGCGCCGTGAAATGGGTGACGTTGCGCAGCATGTGGAGACCGAATCGCCTGGTCCGGGCCTGGGCCAGCGTGCCCGTGCGCGCCGCGATCAGGGTCACGATCGCCACGCCCACGAGGCTGCGATAGAGCATGATCTCGAAGGTATCGAGCGTGCTGGACAGTTCGCGCCCGGCCACGGCCATGGCGGTGAAGGAGGCGATCGCGCCGGCCATCCAGAAACTGGCGCGCAGCGTCTCGGCGGAGCTCAGGGGCAGGGGCGGGGCGGTGGACATGTCAGGCTGATGCGACGAAGCGCCGGGCCGTGCAAGCCCCCATGGGGGAAAGGCGGCCGATCAAGGCCAGAGGTTGCGGCCAAGAACCGCCTCGGTCGTGGCGCGTTCGGCCTGGAATTCGCGCCAGAATTTCGCCCGGGCACGCCGTATGCGGGGTTTGAGCAGAAGGCTTGCCTTGAAGGGCGGGGTGGGTGCGGACCAAGGCTTCTCCGGGCCCTTGTAATGCAGGATGCCCGGGTTCTCGCGCGCCATGCGGAAACGCGCCTGCACATCGCCCGGAACGTAGGAGTTGCCGGTGCGCACCTCGCCCCAGCCCGAGTTCCATTCCGGGTCGAAGGGCGTGACATGGCGGTTGAACAGCGCGTTCAGGTAGGTCTGGTCGCGCGAATGGTAGTCCACCGTGCTGCGGATATCGGTCATCCGCTCTTGCAGGCCCATCTCGGCGATGCGGTCCAGATCGAAGATCATGATCCCGGCGTTGAAGTAGCGGGTCATGTCGATCCCGCCCAGACCGGCGGCCTGGCGGGCGATCTTGGCACGGGCCTTATCGGCGCGACGTCCGGTCCCGCCGGCCAGCGACAGGTTCAGCGCCACGCGCGGCACCGGCGCGCCCGCGACGCAGCTTCCCTGTTCCAGCGGCGTGTCCAGAAGCGGGGTGATGTCCTTGCGCGCCAGCGTGTCGCCGTCGATATAGAGAAGCCGGCCGTCATGCAGGGTGGGCAGCAGCAGGCGCACCCTCGAGGTCAGCGGCAGCGGGCCCTGCGGCAGATCCTCGAAGCGGCTGATATCCACCGGCCGGATCTCGATCGACGCATCCGGGAAGCGTGACGCCAGCCGGGCCGCATCGGTTTCCAGGTCCGGCGCCTCGGCGGTGGGATGCAGGCTGATCCGCAGCGGGCCCGGCGTCCGCGCCAGCACCGAATGCAGCGAGACCAGGGTACAGGCATGGAATCCACGATCGAAGAAATAGACGATGTGGCGGTTGCGGACCGTGGCGGCCATCGGGTGTCTCGTGGTCTGGTATCGGTGCGGCTGGTGCGTGAGCTGCCGTCATTCCCACTCGATGGTGCCAGGCGGTTTCGAGGTCACGTCATAGGTGACGCGGTTGATCCCGCGCACCTCGTTGATGATCCGCGTGGCGGTCTCGGACAGGAAGTCGTGGGTGAAGGGATAGACATCGGCCGTCATGCCATCCACCGAAGTCACCGCGCGCAGCGCGCAGGCGTAATCATAGGTCCGCCCGTCGCCCATCACGCCCACGGTGCGCACCGGCAGGATCGCCACGAAGGCCTGCCAGATCTCGTCATAGAGCCCATGCCGGCGGATCTGGTCGATATAGACGGCATCGGCTTTGCGCAGGATCTCCAGCTTGTCGCGGGTGATCTCGCCGGGGCAGCGGATGGCCAGACCGGGGCCGGGAAATGGATGGCGGCCGATGAAACTGTCCGGCAGGCCCAGTTCGCGCCCCAGCGCGCGCACCTCGTCCTTGAACAGTTCACGCAGCGGCTCGACCAGTTTCAACCCCATCTTCTCCGGCAGGCCGCCCACATTGTGGTGGCTCTTGATCGTGACCGAGGGGCCGCCCGAGAACGACACGCTTTCGATCACGTCCGGGTAGAGCGTGCCCTGCGCGAGAAATCTCGCGCCTTCGATCCCGTCGGCGTATTTCTGGAACACGTCGATGAACAGCCGCCCGATCGTCTTGCGCTTCTGCTCGGGGTCGCTGACGCCGTCCAGCGCGGTCAGGAAGCGTTCGCTTTCGTCGGCATGGATCAGCGGGATGTTGTAGTGATCGCGGAACATGCTCACGACCTCCTGCGCCTCGTTCTGGCGCAACAGACCGTGATCGACGAAAACGCAGGTGAGCTGGTCGCCGATCGCTTCGTGGATCAGCACAGCGGCCACCGAACTGTCGACGCCGCCCGACAGGCCGCAGATCACCCGGGCGTCGCCCACCTGGTCGCGGATCTGGCGAATCGCCTCCTCGCGATAGGCGCCCATCGTCCAGTCGCCGGTGAATCCCGCGATCCGCAGGAAATTGGCGTAGAGCTGCCGGCCATTCGGGGTGTGGTGCACCTCGGGGTGGAACTGGACGGCGTAGAAATGACGCGCCGGATCGGCGGTGATGGCGAAGGGCGCGCCGGGCGAGGTGCCGTAGACCCGGAAACCGGGGGCGAGGGCGGCAACATGGTCGCCATGGCTCATCCAGACCTGCTCGCGGCCCTCGGCGAACCAGCCCTCCAGCAGGTCCAGCCGCTCGGCCGCCGGGGCGACATAGGCGCGGCCGAATTCCGCGGTGCCGTCGCCCCGTTCCACGCGGCCGCCCAGCATCTGCATCATCACCTGCTGGCCATAGCAGATCCCCAGAACCGGAACCCCCAGCGAGAATACCGCCTCCGGCGGGCGGGGGCTGCCCGGGTCGGTGACCGAGGCCGGCCCGCCGGACAGGATCACCGCCTTCGGCGCGAAGTCGCGCAGGAAGTCGGGCGTCACCTTCTGGAAGGGGTGGATTTCGCAATAGGTGTTCAGCTCGCGCAGGCGACGCGCGATCAGCTGCGTCACCTGGCTGCCAAAATCGACGATCAGAAGGCGGTCGTGGGCGGCGTTTTCCATGGCCGATGCAATAGGGCGGCGCGGGGCGAGGCGCAAGCGGCTAGGCGCTTGCCGGCGCGGGGCAGGGTGGGCCAGGCGGCGCCCATGTCGCTTTCGTCCGCAAGAGGGCGCAAATCATCGCTGAGCCGGGCGCCCGAGCCGTTACACGCTGTGCAAAACCGCGGCCCCGGCCGCCCGCAGGCATGAGGTGATTCATGGCAGACGCAGCGACCCGCAGAAGAGCCCGCGGCGCCGGCGGAGGCGCGGCGCGCCGGGCCGAGCGCACCGCGGTTAGTTTCGAGACCGCACGCTATATCGAGCGCAACATCCCCTATTTCGAGGTGCTGACCGAGGAGGCGCTGGAGATCATCGAGGCCAATGCCGAGACGATCCTCGAAGAGATCGGCGTCAATTTCGTGCAGAACCCGGCCGCGCTGGAGCTTTGGCGCGAGGCCGGCGCGGACGTGCGGGGCGAGCGCGTGCGGATTCCGCGCGGGCTGGCGCGCAAGCTGTGCGCCACCGCGCCCGCGCATTTCACCCAGCATGCGCGCAACCCGGCCAGATCGGTCGAGATCGGCGGCAAGACGCTGGTCTGCGCGCCGGTCTACGGCCCGCCCTTCGTGCGCGACGTGGCCGGCGGCCGCCGCTATGCCACGATGGAGGATTTCCGCAAATTCGTGAAGCTGGGCTACATGGCGAAGTGGCTGCACCATTCCGGCGGCACCGTATGCGAGCCCACCGACGTGCCGGTGAACAAGCGCCATCTGGACATGCTGCACGCCCACATGACGCTCACGGACAAGCCCTTCATGGGCTCGGTCACCGAGCCCAGCCGTGCGCAGGACAGCGTCGAGATGTGCGAGATCCTGTTCGGAAAGGACTTCGTGCAGGAGAACACGGTGATGACCTCGCTCATCAACGTCAACTCGCCGCTCACCTTCGACGACGTGATGATGG
>JBKHDP010000142.1:0-7380 GCA_046541255.1 Paracoccaceae bacterium | reverse complement strand
TGGCGCACCGGCTGGCCACGGTGAAGAAGGCCGACCGGATCATCGTGCTGGAAGATGGCCGGATCGTGGCCCAGGGCCCGCATGACCGGCTGGTGGCCGAGGGCGGGCTCTATGCCCGGCTGGCGCGGCTGCAGTTTACCGACGGCATGGCCGCCGAGTAGGCCGCCCCCCGACACCGCCCCGGCGGTGTCACGCGCCGTCATGCTTGCGCGGGAAGGGAAAGCTTCCCATCCTGTCCCCAGGGATGGAACCGGGCCGCCCGCGGCCCAAGCGTTTTGGAGGAGACGCCATGGCCTTCGTGTCGCTTGCCGACAAGCACGCCATCGAAAGCGAGATGCCCTGGGAGGCGCGGGATCTGCCGAAGACGATCTTCGGCTTCCTGTCGTCGACGAAGGATCGTTTTCCGGACCGGCCCGCCGTCACCTTCCAGCTGCTTTCGGGGCCGAAGGACAAGGCCGAGACGCTGAGCTGGGCACAGCTTCACCACAAGGTCACCCGGGCTGCCAACCTGTTCCGCGACCTCGGCGTGGGCGAGAGCGATACCGTCGCCTACATCCTGCCCAATTGCAACGAGACCACGATCACGCTGCTGGGCGGGATGGTGGCGGGGATCGCAAACCCGATCAACCCGCTGCTGGAGCCCGAACAGATGTCGGCCATCCTGCGCGAGACGGATGCGCGGGTGGTGGTGACGCTGAAATCCTTTCCCAAGACCGACGTGGGCCAGAAGGTCGCCGAGGCGGTGCGTCACGCGCCCCGGGTGCATACCGTGCTGGAGGTTGATCTCAACCGCTACCTGACCCCTCCGAAAAGCTGGATCGTGCCGCTGATCCGCCCCAAGCCCGGAACCAACCATCATGCGGATGTGAAGGATTTCAACGCCGAACTGGCCCGGATGCCGGGCGATCGGCTGCAATTCGACGATGCGCGTGGCAACCGGGTGGCGGCCTATTTCCACACCGGCGGAACCACTGGCATGCCCAAGGTGGCGCGGCATCTCTATTCGGGCATGATCTACAATGGCTGGATCGGCCACCGGCTGCTCTTCACCGAAGAGGACAACATCATCTGTCCGCTGCCGCTGTTCCATGTCTTCGCCTGCCATGTCATCCTGATGGCGGCGCTGGCCTCGGGAGCGCATGTGGTGTTCCCGACGCCTGCCGGCTATCGCGGCGACGGTGTGATCGACAATTTCTGGAAACTGGTGGAGCGCTGGAAGATCAGCTTCATCATCACCGTGCCCACCGCGATCAGCGCGCTGATGCAGCGCCCGGTGGATGCCGATGTCTCCAGCGTCAAGACTTCGTTCTCGGGCTCGGCGCCGCTGCCTCTGGAACTGTTCAACCGTTTCGAGAAATCCACCGGTGTGACCATCGTCGAGGGCTACGGGCTGACCGAGGCCACCTGCCTGGTCTCCTGCAACCCGCCCGAGGGCACCAAGAAGGTGGGCTCGATCGGCATTCCCTTCCCCTACACGGACGTGCGCATCGTCAAGCAGACGCCCGAGGGCCCGCAGGATTGCGCGATCAACGAGATCGGCGAGATCTGCGTCTCCAGCCCCGGGGTCTATGTCGGGTTCGCCTATACCGAGGAGGAGAAGAACCGCGATCTGTTCCACGAGGGCACGCATTTGCGCACCGGCGACCTGGGGCGGGTCGACGAGGATGGCTATCTGTGGATCACCGGCCGGGCCAAGGACCTGATCATCCGGGGCGGCCACAATATCGACCCCGCGGATATCGAGGAGGCGCTGCTGGCGCATCACGACGTGGCCTTTGCCGGCGCCATCGGCCAGCCCGACGCCCATGCCGGCGAGCTGCCCTGCGCCTTCGTGGAGCTGGTCTCGGGGGCCAGCGTGACGGCGGCGGAGCTGATGGCGCATGCCCGGGTGCATGTGCACGAGCGCGCGGCGATCCCCAAGCATATCGAGGTGCTGGACGAACTGCCCAAGACCGCGGTGGGCAAGGTGTTCAAGCCCGACCTGCGAAAGCGCGCGATCACCCGGGTCTACAATGCCGCGCTGGACGAGGCCGGGCTGGACGCGCGGGTGGTCGCGGTGGTGGACGACAAGACCCGCGGGCTGGTGGCGCAGGTGGCGGGCGAGGCGGGCGACGATGCGATCGGCCATGTGCTGGGCACGTTCACCCGCCCCTGGGAGCGTGTTCCGGGCTGAGCGCCGGCGGGGGGCTCTGCCCCCGTCCGGCTGCGCCGGACTCCCCCGGGATATTTCAGGCCAAGAAGAAGCCGGGAAAGAGCGCGGGCTGCGGGCCTCGGGTCAGATCGCGGGGGCGGCGCCCTTCTCGCAGAACAGCTGGTAGAGCAGGGCGATCACCTGCTCGGTGCCGGTATCCGCGAGGCGGTAATGGATCGTCTTGCCGTCGCGGCGGGTTTGCACCAGACCTTCCTCGCGCAGGCGCGCGAGCATCTGGCTGACGGCCGCCTGCCGGATGTCGAGCAGCTCTTCCAGCTCGCTCACCGATTTCTCGCCCGAGCCGAGATGGCACAGGATCATCAGCCGGCCCTCATGGGCCAGTGTCTTGAGATAGGCCGCGGCGCTTGCGGCGCTGCGGGCCATTTCCGACGGCGGCGCGGGCAGGGGCGCATCCTGGCGCGTCTGCGCGCGTGTGGCGATATCGGCCATGGGCCAATCCTCCGGGAGATACATTCGAGGCATGATATGTATGCCGCGTGGCTGAAAATCAAGCCTTCCGCGGCGGGGCGCCGCCGGCGAAGACGTTCTCGTTGCGGTAGTCGCAGGGGGCCTCCTGCATCTGCAGATGCAAACCGGTGCCCTCGTAGGGATGGGCGCGGGCCAGCGCCTCGTCCAGCTCGATTCCCAGTCCCGGCGTCTCGGGCGGGGTGACGAAACCGTCCTCGACCCGGATCGCGCCGCCGATCAGCGCATCATGGAACGGGGTCTCGATGGTTTCGGCCATCAGCAGGTTGGGGATGGTGGCCGCGAGATGGATATTGGCCGCCCATTCCACCGGCCCGGCATAGAGATGGGGCGCCAGCTGCGCGTTGAAGGCCTCGGCCAGCGCGGCGATCTTGCGGGTCTCCCAGATCCCGCCGGCGCGGCCCAGCGCCGGTTGCAGGATGCGCGCGGCGCCCATGCGCAGCAGCGTGGCGAACTCGGCCCGGGTGGTCAGCCGCTCTCCCGCCGCCACCGGGATGCGCAGCGCACGCGCCACCTCGGCCATGCCGGACGGGTCGTCGGGCGGCACCGGCTCCTCGAACCACAGCGGAGCGTAGGGTTCCAGCGCCTGTCCCAGCCGGATCGCCCCGTCGGCGGTGAACTGGCCATGGGTGCCGAAAAGCAGGTCCGCCCGGTCGCCCACGGCGTCGCGCACCGCCTCGCAGAAGGCGATCGAGCGCGAGATGTCCGAGAGCGCCGGCTGGTGGCCACCGCGGATGGTGTAGGGCCCGGCCGGGTCGAACTTGACCGCGGTGTAGCCCTGTTCGACCAGCGCCAGGGCGCTTTCGGCGGCCATCTCGGGCGAGATCCAGAAATCGGGCAAGGCGTGGCCCGGCAGCGGGTAGAGATAGGAATAGGCGCGGATCCGGTCGTTCATCCGGCCGCCCAGCAGCGCCCAGACCGGGCGGCCGCGATCCTTGCCCAGGATGTCCCAGCAGGCGATCTCCAGCCCCGAGAAGGCGCCCATCACCGTCAGGTCGGGGCGCTGGGTGAAGCCCGCCGAATAGGCGCGGCGGAACATCAGCTCGACATTCTCCGGGCTCTCGCCCGCCATGTGGCGGGCGAAGACATCGCGGATCACCGCCTGCATCGCCTCGGGGCCGACCGAGGCGGCGTAGCATTCGCCCCAGCCGATGATGCCGGTATCGGTGGTCAGCTTCACCAGGATCCAGTAGCGTCCGCCCCAGCCCGGCGCGGGCGGCGCGGTGACGATGATATCGAGATCGGTCAGTTTCATGCGCGTGTTTCCTTCCGTTTCGGCGGTGCGGCGGCGCTGGATCCCTCGGGCTGTCCTGCTCCGGCCGCGCCGGCCTCCCAAGAGGTCCCGGACCGGCTCCGGTCAGGCGGGACGGTGGCCGCGCGGGTCAGAACAGGATGACGTTGCGCCTGGCGCCGCCGGCCCTGGTGTCGGCGATGGCTTCGTTGACCTGGTCCAGCCGCCAGCGGCCCGAGACCAGCTCGTCCAGCTTGAGCCGGCCCTGCTCGTAGAGATCGGCCATCCAGGGGATGTCGCGGGCGATCACCACGTCGCCCATCTTGGATCCGACGAAATGCTGGCCCATGAAGGCGGGCACGACCGGCTCGTATTGCGCCGTGGCGCCCGAGGCGGGCATGCCCACCATCACCAGCCTGCCGCCCCAACCCAGGTAACGGGGGGCATCGTCATAGGCGGCGATCGCGCCAACCGTCACGGCCACCAGGTCGGCGCCGCGCCCGCCCAGCGCCTTCGCCGCGGCTTTCCAGGGCGCCTTTTCCGAGGCGAGCACGCCATGCGTGGCGCCGAATTCCCGGGCGATCTGCAGCTTTTCCGGGCTCATGTCCACCGCCACGATCCGCCGCGCCCCGGCAATGCGCGCGCCCTGGATCGCGTTCAGCCCCACGCCGCCGGCGCCGATCACCGCCACGTCCTCGCCCGCGCGCAGATGGCCCGCATTGATCACCGCGCCGATGCCGGTGATCACGCCGCAGGCCAGCAGCGCGACCGCTTCGGGCGGCATCGATTCGGGCAGCGGCACGATCTGCGAGCGGTCCACCACCACCCGCTCGGCGAAGGCGCCACAATTCATCGCCGCCGCGACCGGCGTGCCATCGGGGCGGGTCAGGCGCACGGGAGCCGGCGGATTTCCGGTGCAGATCGTGGGCCTGCCCGCGGCGCAGTTGGGGCAGCGCCCGCAGGAGCGGATCAGGGTGACCACCACCCGCGCACCCGGCGAGATATCGGTGACGCCCGGGCCCAGAGCGGTCACGCGGCCCGATGCCTCGTGCCCCAGCACCATCGGCAATTCGCCGCCCCAGGCGCCCTCGGCATAGGAGATGTCGGAATGGCAGATCGCCACCGCCTCCAGCGTCACCTCCACGTCATTGGGGCCGGGCGGGGCGAGGTCCAGCGTCTCGATCTGCAGGGGTGTGCCGAACCCGGTGCTGACGGCGGCCTTGACGGTGGGCATGGCGGCTCCTCCCTCGATGCTCAGGGCCAGACTGGCCCGTCCGGCGACCGGCCTGCAAGAAGGAAACCCGTCTGCGCCGGAAGATTGCGCTGCCGCTCACGCGACGGAAGGGCGGGGCGAGCGGGAAAACACCCCCAGCGCCACCGCCACCAGCCCGGCCGACAGCAGGAAGGCCGCCCCCGGCAGGTGGAGCGGCGCTTCCGGGTGGGTGAAGGCGGCGAAAGTGCCGGTCATCAGCAGCGGGGCCAGGATCACCGCCACCGCGTTGACGCTGGTCAGCACGCCCTGCAGTGCGCCCTGCGAGTCGTCGCCCGTGCCCTGCGACATGATCGATTGCAGCGCCGGGGGCACCACCGCGCCCAGCGCCGCCACCGGGATCAGCGCCAGCACCAGACCGCCCCAGGGCACGAAGGCCAGCGCCAGGAAGGCCCCGATGCACAGCACGAGCCCCGCGCGCACCATCCGGGCCTCGCCCATCCGGCGCAGCGCCAGCCGGATCAGCCCGCCCTGCACCGCGGCCATGGACAGACCGAACACCGCCAGCGAGATCCCCACCAGCCCGGGATCCCAGCCAAAGCGCGCGCGGGTGAAATAGGCCCAGGTCGCCGGGTAGACGTAGAAGGCCAGCTGGTAGAGGAAATAGACCACAAGCAGCCGCTGCGCGTCGGCCACCCGGCCGATATCGCGCAGCGCGCCCAGCGGGTTGGCCCTGCGCCATTCGAATCGGCGCCGGGTGCGGTCGGTCACGGTTTCGGGCAGCACCAGCAGGCCCAGGATCACGTTGGCACCGGCCAGCGCGGCGGCCGCGTAGAAGGGCGCCCGCGTGCCCGTCTCGCCCAGAAGCCCGCCCAGCAGCGGGCCCAGCACGAAGCCCAGCCCGAAGGCCGCCCCCACCAGCCCGAAGCGCGCGGCCTTCTCGTGCGGGGCGGAAATGTCGGCCAGGAAGGCGGTGGCGGTGGCCTGCGTGGCCGAGGTGACCCCGCCCACCAGCCGCGCCGCCAGCAGCAGCCAGATCGAGCCCGCCAGGGCCATGACAAGGTAATCCACCGCCATCACCGCGAGCGAGACCAGCAGCACCGGCCGCCGACCCACCGCGTCCGACAGCGTTCCCAGCAGAGGGCCGAACAGGAACTGCATCACCGCGAAGGAGGTGGACAGCACCCCGCCCCAGATCGCGGCCGCCGCCAGCGTGCCGCCCTGAAGCTCGACGATCAGGTCGGGCAGCACCGGCAGGATCAGCCCGATCCCCATGGAATCGAGCATCACCGTCAGCATGATGAAAAGGATGGGCAGGCGCCGGCCGCTGCTGCCCGGCTCGCTCATCCCGCGAGCGCCTTCGCGGCCAGCGCGAAGCGGCGCGCATCCTGCGGCGCGGTGCCCAGGTGGCGGGCCGGGTCGAACAGCGCCGGATCGAGCCCGGGATATTCGCGCCTTGCCAGGGTTTCCAGCGGCGTGCCGGCCTCGTCGGCGGCACGGCACAGCGCCTTGACCGCGGCCTGAGCCTCGGGCCGGGGCATGTGTTCGGCCAGCGCGAAGCTCAGGCTTTCGGCGAGGATCGTGCCGCCACCCGCCGCCAGCGCGCGCGCCATTGCCTGCGTGTCGGGGTCCAGCACCGGGGCCAGCGCGCGGGCCTGCTCCAGCGCGCCCAGAAGCGCCAGCATCATCGGCGGCAGCGCCAGCCATTCGGTGAACCATGCCGCCCCGTCGCGCTGCTGGCGCGGGCTTCCCGCCAGCGTCAGCGTCTGCGCCAGCCCCTGTGCGTGGCGGCACAGCGCCACCAGCGCCGAGGGCGCGACCGGGTTCCGTTTCTGCGGCATGGTGGACGAGCCGCCGGTGCTGCCCAGCCGCAGCTCTGCGATGCCGCCCTGGGTCATCAGCATCAGGTCTTCGCCGGGCTTGGCAAGCGCGGCCGACAGCCGCGCGGCCCAGCCCGCCAGCCGCAGCACCGGCCCGCGATCGGCATGCCAGCTGCGGCCCGGATCATGCAGGCCCAGCGCCTCGGCCAGCGCGGCGCGCGTCTCGGCCGCTTTCGGCCCCAGCGCCGCGCCGGTTCCCGCCGCGCCCGACAGGGAGACCCACAGCACCGCGGGCCGCAACGCCTGCATCTCCTCGTACAGGTCCAGCAGCGGCGCGCCCCATTCGGCCACCACGGCGCCGAAACTGGTGGGCGTGGCGGGCTGGCCATAGGTCCGCGCCGCCATCGGCGTTTCCGCATGCGTCTCGGCCAGCACGCCCAGC
>JBKHDP010000141.1:0-7411 GCA_046541255.1 Paracoccaceae bacterium | reverse complement strand
ACGCTTTCGAAATGGTGCTTGTAATGAAACGTGTGCTCGCTTCCGGCTTCCAAGAAGGTGATGTGGAAGGAGAACCCCATCCCGTCCTCCGCCAGCAGCATCCGCACGCTGGTCCAGTTGGCATTGCTCACCGTGCGATTGGTGTTCTTGAGGTCTTCGAAATCCCGAACGATCATCTGGCTGTCACTCCGCAGCGATTTTGTTGTTGTCGTCGATCCGGGCGCGCACCGCCCGGTGCAGGATATCAAGTCCCTGCTTGAATTGCTCCATCGGAGTGGTCAGCGGCGCCAGCACTTTCACCACCTCGTCCTCGGCGCCCGAGGTCTCGATGATAAGGCCGTGCTCGAAGGCCTCGGCGCAGATCGCCCCGGCCAGCTCGCCCGACCCGACATCGACACCCTGCATCATGCCGCGCCCCTTGAGGCGCGAACCGGGGATGTCTGCCGCGATCGCTTCCAGCCGCGCGGTCAGCACCTGCGCCTTTTCGGCGATCTCGTCCTTGAAGGCATCGTCGGCCCAGAACTTCTCCAGCGCCACGCGGGCGGTGACGAAAGCGTGCGTGTTGCCGCGGAAGGTGCCGTTGTGTTCGGCCGGCTTCCAGATATCCAGCTCGGGCTTGAGCAGCACCAGCGCGAAGGGCAGGCCGAAGCCCGAGAGCGACTTGGCCAGGGTGATCATGTCAGGCTCGATCCCCATGCCGTCGAGCGAGAAGAAACTGCCCGAGCGGCCGATGCCGGCCTGGATGTCGTCGATGATCAGCAGGATGCCGTGCTTTCTGGCCAGAGCGGCCAGGCCCTTGAGCCAGGTCTCGGACGCGGCGTTCAGCCCGCCCTCGCCCTGGATCGGCTCCACCACGAAGGCGGCCGGCAGATCCACGCCGCTGGAGCCGTTCTCGATCATCGCCTCGATCACGGGAAGCGTGTCCACCCCCTCGCCCAGCGCACCGTCATAGGGCAGATGCGTGACGTTATCGAGCGGCACCGAGGCCCCCGCGCGCTTGCCGGCATTGCCGGTCAGCGCCAGAGCGCCCAGCGTCATGCCGTGGAAGCCGTTGGTGAAGGCCACCACGTTGGTGCGGCCGGTCACCTTGCGGGCCAGCTTGATCGCCGCCTCCACCGCGTTGGTGCCGGTGGGGCCGGTCATCATCACCTTGTGGTCCATGCCACGAGGCTCGAGCACGATCCGCTCGAATGTCTCGAGGAAGGCGCCCTTCTCGCGCGAATACATGTCGAGCCCGTGGGCGATGCCGTCGGCGGTGATATGCTCGATCAGCGCGGCCTTCATGTCGGGGTCGTTATGGCCGTAGTTCAGCGACGAGCAGCCCGACAGAAAGTCGATATAGCTGCGCCCCTGCGTGTCGGTGAGGGTGGAACCGCTGGCCGTGGCGAACACGGTATCGAAGCTGCGGCAGTAGCTGCGCACTTCGGATTCGCGGGTTTCGAAGATCTTCTTTTCGGCTGACAGGTCAGTCGGCATGGCGGGTACCTCTTGGGTCTGATGATTTCCGGGCGGCGGCCGCGCTCAGGCGGCCTTCTTCAGCGCCTCGGGCAGCTTGATCGTCACCATGTGTTCGGTGGCGTGATAGCCGCGGAAATGAGTGTCGCGCGTGAAATGCGCCTGAGCATCCAGCTGGGCCTCCTGCTGGCGCGCAAAGCTCTTGAAAAGCCCCCAGCTGGCATCGTTGTCACGCGTGATGGTGGTCTGCAGGCGCGTGACGTCCTTGCACTCCTTCCGCTCCAGCAGCCCGGCCAGCATGCGCTTGCCGAGGCCCAGGCCGCGCGCCTTCGAGGACACGGCGACCTGCCAGACGAACAGCGTCTCGGGGTCGTAGGGCAGGATATAGGCCGAGATCCAGCCAAGCGGCTGACCGTCCTGCTCTGCAAGGATGCAGGTATCGCGGAAATGATCGCACTGGATCAGGTTGCAATACATCGAATTCTCGTCGAGCGGCTTGCACGAAGCGATGAGTTCCCACACCGCGGCACCGTCTGCGGAGACGGGCTTGCGGAACGTGACGGCGTCGCGATTGGCGCGCGGATCGATCTGACGGACGGAGGACAAGGTCTGCTCCCTCTTGTTCATTGCGTTGTCTGTAATATATCGCCTCACGAAGGAATATCAACTAAGCTAAGCAATAAAATTCCCTTGCCAATTTTTTCTTTTATTTTCAGTTCATTGACCCTTAGCATGACCAATATTTCACGCGCGGGATTGGAAAATTCTCCGACAATAGTTAGTTAAGCTACATAAACACATCTTGTCCGCATCGAAGGAGGCTGCCAGAGAGATGACGATTCATCAGCCAATGGGGCCGGACTTGGACCGTACCGATACCAGCCTGATCGCCCTGCGCCGGATCCTGCGCGCGACCGAACTCTATGGCCGCGATCTTGCGCGGACGCACGGGCTGACTCCGGTGCAGATCCGGGTTCTGCAGATCGTTTCGGCCCATGGCAGCGTCACGCCCAAGCAGATCTCGGCGCAGATGGGGGTCAGCCAGGCCACCATCTCCACCCTGATCGACCGGCTCGTGGCCAAGGCCATGGTCCGCCGCGAACGGTCCGAGACCGACCGCCGCCAGACCAATATCGTTCTCACCGAAGAGGGGCGCGACGTGATCGAGCGCGCGCCCGACCCGCTGCAACAGCAATATGTCCAGGCGTTCGAAGCGCTGGATGACTGGGAACAGGCCATGATCGTCGCCGCGCTGGAGCGCGTGGCGGCAATGCTGAACGCGTCGGAACTCGACGCGTCCCCAGTGCTGGACGCGGGCGAGATCCGGCGCGGGCCGTCACCGCATTGAGGCCAGGCCGGGCGGCCTAGGCCGCGGCCTCGGCCAGCATCGACCAGACGCGATGCGGCGTGAAGGGCATGTCGGCCCGGCGCACGCCCCGCTCCCACAGCGCATCCTGAACCGCATTGGCCGCCGCCGCCATGGAGCCCACGGTGCCCGCCTCGCCGCAGCCCTTCATCCCCAGAACGTTGGCGGTGGACGGAACGGGTTCGCTGCGGAAACGATACATCGGCAGGTCATCGGCCCGCGGCATCGCGTAATCCATGAAGCTGGCGGTCAGAAGCTGCCCGTCGGCATCGAAGGCGGTGCGTTCCAGCAGGGCCTGGCCCAGGCCCTGCGCAATTCCGCCATGCACCTGCCCCTCGGCCAGCAGCGGATTGATGAGATTGCCGAAATCGTCGACCACGGTATAGCGGTCCACGGTCACCACGCCGGTGTCGGGATCGATTTCCACCTCCGCCACATGCGCCCCGTTCGGGAAGGAGCGCGCAGGCAGCCTGGTGCGCGCCGCGTGGCTCAGCAGCTCGGTCCGGCCGTCCTCGCGCGCCATCGCGGCCGCCTCCAGCAGCGTTGGCGTCAGGTTCGAGCCCGGCGCGCGGAACCGTTCGTCATCGAAACGGACCTCGTCGGCCGCCACGCCCATCTTTTCGGCCAGGTAGTCCGAGAAGGCGGCGATCATCTGCTCCACCGTCGCCAGCGTGGCTGTGTTCTGGACCGTGACCGAGCGCGACCCGCCGGTGCCACCGCCCTTCTCGATCAGGTCCGAGTCGCCCTGCACGACGCGGATCCGCTCCATCGGGATGCCGGTCTGATCCGACAGGAACCGGGCATAGACCGTTTCGTGCCCCTGCCCGTTCGACTGGGTGCCCACATAGATGCTGGCGGTGCCGTCCGCCTCGAACACCACCCTGGCGCCCTCCGAAGGATCGCCCAGGATGCTTTCGATGTAATAGCACAGCCCCATGCCACGCAGCTTGCCGCGCGCCGCGCTGTCTGCCTTGCGCGCGGCGAAACCGGCCCGGTCGGCCTCCTGCTCGACCCGGGCGAGCACCCGGGCGAAATCGCCCACGTCGTAGGTTTCCCCCACCACGGTGACATAGGGGAACCGGTCCGCCGGGATGAAGTTCTTGCGCCGCAGCTCCCACGGGTCTTCGCCCAGTTCGCGGGCGGCGCGATCCATCAGGCGTTCCAGCACATAGATCGCCTCGGGCCGGCCCGCGCCGCGATAGGCATCCACCTGGGTGGTGTTGGTATAGAACCCCTCGGCGCGCAGATAGGCGGTGGGGATGTCGTAGACGCCGGTCAGAACCTTGGAGAACAGGCTGCTCTGGATCGCCTGCCCGAAATTCGAGTTGAACGCGCCCAGGTTCGAGCGTGAATGCACCCGGTAGGCCGTGATCCGGTTGTCCGCGTCGAAGGCCAGTTCCGCGGTCGACACCAGATCTCGCCCGGCATGGTCGCTCAGCATCGCCTCGGTGCGCTCGGACATCCAGCGCACGGGCCGGCCCAGCGCCCGCGCCGCGGCGGCGGTAACGAAATATTCCGGGTAGGGCGCGACCTTCATGCCGAAGCCGCCGCCCACATCGGGGATCGTCACCCGCACCTGCTCGGGCTCCAGACCGAAGCTCTTGGCAAGCTGGGCCTTCATCGCCCAGACACCCTGCCCGCCGAAGGCCAGGTGCAGCCGCCCCTCTTGCCATTCGGCGAAACAGCCGCGCGGCTCCATCGAGTTGACGATGACGCGGTTGTCCTCCACCTCGAGGCGAACGGTACGGGCGGCCGCGGCGAAGGCCGCCTCGGCAGCAGCCGCGTCGCCGATCTCCCAGTCATAGCCGCGATTGTCGGGCGCGCTGTCATGCAGCGGTTCGCCGCCGGGACTGATCTCCATGTGGACGGGCAGATCCTCGTAGTCGAAGCCGATCAGCTCGGCCGCGTCGCGCGCCTGCTCCCGGGTCTCGGCCACGACCACGGCCACCGGCTCGCCCACATGACGCACCCGGCCGCGCGCGAGCACGGTGCGTTCGGTGGCAGCGGCCTTGCTTCCGTCGCGATTGGTGACCAGCGTGGCGCCCATTTCCAGCGCGAGGCCCAGCGCGGCCAGATCATCGGCGGCATAGACCGCATGCACCCCTTCGGCGGCGCGGGCCTCCTCCAGATCGAGGCCGGTGATGCGCGCATGGGCCACCGGCGCGCGCAGGAAGGCCGCGTGCAGCGCATCCGCGGGCGCAATATCGTCCACGTAACGGCCATGTCCGGTGAGGAAGCGGATATCCTCCACCCGCGTCACCGGCTGGCTGCGTCCGAACTTTTCCATGGGCATGCCCCCCTGCTGCGCTGCTGCAGGGAACCTATCGGCCGCGCCGCCGGTGTCCAGCCCCGATCCGGCCAGTCAGGCCGCGGGGCGCGTCACCGCGATCACGTCGGTCAGCCCGTAGCCATTGAACCCGGTCGAGACGACAAGCGAATAGGCCCCCATGCCGGGGAAGATCAGCCAATCGCCTTCGGACATGTCTTCGGGCAGCGGCACCGGGTCGGGCAGACGGTCCAGGCTGTCGCAGGTCGGGCCGAACACGACGCGCGGCCGCGCGGCCCCAAGGCGCGGCGCCCCGTCCGGGCCCAGCACCCGGAATCGCCCGGTCATCGGCAGGTCGCGCAGTTCGGCCAGCCCGCCATAGATCCCGTCATTCAGGAACACCGACCCGTCGGACCGCAGCGCCTTGATCCGCAGTGCCAGCGTGAAGGCCTCGGCCACCATCGCCCGGCCCGGTTCGCATACCAGGGGCGGCGGATCACCCGCGAAGGCCTCCCGCGCCGCCTGCCCGATGCGATCGAAGACCGCCTCGAGATCGGGGGCGACCGCCAAGCAGCGATGCGCCGCGAACCCGCCGCCCACATTGAGCCGGCACAGCCGCACACCAGCCTTGCGCGCCACCTCCGCCGCGCGGGCGATATAGGCGGCCCAGGCCTCGGGATCGGCGCATTGGGTGCCGGGATGGAAGGTGAGCGAAGGCGACAACCCGCGTCGGGCGACCTCGGCCAGCAGCCCGGCCGCCACATCGGGTCCGGCACCGAACTTGGCGCCGAAATCATAGGCCGCGCCCGGCACCGGCAGGTGCAGGCGCACCGCCACCTCGGCCCCGGGCGGCAGCGGCATCAGCTTGTCCAGCTCGGCCCGGCAATCCACCGACCACGAGACCACGCCCCGGGCGCGGCCCTCGGCGATCTCGGCGGGCGAGCGCACCGGGTTGTGATAGTGCAGCACGGCGGAGGGCAGAGCGGCGCGCACCCGCGCCATCTCGGCCGGCGAGGCGACGTCGAAGGCGGTGATCCCGGCGGAGACCAGCGTTTCCAGCACGACAGGCGTGTCATTGGCCTTGACCGCGTAGGTCACGAGGCCGGGAAAGCCCGCGCGGAACCGCCGCGCGGTGTCGCGCAGCATGTCGGGCGCGAAGAAGGCGATCGGCCTGTCGGGACGGGCCTGCGCCAGGCATGTTTCGGGATCGGGCCACCGGGCCGGCTGGGTCTGCATCGACTGCACCTCCTGCTGTTTTTTTCAAGCGTGAGCCGGCTTGCCGCCGATTCCATTTGTCGGTTTCGCCGAATCTGCGGTAAATTCCGTCGAAACGCCGGAATGGATGGGCGTATGGACGAAACCGATCAGGCCCTGCTCGCCGCGCTGGCCGAGAACGCCCGTGCCCCGGCGGCCACGCTGGCGCGCCGGCTGGGGCTGGCGCGCTCCACCGTGCAGGCGCGGATCGAGCGGCTGGAGCGCTCGGGCCATATCGCGGGCTACACCCTGCGCCCCGGCCCTGCCCTGCGCCCGCCGCTGCGCGCCACGGTGCTCGTGTCGATCGAGCCACGCGCCGGCCCCGCGGTACTGGCGCGGCTGAAATCGCTGCCGGCGGTGGAGGTGGTGCATACCACCTCGGGGCGCTGCGACCTGCTGGTACAGCTTTCGGCCGCCTCGACCGAGGCCCTCGACGACACGCTGGACCGGATCGGGGAGACCCGCGGTGTGCGCGGGTCGGAAAGCCTGATCCACCTGGCGACCAAACTCGACCGGACGCGCTGACCCAGGTGCGGCCCGCCTCCGGCGGGGATATTGTCAATCGAGGAAGAATCCTCCCGCGCATGGAGTTGCCACGGACTCAATCATGTGTATCCACACCTTTGTCCACTTCTCGACCGTCGTTCGGCGTAGTGCATCTTTGCCACCTGATGCAGGCCTGCAGCGCAAGACCGGATGTCCCTCTGCGGCTGGCCTTGAACGGGGTGGTTCGGCCGCGCGTTCGTCGGCGTCTCGCTGGCGCGCGGCTACCTGCTGCGGCCTGTGTGCGGATTTCGGAATTCCCGGACAGCGATTTCACTAAGTCCCGGACAGCCGTTTCGGTAAATCCCGGACAGGCGGGCGACGGCGGGTCCTTGCGCTGCGGTTACTGTTCGTTGGTGATGATTTCGGGGTTTTCGGGCTGGGTCAATCGGGCGCTTACTTTCTTTCGCATGCTGTCGCCGGTCAACTCGATGCGATGGGCGTTGTGGATGATCCGGTCGGCGCGCAATCCCAGGCGGCCTCCAGCCGGTCACGGCCAAACCTGCGCTCGAGGCTCAGCACCCCCA
>JBKHDP010000140.1:0-7459 GCA_046541255.1 Paracoccaceae bacterium | reverse complement strand
GAACCTGCGACCTTCCGTCCCCCAGACGGACGCGCTACCAGGCTGCGCCATAGCCCGACGATGCCGCGTTCATACCTGTTTTGATCGCGAGGGCAAGAGCGAATTCCGCATTTCGGCAAGGCCGGAAACCGGCGCATCATTTCCCGTGCGGGGCGGCCAGACGGGCGACATGGGTGCGCAGCGCGGCCAGTTCCCGGGCGAGTTCCCGGGCCTGATCCGCTGGCAGGGGGGCAGATCCCTGCGTGCGCGACAGCAGGCGCGACAGCAGGCCGGGCGATGCCGTCACGGCCGGGTCGTCATCGGCCGGATCGGGCGGCAGATCAAGGATGCGCGGCACGCGGGCGGGCGGAGCGGCGGGTTGATCCGGCTCCGCCTGCACGGACTGTCCGCCGGACACGGGCTCGGCCCCGGGCTTTTCCGGCGCGTGGTGTTCGGGCTCGGCCGGGGGCGTTTCGGAGATCGAGTCCGGCGCTTCCGATGCCGGCCCCTGCGGCATGTCGGCGGCTTCCGGCGGGGAGTCCTTCAGCACGACCTCGACCGCCTCGGGCACCGGGCGCGGCGGCGCCCCGCGCAGGAACCCGGGCAATTCGCTGTCCTGCCCGGCTGCAGGGGCGGAGGCATCCGGCGTGGCCTCGGCGCCGGGGCGTCCGAAGGGCAGCACCGTGGCCTCGGGCCGCGGTTCGGGCTCCGTTTCCAGCACCGTGCCATCGATCGGCTGCGACAGCCCGGCGACATAACGCACGCCCTGTTCGCGCAGGATCTTCTGCACGCCCTTGATGGTCATGCCCTCGTCATGCAGCAGCTTCTTGATGCCGCCGATCAGCTCCATGTCGGCGGGGCGGTAGTAGCGCCGGCCACCGGCGCGTTTCACCGGCTTGACCTGGGTGAACTTGCTTTCCCAGAAGCGCAGCACATGAGCCGGCGTGTCCAGCCACTCGGCCACCTCGCTGATGGTCCGGAACGCGTCTGGCGACTTGCTGCTCATCGGCCTCTCCGATCAGGCTCAGGTCCGGTTGCCCTCGGCCACCCGGTCCTTCATGAGATGCGAGGGCCGGAAGGTGAGAACCCGCCGGGGCTGGATCGGCACTTCCTCGCCGGTTTTCGGATTGCGGCCCACGCGCGCGGCCTTGTCCCGCACGCTGAAGGTTCCGAAGGACGAGATCTTGACCTGCTCACCGCGCACAAGGGCATCCGCCATGTGCTGCAGCACGCTTTCCACAAGCTCGGCGGATTCGTTGCGTGACAGTCCCACCTCGCGGAACACCGCTTCGCTGAGATCCATCCGTGTCAGCGTTTTCTGGCCCATCTTATCCCCCTGTAGCTGGGCAACCTTACGGCCAGAAAAAATTCCGAGTCAATAACAACAGCTTGTCCCGGGGGCTGCACCCGCGATGCGATCGTCTACCAGCGCAACACCACGGCGCCCCAGGCGAGCCCGCCGCCGATCGCCTCCGTGACCAGCAGATCGCCCGGCTTGATCTGCCCGCGGTCGCGGCCCACCGACAGCGCCAGCGGGATCGAGGCCGCCGAGGTGTTTCCGTGATCCTGCACCGTGACCACAACGTTGTCCATCGGCAGCTGCATCTTCTTCGCGGTGCCCTGGATGATGCGGATATTGGCCTGGTGCGGAACGATCCAGTCCACCTCGCCGCTGGAAATGCCGGCCCTGTCCATCGCCCGCGTGGCGGTGTCCGCCAGCTTCTCGATGGCGTGGCGGAAGACCTCCTTGCCCTGCATCCGCAGATGCCCGGTGCTCTGGGTCGAGACGCCGCCATCCACATAGAGAATGTCGCGGTGCCGCCCGTCGGAATGCAGGTCGGCCGAGAGGATGCCGCGATCGGCCTTGTCGCCGCTGCCTTCGCCGGCCTCCAGCACCAGGGCGCCGGCGCCGTCGCCGAACAGCACGCAGGTCGAGCGGTCGGTCCAGTCCATGATGCGCGAGAAGGTCTCGGCACCGATCACCAGGATGCGCTCGGCCTGGCCCGCGAGGATCAGCGCGTTTGCATTGGCCAGCGCGAAGACGAATCCGGCGCAGACCGCCTGGATGTCGAAGGCGAAGCCGCGGCTCATGCCCAGCTCGGCCTGCACCATGGTGGCCGCGGAGGGGAATGTCAGGTCGGGGGTGGAGGTGGCCAGGATGATCGCATCGATATCGCCCGGCTCCAGCCCGGCATCCGTCAGCGCGGCCTGCGAGGCCCGCGTCGCCATCGAGGAGGTCGTCTCGCCTTCGGCCGCGAAATGCCGGCGTTCGATCCCCGAGCGTGCCCGGATCCACTCGTCCGACGTGTCGAGAAAGCTTTCGAAATGGGCATTCGGGACCACCCGTTCGGGCAGGTAGTGGCCGACTCCTCTGACGATGGTGCGTCGTGTCATCCCTGCGATCCGTCCCTTTCTCCCGTCAGCGGGTCTTGCCCCAGCGTGGGAGCGGCCGCAACCCTTGCGGCCAGCCTGTCGTTGAATCCGGACTGCGCCAGCAGAAAGGCAAGTTTCACCGCCGCGGAAACGCCGGTGGCGTCCGCGGCGCCGTGCGACTTCACCACCGTGCCGTTGAGCCCGAGGAAGACGCCGCCATTCACACGGCGCGGATCGATGCGTTTCTGCAGACGTTTCAGCGAGGTCAGCGCCAGAAGCGATGCCAGCCGCGACAGCGGCGTGTAGGCGAAGGCTTCGCGCAGCAGGTCGCCGACCAGCCGGGCGGTGCCCTCGCCGGTCTTGAGCGCGACATTGCCGGTGAACCCGTCGGTCACGATCACATCCGCGCGGCTGCCCGGAATGTCGCCGCCCTCGACGAAGCCCACGAAATCGAAATTCGCGCGACCGGCCTGGGCCGCGATCAGCTCATGCGCCTCGCGCAGTTCGGCGCGGCCCTTGTGCTCTTCGGTCCCCACGTTGAGCAGGCCGATCCTGGGCCGGTCGAGCCCCAGCCCGTTGCGCGCGTAGGACGTGCCCATCAGGGCGTATTGCAGCAGATCATGCGCATCGGCGCGGATATCGGCGCCCACATCCAGCATCACGTTGAAGCCCTGCGGGTTGCGCGAGGGCCATAGCACCGCGATGGCCGGGCGGTTCACGCCTTCCAGCTTGCGCAGCCGCACCATCGACAGCGCCATCAGCGCGCCGGTGTTGCCGCAGCTCACGCAGACCGTGGCCTCTCCCTCGCGCACCGCTTCCAGCGCCGACCACATGGACGTGCCCTTGCCCTGGCGCATCACCTGGCTGGGCTTGTCCTCCATGCGGACGACACCGCGCGCATCGCGGATCTCGCACCGGCCGGCCAGCGCGCGGCGCTTGGCCAGCAGGCGTTCCAGCTCGTCGGCAGGCCCATGCAGAAGAAACCGGATCTCCGGGTTCTTGCGGGCCGAACGATCCATTCCGGCGACGACTGCCGCCGGGCCCAGATCGCCGCCCATGGCGTCGATGCTGATCACGGTGCTGGGGGCACCCGCCTTCACTGATTCCGGACTGGAGCTCATGCGGGGGCCCGTCAGATGCGGCTCAGGCAGCGTCCTCGTCGAGATCGATCTCCTCGACCATCGCCACAACCTCGCGGTCGGCGTAATGACCGCAGGACGCGCAGACGTGATGCGGGCGCTTGAGTTCGCCACAATTGGAGCACTCGTTCGGGTTTGCCGCCACGAGGGCGTCATGCGCGCGGCGATTGTTGCGGCGCGATTTGGATACTTTGTTCTGCTGGACGGCCATGTCGAGACCTCGGTTCGTTTGATGTTTCAAGGCGGCGGGCCGCCCGGGGTTCACGGTCTAGCGGCTGATAGTGCGCAACCGCCCCCCGGGACAACCCCAAATTCGGATGAAGGCGCGAAAATACAGGGAATCGTGAACTCTGCAAGCGGGAATCCGCGGCCCTACTCCTCGTCGCGTTTCAGCTTGTCGCGCAGCGCGGCCAGCCCGGCGAAGGGCTTGACCTCTTCCTCTTCAATCGGTGCCGCGCCCGGCGGGGTCGCCCGGGCATCGCCGGGGCCGGCCTCTTCGGCGCGCGGGTAGTCGGGCAGTTCCAGCGCCAGCGCCTCTGCCAGCACCGCCATCAGATCCAGCCGGGCGGGCAGGGGCTCGGCGGTGTCGTCCGCGGGCATCTCGGTCTCGGCGCCGGGCTCGGCCTCGGGTTCGGCCATCCGCGCCAGATAGCGGCGCGTCACCGGCGCGTCGATCCGCGTCGTGACCGGACGCAGCGTGACCACGCAGGGCTGCACCACGGTCGCGCCGAGTTGGGCGTCCAGCACCCAGTCCTCGCGGCCCTCGGGGCGCAAGGCCCCGGAGAAGGACAGTTTGCGCAGCGCGTCGAGGCCCAGCTCGCGCGCCAGTGCCTCGCGGGTCTGGGCCTCGGGACGGAGAGCGAAGACAAGCGGCTCGCGGCCTGACAGGTCGGCCAGGCGGATCGGGCGTGTCGGATCGGGCGCATCGGCCATGGGGCACGCTTCCTTTCTTGATCGGGTGGCCTTTCTTGCGTAAGCGGGATAGAAGGCGGCTCGGATCAAGGCAAGAGGGCGTCCATGAAAGCTGGGGGAATCGGGCTGAAAGCGGCCGTGGCCGCCATGGCACTGGCCGGGCTCGGTGCCTGTACCGCCCAGTACCGCGATCACGGCTATACGCCGCCGGAGGAGGATCTGGAACAGATCGTGGTCGGCGTGGACACCCGCGACAGCGTGGCCGAGACCATCGGCGCGCCTTCGATGTCGGGCGTCGCCGATGAAAGCGGCTACTACTATGTCGAAAGCCGGGTGCGCCATTTCGCCTGGCGGGCGCCCGAGATCGTGGATCGCCAGGTGCTGGCCATCAGCTTCGATCCCGAGGGCACCGTCAGCAATATCGAACGCTACGGGCTGGAAGATGGCAAGGCCGTGCCGCTGACCCGGCGGGTCACCGAAACCGGCGGCAATGTCAGCTTCATCCGCCAGCTTCTCAGCCGCCTCGGCAGGTTCTCGGCCGAGGATTTCATCGACTGACGGCGGGTGTTCCGTCACCATACCGTCGCACTTGTCTGTCAGGCCACACGCCAATAACATCGGCGCAGGCAAAGGCAGGGCTGGCCATGATCGCACTGACCAGAGGGCGCTACCGCGCCCGCATCGCCGAAACGGACGACGACCTGCGCGCGGCCCAGCGTCTGCGTTACCTGGCCTTCGCCGCGTCGCGTCAGGGCGCCGAGGCGGACGGGCTGGATGCCGACGCGTTCGACGGGCTCTGCACCCATGTGCTGATCGAGGAAATCCGTGGCGGGCGGCTGGTCTGCTGCTTCCGCCTCCTGCCGCTGGAGCACGGTGCCGACATCTCGCGCAGCTACTCGGCGCAGTTCTACGAACTCTCCGCGCTGGAAGCCTACGAGGGCCGGATGGTCGAGATGGGCCGGTTCTGTATCCATCCCGAAGTGCATGACCCGGATGTGCTGCGCGTGGCCTGGGGCGCGCTGACGCGCCATGTCGATGACGAGGGCGTGGGCCTGCTGTTCGGTTGCGCCTCGTTCCAGGGGACCGATGCGGACCAGTATCTGGATGCTTTCGCCATGCTCAAGGAACGCCATCTGGCGCCCAAGCGGTGGCTGCCTCGGGTCAAGGCGCCGAACGTGTTCCGCTTCGCCCAGCGGCTGCGGCGCAAGCCCGACGCGAGGCTCGCCATGCTGCGGATGCCGCCGCTGCTGCGCAGCTACCTGCTGATGGGCGGCTGGGTCAGCGATCATGCGGTGGTGGACGATCACATGAACACGCTGCATGTGTTCACCGGCGTCGAGATCGGCGCGATCCCGCCTGCGCGCAAGCGCCTGCTGCGTGCGGTGGCGGGCTAGGGGCCGGGCGCAAGGCGCGAATCCCCACGACGGTCGGGGTGGATTGCCTTTCGCGCCCCAAGGGCTTAGCTGCGGGCCATGGCACGCGCACCGCTTCTCCAGCTCTCCGGCGTTTCCCTCACCTTCGGGGGCGCGCCCCTGTTCGACGGGGTGGATCTGATGGTTCAGCCCGGCGACCGGCTGGCCCTGGTCGGGCGTAACGGTTCCGGCAAATCCACGCTGATGAAGGTGATGGCGGGCCTGGTCGAGCCCGATGCCGGCGCCCGGGTCGTGCCGCCCGGTGCGAGCGTGGGCTACATGGAACAGGACCCGGCGATGGGCGATTTCGCCACGCTGGGCGATTTCGCCGCCGCCGGGCTGGCGCCGGGCGAGGAATACCGGGTGGCGCTGGCGGCCGAGGGGCTGGCCTTCGATCCCGAACGGCCCGTTGCGGCGGCCTCTGGCGGCGAGCGGCGCCGGGCGGCGCTGGCCCGGCTGATGGCGGGCGCGCCCGAGCTGATGCTGCTGGACGAGCCGACCAACCATCTCGACATCGCCGCAATCCGGTGGCTGGAAGACCAGCTGGCCGCGACCCGTCGGGCCTATGTCCTGATCAGCCATGACCGTGCGTTTCTCGACCGGCTGACCCGCCAAACCTTCTGGATCGATCGCGGCCGGGTGCGGCGCGCCGAGGTGGGATTCGAGGGGTTCGAGGCCTGGCGCGACAAGCTCTGGGAAGAAGAGGACATTGCCCGCCACAAGATGGACCGCAAGATCCGTGCCGAGGGCCGTTGGGCGGTGGAGGGCATCAGCGCGCGGCGCAAGCGCAACCAGGGTCGTCTGCGCGCGCTGCAGTCGATGCGGGCCGAACGGGCCGAGTTGATCCGTCGCCCCGGAACCGCCGCCATGGCGCTGGACTCGGGGCCGAAATCGGGCCGTCTGGTGATCGAGGCGCAAGACATTTCAAAGCGCTACGACGACAAGGTGATCCTCCGCGACAGTTCCTTCCGGATCGTGCGCGGCGATCGGATCGCCCTTGTCGGGCCGAACGGCGTGGGCAAGACGACGCTGCTGAAGATCCTGATGAAGGAAATCGAGCCCGACAGCGGAACGGTGCGGCACGGCACCAACCTGATGCCCGCCGTGTTCGACCAGGCCCGCGCCCGGCTCGACCCGGATGCGACGCTCTGGGAAAGCCTGACCGACGATCCGGAAATGCGGGTCTCGGGCCAGGCGGACCAGATCCTGGTGCGGGGCCAGCCGCGCCATGTGGTGGGCTATCTCAAGGATTTCCTGTTCGACGAGCGTCAGGCCCGCGCCCCGGTTCGGGCGTTGTCGGGCGGCGAGAAGGCGCGGCTGCTGCTGGCCCGGCTGATGGCGCGGGAGTCGAACCTGCTGGTGCTGGACGAGCCCACCAACGATCTCGACATCGAGACGCTGGACCTGCTGCAGGAGGTGCTCGACGGCTATGACGGCACGGTTCTGCTGGTCAGCCATGACCGCGATTTTCTCGACCGCGTGGCAACCGCCACCATCGCGATGGAAGGCGACGGGCGCGCCACGCTCTATGCCGGTGGCTGGAGCGACTACCTCGCGCAGCGCGGCGGTGATCCCTTCGCGACACCGGCGGCGGAAGACGCGCGCGCGGCGCGGCCCGCACCGAGGCCGGGCGCCGGACCGGCC
>JBKHDP010000139.1:0-7508 GCA_046541255.1 Paracoccaceae bacterium | reverse complement strand
AGCGCTATTACATGGAGCTTCGGCTGCAGAAGGCGCGCAACCTGCTGATGCAGACCGACATGAGCGTGATCAACGTGGCGCTGGCCTGCGGCTTCGCCTCGCCGTCGCATTTCTCCAAGTGCTACCGGGCGCATTACGACACCACGCCCTACCGCGAGCGCGGCAGCCACGCGGCGCGGCTGTCGATCTGAGGCGCCTGCGCGCGGCTCCCGCGCTGGCGCCCGGTCTTTAATCGTCCGAGCCCGGGGCGAGCCGGTAGATCGCGCCATCGGGCTCGTTGATGAACCAGATCGTGCCGTCCGGCGCTTCGGTCACGTCGCGCACCCGCCGGGTCTGCGGCCCCTCGATCCGGCCCTGCTCGCTCAGCGGATCGCCCCCGATGACGGCGATATGGTCGAACTTCAGCGACCCCACCAGGAAATCGCCGCGCCATTCGGGAAACAGTTCGCCGGAATAGATCGCCAGACCCGAGGGGGCGATCGAGGGATCCCAGTAGAATTCCGGCTGCTCCATTCCCGGTTTCGACGTGCCCTCGCCGATCGGTTCACCCGAGTAATGCCGCCCGTAGGAAATCACCGGCCAGCCGTAATTCGCCCCCTTGCGGATCCTGTTGATCTCGTCCCCACCACGGGCGCCGTGCTCGTGCAGCCAGAGTCTCCCGTCGAGATCGAGCGCCGCGCCCTGCGGGTTGCGATGCCCGTAGGACCAGATTTCGGGCAGCGCGTCGGACTCGTCGACGAACGGGTTGTCGGCGGGCACCGAGCCGTCGCGGTTCAGGCGAATGACCGATCCGTTGTGGCGCGACAGATCCTGCGACGCCTGCATCTCGCCCCGGTCCCCGATGGTGAAGAACAGATGTCCCTCGGGGCCTTCCACAAGGCGCGAGCCGAAATGCCGCCCGGCGGATGATCCCGGCGTCATCTCGAAAAGGATCCGCAGATCCTCCAGCCGGTCGGATCCTTCCGGCCAGCGCGCGGCCGCCAGCGCCGTGCCGGCGCCGCCCTCCAGCGGACGGGCATGGGTGAACAGCAACTCCCGGCTTTCGCGGAAATCGCGGGGCACCACCACGTCGAGCAGCCCGCCCTGCCCCAGATCCGCGATCTCCGGCAGCCCGGTGATCTCCTGCCGCGCGCCCGCCTCGTCGAGATGCCACAGGCGGCCTCGCTTTTCGGTCACCAGGAACCCGCCATCGGGCAGGAAATCGAGCGACCAGGGCCCCTGGAAGCCGTCGGCCACCAGCGTCACCTCGGCGGCGGGTCCGCCGGTCTCGATTCGCTCGGGCTCGGCGATGGCGGGTTCCGGCGCCAGAGCGGGCGTCAGGCCAAGCACCAGCACCAGCAGCGGAGTCACGGCGGATTGTCGTCCCATGATTGCGATCCTCCCTGTTTCACCTGAAACATAGGAACCGCCCGTTCGGTTGCCAGCCCCGGGTGGACCTTGCGAAAACCGGCCCTGATGAAGCTTTTCTTTTGAAACCGCGCCGAATACTGTGCAAAACGGTCCTAGTTCCAGTCAGGGAGACAGAACATGAAGAAACTTCTCATGGCCACCGCCGCCACCGCGTTGACGGCGGGCACCGCAATGGCGGAGGACATCAAGATCGGCGTGATCCTGGGCTTCACCGGCCCGATCGAATCCCTCACGCCCAACATGGCGGATGCGGCCGAGTTGGCGATCGAGGAGATCAACGAGGCCGGCGGCGTTCTCGACGGCCAGATGCTTGAATCCGTGCGGGCCGATTCCACCTGCATCGACAGCGGCGCCGCCACCGCCGCGGCCGAGCGCCTGATCACCACCGACGGGGTGGTCGCGATCATGGGCGCCGACTGCTCGGGCGTGACCGGGGCGATCCTGTCCAACGTCGCCCTGTCCAACGGCATCCCGATGGTGTCGCCCTCGGCCACCTCGCCGGCGCTTTCGACCGCCGAGGATAACGGGCTGTTCTTCCGCACCGCGCCCTCGGATGCGCGCCAGGGAGAGGTTCTGGCCAATATCCTGGTCGACAAGGACATTTCCGAAGTCGCCGTGACCTATACCAACAACGATTACGGCAAGGGCCTGGCCGACAGCTTCATCGCCTCCTTCGAAGAGGCCGGCGGCACCGTGACGGCGAATGTGCCCCACGAGGACGGCAAGGCCGATTACTCGGCCGAAGTCGCCACGCTGTCCTCGGCCGGCGGCGAGGTGCTGGCCGTGCTGGGCTATGCCGACCAGGGCGGCAAGGGCGTGATCCAGTCGGCGCTCGACACCGGTGCCTTCGACACCTTCGTGATGGGCGACGGCATGTTCGCCGACGCGCTGCTGGCCGATCTGGGCCCGGACATGGAAGGCTCGTTCGGGGCCGTGCCGTGGAGCGAGGGCGAAGGCACCGAAGCCTTCACGGAGATCACCGAGGCAGCCGGCATCAACGGCGACAGCTCGTTCACCCGCGAAAGCTATGACGCCGCGGCGCTGATCGCGCTGGCCATGCAGGCCGGCGGCGAGGCGACCCCGGCCGCGATCGCGGAGAACCTCATGGATGTCGCCAACGCCCCGGGCGAGCCGATCATGCCCGGCGAGCTGGACAAGGCGCTCGAGATCCTCGCCGAGGGTGGCGAGGTCGACTATGTCGGCGCCACCAATGTCGAGCTGATCGGTCCGGGCGAGGCCGCGGGCACCTACCGCGAATACACCGTGACCGACAGCGACTACGAGACGGTGCAGTTCCGCTGAGACGCCACTCTTCGGGAAATCTGAACGGCCCGGACGCAAATCCGGGCTGTTTCAGCAACAGACGAGCCACATGTCATGTGGCCGGGAGGCGTATTTGATCCGGGTCGAGGACATTCACAAGCATTTCGGCGGGTTCCATGCGGTGGATGGCGCATCGCTGGAGATCGCCGCCGGCTCGATCACCGGGCTGATCGGACCCAACGGTGCCGGAAAGACCACGCTTTTCAACGTGATCGCCGGGGTTCTGAAACCCACCTCGGGGCGGGTCACCATGGCCGGCGAGGACATCACCGGCCTGCCGCCGCACGCGCTGTTCCACAAGGGGCTTCTGCGGACCTTCCAGATCGCGCATGAATTCCATTCGATGAGCTGCCGCGAGAACCTGATGATGGTGCCGGGCAGCCAGTCGGGCGAACGGCTGTGGAACACCTGGTTCGGCCGCAAGCGCATCGCCGAGGAAGAGCGCGCGTTGCGGGCCAGGGCCGACGAGGTGCTGGAATTCCTCACCATCGACCATCTGCGCGACGAGAAGGCGGGCAATCTTTCGGGCGGACAGAAGAAGCTTCTGGAACTGGGCCGAACCATGATGGTGGATGCGCGGATCGTGTTTCTCGACGAGGTGGGCGCCGGGGTCAACCGGACGCTTCTCAACACCATCGGCGATGCCATCATGCGGCTGAACAAGGAACGTGGCTACACCTTCGTGGTGATCGAGCACGACATGGATTTCATCGAGCGGCTTTGCGATCCGGTGATCTGCATGGCCGAGGGCAAGGTTCTGGCCGAGGGCACGCTGGCCGAGATCAAGGCCAACGAGGCGGTGATCGAGGCCTATCTGGGCACCGGACTCAAGAACAAGGACATGGTGGCGGGATGAGCGACAACCCCTACCGGGACGGCCGCGGCAACAAGGATGCCAGCATCGCCAACCCGCGTGCCGGCGGCAGCGCCGAACCGTTGCGCAGCCGGAGCGCGGCGCGCCACGTGGCCGGCGCGCATCCCTTCCTGATCGGCGAGGGCATGACCGGCGGCTATGGTCGCGGCGCCGACATCCTGCACGACTGCACCATCGCGGTGGACCGCGGCGAGATCGCGGTGATCGTGGGGCCGAACGGCGCGGGCAAGTCGACCGCCATGAAGGCCGTGTTCGGCATGCTCAACATCCATACCGGCCGCGTGCTGCTCGATGGCGAGGACATCACCGGCCTCTCGCCGCAGGAACGGGTGCGCAAGGGCATGGGTTTCGTGCCGCAGACCTCCAACATCTTCACCTCGATGACGGTGGAGGAGAACCTGGAGATGGGCGCCTTCATCCGCCGGGACGACATCCGCGGCACGATGGAACAGGTCTACGACCTGTTTCCCATCCTGCGCGAGAAGCGCCGCCAGCCGGCGGGCGAGCTGTCGGGCGGGCAGCGCCAGCAGGTGGCCGTGGGCCGCGCGCTGATGACCCGGCCCAAGGTCCTGATGCTCGACGAGCCGACGGCGGGCGTCTCGCCCATCGTGATGGACGAGCTTTTCGACCGGATCATCGAGGTCAGCCGCACCGGCATTCCGATCCTGATGGTGGAACAGAACGCCCGCCAGGCGCTGGCCATCGCCGACAAGGGCTATGTGCTGGTGCAGGGCCGCAACGCCTATACCGGCACCGGCAAGGAGCTGCTGGAGGATCCCGACGTGCGCAAGAGTTTCCTGGGGGGATGAGGATGACCGGCCTTTTCGCAAGCCCGGCGGCCGCCGGACGCGCCTGCGGCGCGTGCCTCCGGCGGGGATATTTCAACCAAGAAGAAGCCTGGGCGCGGCGCGGGGAGGCGGGTGCATGGAGCTGCTGAACGCCTTCGTCGCGCTGTCGAACTTCGTGCTGATCCCGGCCATCGCCTATGGCAGCCAGCTGGCGCTGGGCGCGCTGGGGGTGACCCTGATCTACGGGATCCTGCGGTTCTCGAACTTCGCCCATGGCGACACCATGGCCTTCGGCACGATGGTGGCGATCCTGTTCACATGGTGGCTGCAGGGTATGGGCGTGAGCCTGGGCGGGCTGCCCACGGCGCTTCTGGCCCTGCCGGCCGGGATCGCGGGGGCCGCGCTGCTGGTGCTGGCGACCGACCGGATGGTCTATCGCTTCTACCGGGCGCAGCGGGTCAAGCCGGTGCTGCTGGTGATCGTGTCGATGGGCGTGATGTTCATCTACAACGGTCTGACCCGTTTCGTGATCGGGCCGGATGACCAGCGCTTCGCCGATGGCGAGCGGTTCATCATCAACGCGCGCGACTTCCGCGCCATGACCGGGCTCGACGAGGGGCTGGCGCTGCGGACCACGCAGGGCATCACCCTGGTCACCGCGGTGATCGTGGTGGCGCTGCTGTTCTGGTTTCTCAACAGGACCCGCACCGGCAAGTCGATGCGCGCCTATTCCGACAACGAGGACCTGGCGCTGCTTTCCGGCATCAGCCCCGAGCGCGTGGTGCTGGTGACCTGGCTGATCGTCGCGGCGCTGGCGACGGTGGCGGGCGTGCTTTACGGGCTGGACAAGAGCTTCAAGCCCTTCACCTATTTCCAGCTGCTGCTGCCGATCTTCGCGGCGGCCATCGTCGGCGGGCTGGGCAGCCCGCTGGGCGCCATCGCAGGCGGGTTCGTGATCGCCTTTTCCGAGGTGATGATCACCTATGCGTGGAAGAAGGTGATCACCTATGTCGTGCCCGAGAGCCTGGCACCCGACGGGCTGGTGCAGCTTCTGTCCACCGACTACAAGTTCGCGGTCAGCTTCGTGATCCTGGTGATCGTGCTGCTGTTCCGCCCCACGGGCCTGTTCAGGGGGAAAGCGGTATGACGGACACGACGCGCAAGATCGGCCTGTCGGCGCTGGTGGTGCTGCTGATCCTGGGCACAGGGTTCCTGCAGAGCTGGAACTCGGCGCTGCTGATCCTCAACATGGGCCTTGTCAGCGCGATCATGGCGCTGGGGGTCAACCTGCAATGGGGCTTCGCCGGCCTGTTCAATGTCGGTGTCATGGGCTTTGTCGCGCTGGGCGGGCTGGCGGCGGTGCTGATCTCGGTGCCGCCGGTGCCCGAGGCCTGGAGCGCCGGCGGGCTGCGCGCCATCGGCGGGCTGCTCTTCGCCGCGGCGGTGATCGCGGCGGCGGTGCTGGCCTACCGATTGATGCCGAAGGGGCAATTGCGCGGCTTCGCGATCTTCGCGATCCTGGTGGTGGGGTTCTTCGTGTTCCGCGGCATCTTCGATCCCGCGGTTCAGGCCATCGAATCCGTGAATTCGGCCTCCAGCGGTTTTCTCGGCGGGCTCAATCTCGACGGGGTGCCGCGCGACGCCAATGGCAACCGGCTGCCCGACCTGCTGGTGCTGCTGGGCTGGCCCGCGGGCGGGTTGCTGGCGGCGGGCGCGGCCTGGCTGATCGGCAAGACCGCGCTTGGCCTGCGCTCGGACTATCTGGCCATCGCCACGCTGGGCATCGCCGAGATCATCATCGCGGTGTTGAAGAACGAGGACTGGCTGAGCCGCGGCGTGAAGAACGTGATCGGCCTGCCACGGCCCGTGCCCTACGAGATCACCCTGCAGAACACGCCGGAATTCGTCGCCCGGGCATCCGATCTGGGCATGAACCCGGTCCATGCGGCCTCGCTCTATGTCAAGCTCGGCTATGCGGCGCTGTTCCTCGTGGTGCTGCTGGTGCTGCTGTGGATGGCGCAGCGGGCGCTCAACTCGCCCTGGGGCCGGATGATGCGCGCGATCCGCGACAACGAGGTGGCCGCCGAGGCGATGGGCAAGGATGTCACCGGCCGGCATCTGCAGGTCTTCGTCCTGGGTTCGGCGATCTGCGGTGTCGCGGGCGCCATGATGACCACGCTCGACGGCCAGCTGACACCGGGCACCTATCAGCCGCTGCGCTATACCTTCCTGATCTGGGTGATGGTGATCGTCGGCGGCGCGGGCAACAATTACGGCGCGGTGCTGGGCGGTTTCCTGATCTGGTTCCTCTGGGTCCAGGTGGAACCCTTCGGCCAGTTCCTGATGGGCGTCGTGACCGCGGGCATGTCCGATGGCAGCGCGCTGAAGGCGCATCTGCTGGACAGCGTGGCCCATATGCGGCTGTTGACCATGGGGCTGATCCTGCTTCTGGTGCTGCGCTTCGCGCCGCGCGGGCTGATCCCCGAGCGCTGAGGCGGGGGCGTCAGCGCCCCCGGAACAGCCCGCCCAGGATACCGCGCACGATGCGCCGGCCGGTGGTTCCGCTGAGTTCCTCGATCACGGCCTGCCCGAGGGCGCGGCCAATCGTGTCGGGCCGCACCGGCCGCGCGGTCGAGCGCGGCACCCGGCTGCCGGAATAGCGCCGGGCCGCGTTGAATTCGCGCGAGGCCGGGTCGGCCTCGTCCGCCCCCCGTTCCGCTTCCTCGGCGGCCTGCGCGGCCTGTTCGGCCCGCGCCTTCAGCAGCTCATGGGCCGAGATGCGGTCGATCGCCGCCTCGTATTTCCCCGCGATCGGTGATGCGGCGATGGCGGCCTGGCGCCGGGCCGGCTCGATCGTGCCCAGCCGCGACTCGGGCGGCCGCACCAGGGTGCGTTGCACGACGCCCGGCGCGCCCTTCGCCTGCAGGAACGAGGTCACCGCCTCCCCCACCCCCACATCACGAATTGCGCCTTCGGTATCGAAGGCGGGATTGGGCCGGTAGGTTTCGGCAGCCAGCCGCAATGCCTTGCGATCGCGCGCGGTGAAGGCGCGCAGCGCATGCTGCACCCGGTTGCCGAGCTGGCCCAGCACGTCCTCCGGCACGTCGTCGGGA
>JBKHDP010000138.1:0-7566 GCA_046541255.1 Paracoccaceae bacterium | reverse complement strand
CGACCGCGAGAACGAGGATCGGCACCCAGTCGTCCAGCATCCGGCGCAGGTTCATCCCCAGCGTCGCCTGGAACAGCAGCGTCGGCAGAAAGACATAGAGGAACACGTTGGACCGGATCGGCAAGCCCAGGATCGCCTCGGCCACCGGATTCAGCGCGTCGGTCAGATCGGTGCGCAGGAAAAAGATCGCGCCGGTGCCGATCAGCACGCCCAGCACGGCGAGGATCACGCTCATGGGCAGTCGCAGCCGGGCGGCCAGCGGTTCGGCCGCGCCGATGACGACGAAGAGCGAGGCGATCACGGTGGTGACCAGAACGATGTCCATCCCTCTGGAATAGCTTGAATTCCGGCCGTGGGGAATTGGCCTTGCCGACCGAATGCGGAAGATCGGGCGGATTGCCGTCGGATGCGGCGGCTCGGCGCTGACCTGATGGCCGCTGCGGCGCCATGTGCCCAGATGCCCGGTGCCGCCGCGGCGCGATCGGGATAAGGTGTCCGGGCGATTCCCCGTGCCCGTTTCCGCCGCCAGACAAGGCCCGATCATGTTGACCGAAATTGCCGTCGTTCTGCTTCTGATCTGCGTGAACGGCGTGCTCGCCATGTCGGAACTGGCGGTGGTCTCGGCGCGGCCCGGCCGGTTGCGCGGCCGCGCCGAACGCGGCGATCGCGGCGCCGGGATCGCGCTTGCACTGGCGGCGGAACCGGGGCGGTTCCTGTCCACCGTCCAGATCGGCATCACGCTGGTGGGTGTGCTGGCGGGGGCCTTCTCGGGGGCGACGATCGGCCAGCGTCTGGCCGCGATCCTGCCCGGGCTGGGCGTGCCCGAGGTGTTGGCGCAGGAGCTGGGGGTGGGTCTGGTGGTGCTCGTCATCACCTACCTGTCGCTCATCGTGGGCGAACTGGTGCCCAAGCAGATCGCGCTCGCGGCGCCGGAGCGGGTGGCCAGCCGGGTCGCACCGGCCATGCTGACGCTGTCGCGGATCGCCGCGCCGGTGGTCTGGCTGCTCGACCGATCGGGCAAGCTGGTGCTGCGGCTGCTCGGCCAGTCGGGGCGGCGCGAAACCTCCGTCAGCGACGAGGACATCCGCACCGTGCTGTCCGAGGCCGCCGGCGCCGGGGTGATCCATCGGGCAGAGAAGGAGCTTATCGGCGGCGTGATGCGCTTTTCCGACCGCCGCGCGCGCGGCCTGATGACCCCGCGCCACGAGGTCGAGATCGCCGAGGCGCATGAGAGCCGTGCCCAGATCCTGGCGCGGTTCCAGTCCTCCGGCCATTCCCGCCTGCCGCTGCGCCGGGGCGGCCCGGACGAGATCGTGGGTGTGCTGCAGAGCCGCGACATCCTGGCCACGACGGAGGCCGGTTTCGACCCGATGGAGCTGATCCGCCCCGCTCCGGTGATCCAGGAGACGCTGCCCGCGCTGGATGTCATCGACAGGCTGCGCCGCTCGCCCTGCCACCTGCTGCTGGTTTATGACGAATACGGCCATTTCGAGGGCATCGTGACCCCGATGGATGTGCTGGGCACCATTGCCGGCGGCTTCGACGAGACCGAGCTGGACGAGCCCAAGCTGGTCGAGCGCGAGGACGGATCGCTGCTGGTGGCGGGTTGGATGCCGATCGACGAGTTGCAGGAACATCTGGGGCTTGCGATCGATGTGGCGCCGGGCTTCGACACCGCCGCCGGTCTGGTGCTGGAACGGCTGGGCGAAGTGCCGGTGGTGGGCCAGCGCGTCGAGGTGGCGGGCTGGCGCTTCGAGATCGTCGACATGGACGGTCTGCGGATCGACAAGCTGCTGGTCGAGCGCCAGCCGCAGGGCTGACGCGGTGCGCCCCGATCAGCCTTCCTGAAGGGGCGGCACGGTCAGCACGTCGCGTTCGGCCCGGCGCAGCACGGCCTCGGCCACGCTGCCGAGAAAGAACCTCTCCAGACCGCTGCGCGCGTGGGTGCCCAGCACCACGAGATCGGCCGACGCCTCGCTGGCGGCGCGCAGGATCTCTTCTCCGGTATCGTGCAGCCCGCGGCGCAGCATGCGGGGCGCCGAGGCCATTCCGACGCTGCGGGCGAAGGCGTCGAGGCCGCTGGCGGCGCCCTCATGCGCCGCGTCGTTTGCCATTCCGTGCTCGTTCGCGGGCAGGCCATGGCTTGCAAGTTGCTGCACCGTCTCCGAGAGATGGACATGCAGGAGCTGCGCCTCGGCCCCGTCCAGCAGCCCGAGCGCGCGGCAGGTGGTGACCAGCCGGGCATCCTCGGCCGAGAGATCGGTCGCCAGCATCAGCCGCCGATAGGGCGCGACCGGGGGCGCGTTGACCATCAGCACCGGGCAGGCCACGGCGCGGATCGCGCGATCCGCGGTCGTGCCGGAGAACACGTCGCGCAGCGCCTGCCGGCGATGCGGCCCCAGGATCAGCAATTCGGGCCGCTCTTCCGCCACGGCCCGGACGATGCCGTCGAAGGCGGCGCCGAGCAGGAGACGGGTCTCGCAGGCCAGGCCGTCGACACGCTGCAGCGTCTCGCCGAGATCCTGCAACTGCGCCGCGGCCGCCTCGCGCGCGTTCTCGACCAGGCGCCGGGGCTGGTCGTCCTCGACCACATGCACCACGCACAGCCCGGCGCCGGTCTGCCGGGCCAGCAATGTCGCGCGCCGCAATGCGCGATCCGAGCGTTCGGAAAAATCGGTGGCCAGCATGATCTTTTGCATCGGGGAATTCCTTGTGGCGGTTCCGCGCGTCTTTTATCATCCTGCCGGCACGGAAACGATCCGTATTTGAGGCAGATCATCGGGCGGGGCGCGGGTTTCGGTACCCTGGTCCGGCATATGCACGGGCGGGAACGGAACATGGCGCGAGGCGGGAAGCGGAACATGGGCGCAAACCAGGCGCGGGATCTCTGCACGGCGAGCACGCCTGCACGGCGGGCCACCGGGTCGGGGCGTATCGCATGATCGAGGCCATTCTGGCGTCTGCCTTCGCCGAGATCGCGCTGCTTCTGGTGATGGCGGCGGGAATCGGCCTGTTCGGTATCGTGCTGCGCCAGCCCCTGATCGTCAGCTTCATCGCGGTGGGGCTGATCGCGGGGCCTTCGGTCCTTGACGTGGTCCGCTCGGACGCGCAGATCGGCCTGCTGGCCGAACTGGGCATCGCGGTGCTGCTGTTCCTTGTCGGGATCAAGCTCGACGTGAAACTGATCCGTTCGCTGGGCGCGGTTTCGCTGCTCACCGGGCTGGGACAGGTCGCCTTCACCTCGGTCTTCGGCTACCTGATCGGGCTGGTGCTGGGGCTTGGCCATGTCACCAGCCTCTACGTCGCCGTGGCGCTGACCTTCTCCTCTACCATCATCATCGTGAAGCTGCTGTCGGACAAGCGCGAGATCGACAGCCTGCACGGCCAGATCGCGCTGGGCTTCCTGATCGTGCAGGATCTCGTCGTGGTGCTTGCGATGATCGTTCTGTCGGCGATCGGAATCGGCGCCGGTGACGGCGGGCATGGCGGCGGCTCGGTGCCCGTGGTGCTGGCCTCGGGCCTGGCGATGGTGGCGCTGGTCGTGCTCTTCGTGCGCTACGTCGCCAACCCGCTGACCGAGCGGCTGGCGCGCGCGCCCGAGCTTCTGGTGATCTTCGCCATCGCCATGGCGGCGATGTTCGCGGCGTTCGGCGACATCGTGGGGCTGGGCAAGGAGGTGGGCGGGTTGCTGGCGGGCGTGGCGCTGGCCTCGACACCCTATCGCGAGACGATCGCGGCACGGCTGGCGCCGCTGCGCGATTTCCTGCTGCTGTTCTTCTTCATCGCGCTGGGCGCCACGCTGGACCTGTCGCTGCTGGGCACGCATGTCGTGGGGGCGGTGGTCTTCTCGCTTTTCGTGCTGATCGGCAACCCGTTGATCGTGCTGGCGATCATGGGGGCGCTGGGCTACCGAAAGCGCACGGGATTCATGGCCGGCCTGACCGTCGCGCAGATCAGCGAATTTTCACTGATCTTCGTGGCCATGGGCGTGTCGCTTGGCCATGTGCGGGAAGACGCGCTCGGCCTCGTGACCATGGTCGGGCTGGTGACCATCGCGGCCTCGACCTACATGATCACCTATTCGCACAAGCTCTATGCCCTGTTCGAGCCGCTGCTCGGCATGTTCGAGCGGAGGGGCACGCCGCGCGAGCCGTCCGAGGCCGGGGCGCATCGCGACGACGGGATCAGCGTGATCCTGTTCGGGCTCGGCCGGTTCGGCACGGCGATCGGATTGCGGCTGAAGAAGCGGGGCATCCGCGTGCTGGGGGTGGATTTCAACCCGCTGGCGATCCGGCGCTGGCGCGAGCTGGGCCTGGAGACCGAGTTCGGAGATGCGACCGACCCGGAATTCGTGGCCGAACTGCCGCTGTCGCAGGCCCGCTGGGTGGTTTCGACCGTGCCGATCCATCCCACTGGCCTCAGCCACGAGGACACGCGCACCACGCTGATCCAGCTGACGCGGAGCGCGGGCTTCCGGGGTCGTGTCGCGGTGGCGTCGCACCATTTCAAGGACACCGAAGACCTGTTCGGCGCGGGCGCCGACCTCGTGCTGGAGCCGTTCCAGGATGCCGCCGACCGGGCGGTGGACCTGCTGTGCGGGGCGCCGGAACAGGATCGCACCGAGATCCCGCCGATCGAATCCGAGGGCAAGGAAGCTTCCTGAGCGCCGGGAGCTTCGGCTGAAGCCGATCCGTCGGCGCATTGCGCAATTTCCGGCGGCACGCTTCCGACCTCCGCGAGAAAGCCGGGCGGTGGCAGACTGATCCGAAAACGCGCCGGGCCGATGATCGGACCCGGCGACCAGCCGGCCGAGATGAACGCTCCCGGATGCTCTAGCGGCGACCGCACGAAGAAACTGTGCGTCTTCGGGATGGGGCAGGCTCTCGTTGCGATCGGCGACCAGGGCCAAGGGGGCGGGTGACACAGCCTGACGATCAGCTCCGAGGCGGACGTGACGAAGTCACCGTTCCAAGCCCGCCCATCATGCAAGATCGATTTCACGTATTGGGGATCGTCACATGGCTTGCACATCCAGTTGCCCCGCCTTGACCCGGGCGCGCTCCGGTTTCGTCACGAGCGGCCTTGCCGCAGACCTCAATGGCCTGCGCGCCAGGTTCTTGCTGTCAACAGGCCCGTTTGTCGATCGCATCGCGGCGGTCGCAACCCATTCCGCAATCACCCCGCATGCGAGGGAATTCGCCGAAGCGGGATGGCTCAGGTGACGCGCCGGTCCAGGACTTGCGCGCTGGTCGACGCAGTGCGCACCGCAGGGGGACAGATGGCAAAGGGAAGTGCGGGCGACATCGCTTTCGAATGGGAGGGTCTGCCAAGGCGTTTCGTTCTTTTGACCCAAGGCAGCATTCGGGTCAGGTTCCGCACCCGGGACCGGCGGGTGCCTTGGGCCGAATGCCGCGCGTTCGGCGGTCAGGATTGCATGCCTGTTTCCGCGTCCATCCTGGCGCGTTCGGAAATCGCCGTGCGCGCTGTCTGCCTTCAGCCGAGCAGATGGCTGGCGCTGCCACCCGATCGCTTTCGTTGCCTGGTGAATGAGAACACCGCTTTTCGCCGCGCTCTCTTCGAGCAACACGCGGCACGTCTGCCCGCGTTCTTTGCCCGCACCTCTGCCCCGAGCGGCCTTAGCACCGTTCAACGATTGGCGGAGTGGTTGCTGGGCAATGCCGACGAAGACCGGATCGATGTCACGCATCAGCAAATTGCCAGCGAACTTGTTACCGTGCGGGAAGTCGTATCCAGAAACCTGAAACGATTTGTGGAATCGGGATGGATCGAGCAGGGCCGCGGCTGGATCCGGGTGGTGCATCCCGAAGCGCTCTCGCGGAAGGCATCGATATCGCCGCGATCGGCGGGCTATGAGAATGGAGCTTCACATTCACCCGAAATCGGCGAGCTGGCGCCCTGAGACGCGATGACACGATCCGACATGCCTGAGAACAACAATCCCAGGCAACTCGCAAAAGACCGGGTCATCGCGCCTGTCGCCCGCGACCTTGATCGAGCGAGCTGGCTGGCGGTTCTGGCCGGGATGCTCTGGCCGGCGCAGGCCGCGGTGGTCGCCTGGGCGATCGCGGGATGGGCGCATGGGGCCGAGAGCCTTGGCGACACGATCCTGGCTGCCGCCCTCTTTGCCGCCCTGGGCAGTCTGCGTGCCATTCTGGATCACCGCTCGGGTGCGCTGCTGTTTCGCGCCGCTGACACGACCATCGCACGCGAGCGGGAAGCAATCCTTCGGCGGGAGGCGCGGCGCCCAGCGGGGGTTGGCTCCGCGTCCATCGCCTCGCTCACCGTGCAGAAGCTGCCGCTGCTTCAGCCCTGGATCACCCGCTATCACGTCGCGATGGTGCGTGTCTCCGTGCTGCCCGTCCTGTTCCTTCTCCTGTCCTTCTCGATCTCCTGGGTTGTCGGGCTGACGCTCCTCGTGGCGGGGCCTTTGATTCCGGTCTTCATGGCGCTGGTCGGCATGGCGGCAGAGGAGGCCTCGCGCCGCCAGATGGTCGAGATCGGCAGCATGAACGTCATGTTGCTGGATCGGCTCTCGGCGATGACCGACATCCGCCTTCTGGGCGCGACGGATCGGGCCGCCGCGGATTTCGAGGCCCGCGCCGAGGGGTTGCGCGAGCGGACCATGGCCGTTTTGCGCGTCGCCTTCCTGTCATCCACCGTGCTGGAACTGTTCTCGGCATTGGGTGTGGCGCTGGTTGCCGTCTTCGTCGGGTTCACGCTTCTGGGCGAGATCGGCTTCGGCTCGTGGGGGACGCCCCTGACCGTGGGCGAAGGCGTCTTCCTGCTGTTGATCGCACCGGAATTCTTTCAGCCGCTGCGCGATCTCGCCGCCGCCTGGCACGACCGTGCCGCCGGCTTTGCCGTGGTCGAGGAACTGGATGCCCTGGACCGGGCCGAGCGGGCGGAACTGGTGGGCCGCGGAGAACGCGCAGCGCCCTTGGAAGGCGCGCTCAGCCTGCGCAGCCTCGGGGCCGTGGCGGCTCTTCCGTCACGCCATGTGCGCTTGCCCGATCTGTCCCTTGCTGCCGGGGAGACGCTGGCCATTACCGGACCCAGCGGGTCGGGGAAATCGACCGCGCTGGCGGCGGTGGCGGGGTTGGTGCCGCTGGCCTCCGGGCGGCTGCAAGTCTGTGGCCAGCCCCTCGATCCGCACAGGGCGGACGCCTGGCGGTCGCGGATCGCTCTGATCCCGCAGCGCGTCCATTTCCCGGACATCGCCCTGCGGGACTGGCTGACGCCGCGGGGGGGCGATGCCGGACCGGCGCTGGAGATGGCGGATACCGCAGGCATCGTCGCGCGCCTGCCTGACGGCCTCGAGACCCGGCTGGGCGAGACGGGCGGCGGGATCTCGGGCGGAGAGGCGCGTCGACTGATGGTGGCCCGGGCGATCCTTGCCGGGGGGGACCTGATCCTGGCGGATGAGCCGACGGCGGATCTTGACGATGCCACCGCCGACCGCATCATCGCCGCCCTGCTTCGCCTGAACGCCGAAGGGCGCGCGGTGATCGTGGCCACCCATGATCCCCGGCTGGCCGCCGCGATGGG
>JBKHDP010000137.1:0-7602 GCA_046541255.1 Paracoccaceae bacterium | reverse complement strand
CGGGGAGGCCGAAAATGTCGAAGTCTCTTAACCTCTACGGCGGCTCGGCGCTCGGCCTCGTGGTGCTGCTGACGGCGGCCTACAATTTCGCCGATCGCAACATCTCCGACTACCCCGAGCGGCCGCGTCTGGGTGCGAACCTGCCGATCTACGAGATCGCCGAGGCGGAGGCCCCGGCTCCGGCTGCCGGGCTGGTGCCGGCCGCCAATGCCCAGAACGGCGCCGGTGCCAATTATGGCCTGGGCCGCGAGGCCCTGCCCGAGGAACTGGCCGCCTGGGATGTCGACGTTCGTCCCGATGGCACGGGCCTTCCCGAGGGCTCGGGGTCGGTTCTCGACGGCGAGACGCTGTTCTCGGAAAACTGCGCGGTCTGCCACGGCGAATTTGCCGAGGGCGTGGGCAACTGGCCGGAACTGGCTGGCGGCGATGGCACCCTGGCCGATGCCGATCCGGTCAAGACCGTGGGCAGCTACTGGCCCTATCTCTCGACCGTCTGGGACTACGTGCACCGTTCGATGCCCTTCGGAAACGCGCAGTCGCTCTCGCCCGACGAGGTCTATGCGATCACCGCCTACATCCTCTACTCCAACTTCCTGGTGGAGGATGATTTCGTGCTGTCGAACGAGAATTTCGTCGAGGTCGAGCTGCCCAACGCGGAGGGCTTCATCATCGACGATCGCGAGGAAACCGAGTATGCTCAATGGCGCAGGGAACCTTGCATGGAAAACTGCAAGGAGAACGTGGAGATCACCATGCGTGCCACGGTGCTCGACGTGACACCGGAGGAAGAGGGCTCCGAGGAGGAGGCCGCCGCCCCCGCCGAGCCAGCCCCGACGCAGGACGCCGAGGCCGATCCGGCAGAGGACGCGCCCGCCGAAGAGGCCGCTGACGCACCGGCCGCGATGGAGATCGACATGGCGCTGGCCGAGGAAGGCGAGGGTGTGTTTCGCCAGTGCAAGGCCTGCCACATGGTCGGCGAGGGCGCGCAGAACCGCACCGGCCCGCATCTGAACGAGCTGTTCGGGCGCAGCATGGGCGGGATCGACGGGTTCCGCTATTCCCGCACGATGGCATCCATGGGCGAAGAGGGCCTGGTCTGGAACGCGGACACGCTGGCGGAATTCCTGGCCAAGCCGCGCGATTACGTCAAGGGCACCAAGATGGCCTTCAACGGGCTGCGCAGCGAGGAAGACATCGTGGCGGTCACCGAGTATCTCAAGACCTTCCACCAGGAGTGAGAATGCCGATCGGACGGGCTGTTCTTTCCATCGTGATCTTCGCGGCGCTTGCAAGCGCCGCGCCGGCCCAGGAAAGCGCCCGCCCGATCGGCGATGCCGAGCGCGGCTCGGAACTCTGGCAGCAATGCGTCGGCTGTCATCAGATCGGGCCCGATGCGGAGAACCGCATCGGGCCGCATCTCAACGGGATCTTCGGCCGCAAGGCGGCGGCGGTCGAGGGGTTCCACTATTCCGAGGGTCTGCAGCGCGCCGGCGATGACGGGCTGGTCTGGACGCTGGAGACGCTCGACGCCTATATCGAGGATCCGCGCGCGCTGGTGACCCGCACCCGAATGGCCTTCCGCGGCATGGAGGATCCAGAGGAGCGGGCCGATCTTCTGGCCTGGCTGCGCGAATTTTCCGACAGCCCCGCCAATATCCCCGAGGCCGAGCCCACCGCGCTGCGGCAGGAGGTCGACCTGCCGGAGGAAACCCTGGCGATCGAGGGCGATCCGGCCTTCGGCGAATATCTCTCTTCGGAATGCACCACCTGCCATCAGCGCGATGGCAGCGACCAGGGCATTCCCGGCATCCGGAACTGGCCGGAAGAGGATTTCGTGATCGCCATGCATGCCTACAAGCAGAAGATCAGGCCGCACCCCGTGATGCAGATGGTGACGGGGCGCTTGTCTGACGAGGAGATCGCGGCGCTCGCCGCGTATTTCGCGGATCTGGAATGATCCGCGGCCACTCAGGGAGGAGCAACATGAAACTCAACCGACGCGGATTCATCGGAACCGGCGTGGCGGCGGCCGCGGCCCTGTCCGCCCCCCGCCTTGGCGCGCAGGGAAAGCCGCGCGTCGTCGTGGTGGGCGGCGGCGCCGGCGGCGCCACCGCCGCGCGCTACATCGCCAAGGACAGCGAGGGCGCGATCGACGTGACGCTGGTGGAGCCCACCCGCAGCTATTACACCTGCTTCTTCTCCAACCTCTATATCGGCGATGTCCGGTCGCTCGAAAGCCTCGCGCATTCCTACGGCACGCTGGCCTCGGAATACGGGGTCAACGTGGTGCATGACTGGGCGGTCGGCATCGACCGCGACGCGAGAACCGTCACGCTGGCCGGTGGCGCGGTGCTGCCCTACGATCGGCTCGTGCTGAGTCCGGGCATCGATTTCGTCGAGGAGTCGGTGCCGGGCTGGAGTCTCGATGCGCAGAACGCGATGCCGCACGCCTACAAGGCGGGCAGCCAGACCGAACTGCTCAAGGCGCAGGTCGAGGCGATGCCGGAGGGCGGGCTCTTTGCCATGGTCGCCCCGCCCAACCCCTATCGCTGCCCGCCGGGGCCCTATGAACGGATCTCGATGGTGGCCTCCAAGCTGAAGGCCGAGAACCCGACCGCCAAGATCCTGCTGGTGGATCCGAAGGAGAAGTTCTCCAAGCAGGCGCTGTTCGAGGAAGGCTGGCAGAAGCACTATTCCGGCATGATCGAGCGCATCGGCCCGGATTTCGGTGGCGACAAGGTCGAGGTGAACCCCGACGAGATGACCGTCACGATCGACGGCGTGGTCGAGACGGTCGATGCCTGCAACGTGATCCCGGCGCAGAAGGCGGGCCTGATCTGCGAACGCGCCGGGCTGACCGACGGCAACTGGGTTCCGGTGGAGCCGGACACGATGCGCTCGCGGATGGACGAGGCGATCTTCGTGCTGGGCGATTCCACCTCGCAGGGCGACATGCCGAAATCGGGTTTCTCGGCCAACAGCCAGGCCAAGGTCGCGGCCATGAGGGCGCGCGCCGATCTCACCGACAGCCGGGCCTTCCCGGCCCGATACTCCAACACCTGCTGGTCGCTGATCGCGGCCGAGGACGGGGTGAAGGTGGGCGCATCCTACGAGCCGACAGACGAGAAGATCGCCAGCGTGGAAAGCTTCATCAGCCAGACCGGCGAGGATGCCGCGCTGCGCCGGCAGACCTACGAGGAAAGCCTGGGCTGGTATGCCGGCATCGTGTCCGACATGTTCGGCTGACCGCGCCCGCGCCCCGCGCCGGGGGCGTTTCGGCACAAGGGCAGGGGGTGGCGTCAGACCGGCGCCACCCCCTTGATCCGTCCGAGCAGGGCGGGGATACGATCCTTGAAGCGAAAGAACCCATGCGTGGCATGCGGCCAGGCGGCCGCGTCATAGGGGCGCAGCACGCGGCGCACCGGCTTTCCGGCCAGGGCGTCGGCGGCAGGGCCCGTGGCGGGCCAGGGCGTGACCACCTGTTCCACGCCATGCCCTGCGGCCCAGGCCTCGATCGCGTCGGGGCTGTCCAGCCAGGCGACCGGGCCCAGCCGCCCGTTCCAACGGGTGGCGGTATCCTGCATCGCGCCGCGGATGAAGCGCGTGACACCGGGCGAGACATGCAGCGGGCTGAGGCCCTCGGCGCAGCACAGGAAGGCGGTGGCGCGCGGCGCCAGCCCCTGTTCGAAGAGAAAGCCCGGCGCCAGGTCCTCCTCGGTCAGCAGCAGGCCGGTCGGGCGGGCCGGATCCCACGGGTCGCCCCGGGGCGGGGCCAGGCGCGGCGGGTGCGCGGGGGCATCGAGCGGCGGAGCCTGTGGCGCCAGTCCCGAAGGGGCGAAGCGGCCGCCGGTGAATTTCTCGATATTGGAGGCACGGGCCAGATAGGTCTTGCCCGGTGTCTGCAGCCCGCCCACCCAGCGCCAGCCCAGCGTGTTGGAGGCCGGATCGCCATCCAGCAGATGGCGCAGGAAGAAATCCGCGCCCAGTTCCCAGGGCAGGCGCAGCGTGAAGATCCAGATCGAGGCGAACCACATCCGCGCGTGGTTGTGCAGATAGCCCGTGTCGGCCAGTTCCCGCGCCCAATGGTCGAAACCCGCGATGCCGGTCTCGCCGCGACAGGCGGCCTCCCAGTCGGCGCGCAGCCCGGATTCGCTGGCCACCCGGTCGCGCGCGCGGGCAAGCCCGGCGCGATACGCCGTCCAGACCTGGGGCCGCATCTCCAGCCAGCCTTTCCAGTAGCTGCGCCAGAACAGCTCCTGCACGAATTTCTCGGCGGCGCGGGCGCCATGGCGCGCGAGCACCGCCTGCAGCACCTCCTCTTCCGTCACCAGCCGGCGCCGCAGCCAGGGCGAAAGCTGCGAGACATGGGCATGCCGACCGGCACCGAAATCGTGATTGCGCATCCGCGCGTAGTCGACGCCTGCGCGAGGCACGAACCGCGCCAGCCGCGCTAGGCCCGCCGCGCGGCTGGGCTCGAAGCCTTGGGGATCGGTCATCGCGCTGGTCCTCGCCGGGTCTGCCTTGCGAGCCGAAGCTAGGGCGCGGGCATCATGCTTCAACGCGGCCCGCGTGGCGGGGGCGATTCCCGGCCCGCCCCTTGCAGCCCCCCGGGCACGACACTAAGACTCCCTTAGCCCAAGCAATGTAGCATCCCCTTCAAACACGGCAGGCAGGCACAGATGAAAGACCCATTCGAGACCTACATGAATACCCTCGTTCCGATGGTGGTCGAACAGACCAGCCGGGGCGAGCGGGCCTATGACATCTTCTCGCGCCTGCTGAAGGAGCGGATCATCTTCGTCTCGGGCCCCGTGCATGACGGCATGTCCAGCCTGATCGTGGCCCAGTTGCTGCACCTGGAGGCGGAAAATCCGTCGAAGGAAATCAGCATGTACATCAACAGCCCCGGCGGCGTGGTGACGAGCGGCCTGTCGATCTACGACACGATGCAGTACATCAAGCCCAAGGTCAGCACGCTGGTGATCGGGCAGGCGGCCTCGATGGGCTCGCTGCTGCTGACGGCGGGCGAGAAGGGGATGCGTTTCAGCCTTCCCAATTCCCGCATCATGGTGCATCAGCCCTCGGGCGGCTATCAGGGGCAGGCCACTGACATCATGATCCACGCCGAGGAAACGCTGAAGCTCAAGCGGCGGCTGAACGAGATCTATGTCAAGCATACCGGCCAGACGCTCAAGAAGGTCGAGGCGGCGCTGGAGCGCGACAATTTCATGGCGCCCGAGGATGCCAGGGAATGGGGCCTCATCGACGAGATCGTGGAGAGCCGCGACAAGGGCGACGACGCCGGCTCGTGACGAAACGCCGCCCTGTTGCAGCCGGGGCGGCGTGCCAAATTTGACATTGTGGACCGCCGGACCCTGCCCTAAGCTTGTCCGGAAGCGGCCACCGCCGGGATCGCCCGGCGCCCCCGAACGAACCGGCCCGAAAGGTGTGACATGGCAACGAATTCAGGCGGCGACAGCAAGAACACGCTCTATTGCAGTTTCTGCGGCAAGAGCCAGCACGAGGTGCGCAAGCTGATCGCAGGCCCGACCGTGTTCATCTGCGACGAGTGCGTCGAGCTGTGCATGGACATCATCCGCGAGGAGACCAAGGGCTCGGGGCTGAAAAGCACCGATGGCGTGCCCACTCCGCGCGAGATCTGCGACGTGCTGGATGATTACGTGATCGGCCAGATGACAGCCAAGCGCGTGTTGTCGGTGGCGGTGCACAACCATTACAAGCGGCTCAACCACTCCGCCAAGTCCGGCGATATCGAGCTCAACAAGTCCAACATCCTGCTGATCGGCCCGACCGGCTGCGGCAAGACGCTGCTGGCGCAGACGCTGGCGCGGATTCTGGACGTGCCCTTCACCATGGCCGATGCCACCACGCTGACCGAGGCGGGCTATGTCGGCGAGGATGTGGAGAACATCATCCTCAAGCTGCTGCAATCCAGCGAATACAACGTGGAACGCGCGCAGCGCGGCATCGTCTATATCGACGAGGTCGACAAGATCACCCGCAAGTCGGAAAACCCCTCGATCACCCGCGACGTGTCGGGCGAGGGCGTGCAGCAGGCGCTGCTGAAGCTGATGGAAGGCACCGTGGCCTCGGTGCCGCCGCAGGGCGGGCGCAAGCATCCGCAGCAGGAATTCCTGCAGGTGGACACCACCAACATCCTGTTCATCTGCGGCGGCGCCTTCGCCGGGCTGGACAAGATCATCGCCCAGCGCGGCAAGGGCAGCGCCATGGGCTTCGGCGCCGATGTACGTGGCGTGGACGAGCGCGGGGTGGGTGAGATCTTCACCGATCTCGAACCCGAGGATCTGCTGAAATTCGGCCTGATCCCGGAATTCGTCGGCCGCCTGCCGGTGATCGCCACGCTGGAGGATCTGGACGAGGACGCGCTGGTCACCATCCTGACCCAGCCCAAGAACGCGCTGATCAAGCAGTATCAGCGCCTGTTCGAGCTGGAGGACACGCAGCTGACCTTCACCGAGGAGGCGCTGTCGGCGATCGCCAAGCGGGCGATCAAGCGCAAGACCGGCGCGCGGGGCCTGCGCTCGATCCTCGAGGATATCCTGCTCGACACCATGTTCGAACTGCCGGGCATGGAAGGTGTGTCCGAGGTGGTGGTGAACGAGGAAGCGGTGACCTCCGATGCCAAGCCGCTGATGATCTATGCCGAGGACAAGAAGGAAAGCGCCTCGGCGGGCTGAGCCACGCTGTGCCGCCCGGTCGCTGTCGGCGGGCATCCCCGGATCGGCGGACAGGTCTTTCCACGAAGGGATTGCGCCGCTGAAGCGGCCTTGTGGCAGACTGAGCGAGAACTCGGGGAGAGAGATGTCGGCGCGGCAGGATCGGTGCGGTCGCGCGCCGGCCATCGTCGCTGGCACTGGACGTTTTCTCTGCGCTGGTCCATACGGAAGACGCGACATGCGGAGGCTTGAATGGGCATTCTGAACACCCTGCTGCGGGCGGTGACCTGGTGGAACTCGCAGACCATCGGCACCCAGCTCTTTACCTGGCGCAACGGCGTGAAGATGGGCGAGGATTCGCAGGGCAACATCTTCTACCGCAACGCGGACGACTCGAAACGCTGGGTCATTTTCAACGGCGAGGCAGAGGCCAGCCGGGTGGACCCGGACTGGCATGGCTGGCTGCACCGCACCTGGGACGAGCCGCCCTCTGAAAGGCCGCTGCCGCACAAGCCCTGGGAAAAGCCTCACCACGAAAACCTGACCGGAACACCGCTCGCCTATGCGCCGGCGGGCTCGATCCGCCGGCCGGAGCCGAAACCGCGCCAGGATTACGAGGCCTGGACGCCGGAATAGGAGCGCGGACATGTCGCACAACGCCACCGAGGTGCTGGTGGGCGGCGCCGTGCTGGCCGCGGCGGTCGGGTTCGTGATCTATGCCGGGCAGGTGACCGGGATGGGCCGCGACAGCTCGGGCTATCCGCTTACCGCGAGTTTCCGCTCGGTCGAGGGGGTGACTGTCGGTACCGATGTGCGGCTGGCCGGCGTCAAGGTCGGCAGCGTGACCGAGCTGGAACTCAACCCCCAGACCTACCGCGCCGAAACCACCTTCTCCGTGGACGAG
>JBKHDP010000136.1:0-7702 GCA_046541255.1 Paracoccaceae bacterium | reverse complement strand
GCCGACGATCCCCGAGACGGCGGCGCATTTCCGCGAGCAGAACATCGCGGCGGTGATCTTTCCCGTCGATGCCGAGCGCGAGACCGGCTACCGCCGCTACAGCAACGACGAGGTGGCCGAGCTGGTGGCCGAGAATTCCGACGTGCTGATCCAGTTCGCCTCGATCGACCCCTGGAAGGGCAAGATGGGCGTGCGCGAGGCCCGCCGCCTGATCCGCGACTACAAGGTGAAGGGCTTCAAGTTCCACCCCACCATGCAGGGCTTCTTCGCCAATGACCGCATGGCCTATCCGCTCTACGAGGTGCTGCAGGAAGAAGGCTGCATCGCGCTGTTCCACACCGGCCAGACCGGGGTGGGCTCGGGGATGCCGGGCGGCAACGGCATGCGGCTGAAATATTCCAACCCGATGACGATGGACGACGTGGCGGTGGATTTCCCCGACCTGAAGATCATCCTGGCACATCCCTCCTTCCCCTGGCAGGAAGAGGCGCTGGCGGTGGCCCAGCACAAGCCCAATGTCCATATCGACCTCTCGGGCTGGTCGCCGAAATATTTCCCCGAGATCCTGGTGAAATACTGCAACTCGATCCTGCGCAAGAAGGTGCTGTTCGGGTCCGACTGGCCGATGATCACGCCGGAACGCTGGCTTTCGGATTTCGAGCAGATCGCCATCAAGGACGAGCTGCGCCCCGACATCCTCAAGAACAACGCCGCCCGGCTGCTGGGCCTGATCGACTGACAATCGCCGCGCCCGGCCGGAAAATCGGCCCGGAAGCTTGCCCTTCCGGGCCGGACAGCTTACGCCGCATTGCAGCGAACCTGGACCCGGGAGCGATTCCGGGTGGCTCTTCCGGCCGCCGATCCGCCGGACAACCCAAGACAACGGTGCTTTCGCACACCGGCCCCGCCTTGTGTAACCGCCGGTAGCTGACAGGAAATCCATGTTCTCATTCGACGCCTATCGCGCCCAGTGGCTTGGCAACATTCGCGGCGACCTGCTTGCCGGGCTTGTCGTCGCGCTGGCGCTCATCCCCGAGGCCATCGCCTTTTCGATCATCGCCGGCGTGGACCCCAAGGTGGGCCTCTACGCGAGTTTCTCGATCGCCGTCATCACCGCGATCACCGGCGGGCGGCCCGGCATGATCTCGGCCGCCACGGCGGCGACGGCGGTGCTGATGGTCACGCTGGTCAGGGATCACGGGCTGCAATATCTGCTGGCGGCCACGGTGCTGGCCGGGCTGCTGCAGATCGGCGCCGGGCTGCTGCGGCTGGGCTTCGTCATGCGCTACGTGTCGAAATCGGTGATGACCGGCTTCGTCAACGCGCTCGCGATCCTGATCTTCATGGCGCAGCTGCCCGAGCTGGACCCGCGCAGCGTCACCTGGATCACCTATGCGCTGGTCGCCGCGGGGCTGGCCATCATCTACCTGTTTCCGCTTCTGACCACGGCCGTGCCCTCGCCGCTCGTCACCATCGTGGTGCTCACGGGGCTCACGCTGGCGCTCGGGCTCGACGTGCGCGTGGTCGGCGACATGGGCGCCCTGCCCGACACGCTGCCGGTCTTCCTGATCCCCGACATCCCGCTCACCTTCGAGACGCTGGCGATCATCTTCCCCTATTCGGTCGCCGTGGCCGTGGTGGGTCTGCTCGAAAGCCTGATGACGCAGAACATCGTCGATGACCTGACCGACACGAAATCCGACCGCAACCAGGAATGCGTGGGCCAGGGCCTCGCCAATACCGCCACCGGCTTCATCGGCGGCATGGCGGGCTGCGCCATGATCGGCCAGTCGATCATCAACGTGAAATCCGGCGGCCGCGGGCGGCTGTCCTGCTTCGTCGCGGGGGTGTTCCTGCTGATCCTCGTCGTGGGGCTGGGCGACCTGGTCAGCATCATCCCGATGCCGGCGCTGGTGGCGATCATGATCATGGTCTCGATCGGCACCTTCTCGTGGTCCTCGATCAGGAATCTCGCGCTGCATCCGCGCTCCTCCTCGATCGTGATGATCGCGACGGTCGCGACGGTGGTCTACACGCACAACCTCGCCATCGGCGTGCTGGTGGGCGTGCTGCTGTCTGGCATCTTCTTTGCCGGCAAGATCGCGCAGCTGTTCCGCGTGACGTCGCAGATCAGCGATGACGGCCGGGTGCGCACCTACCATGTCGAGGGCCAGCTCTTCTACGGCTCGGTCGAGGACTTCATGGATGCCTTCGACTTCAGGGAGGCGCCGGAGCGCGTGGTGATCGACGTGAGCCGCGCCCATATCTGGGACATTTCCTCGGTGCAGGCGCTGGACATGGCGATCCTCAAGTTCCGCCGCGACGGCGCGGAAGTCGAGGTGGTGGGCATGAACGACGCCACCGAGACGCTGGTCGACAAGCTTGCCATCCACGACAAGCCCGGCGCCATGGACAGGCTGATGGATCATTGAAGGAGGACCGACCATGACAGACAAGATCATCGCCCTGGTGGACGGCTCCGCCTATTCGGAAAGCGTCTGCCACCATGCCGCCTGGATCGCGCAGCGCACGCAGGCGCCGGTGGAACTGATCCATGTGCTCGGCCGGAGCGACGCGCCCGGCAAGACCGACCTCTCCGGCGCGATCCGGCTGGGCGCGCGCACCAAGCTGATGCAGGAACTGGCCGAGCTCGACGCGCAACGGGCCAAGCTCGTCAGCCATCGCGGCCGCGCGATCCTCGAGGATGCCCGCGCCATCGTGGACCAGGACGGCGTGACCGACATCACCACCCGCCTGCGCCATGGCGACATCGTCGAGGCCATCGGCGAGATCGAGCGCGAGGCCCGCGTCATCGTCATCGGCAAGCGCGGCGAGGCGGCGGATTTAGCCCAGGGGCATCTGGGCTCCAACCTCGAACGGATCGTGCGCGCGGCGCACCGTCCGGTCTTCGTGGCCGCGCGCGCCTTCAAACCCATCGACAGCGTGCTGGTGGCCTATGACGGCGGCGCCTCCGCGATGAAGGCGGTGGACCATATCGCGCGCAGCCCGCTTTTCGCCCGACTGGCCATCACCGTCGTGACCGTGGGCAGCGAGACGCCGGAGACGCGCAAGGGGCTCGAAGACGCGAAGGCGCTCCTGAAGGCCGCCGGGATCGCCGCCGAGACGCGAATCCTGCAGGGTCAGCCCGAAACCCAACTGGGCAAGCTGGTGGACGAGGAAGGCTTCGGCATGGTCGTCATGGGCGCCTATGGCCACAGCCGAATCCGCAGCCTGGTGATCGGATCGACCACCACCGAAATGGTCCGCTCCTGCAAGGTTCCTGTCGTGCTGATGCGGTAAGGTCGCGGCTGTCGAAGCGACGATGCCCGACCGGGCCGGGCAGAGGACCGTCTCTCCCGGCTCGATCCGATTCAAAAGAGTATTGCAGATTCCTCTTTGCAACCCCAAGTTATCATCTTTGTCCCCATGCAAGTCCTGTCAGGTCGGGTTCCGTGTCCAAGCAAGCCCCCTATCACCATGGCGATCTGCGCAATGCGCTGCTGGATGCCGGCGAGGCCGAGCTGGCCGAATCGGGGGTGAACGGCTTTTCGCTGCGCCGGGTGGCGGCGCGGGTCGGGGTCAGCCATGCCGCCCCGACGCATCATTTCGGCGACCGTGCCGGGCTGATCGACGCGCTGGCCGCGCGCGGCTTCGCCCAGCTGCTGGCCGCGATGGAAGCCCGACAGAAAGCCGCGCCGGACGACCCGCATGAACGGCTGGTGGCCAGCGGCCTCGGTTATCTGGATTTCGTGATGGCGCGGCCTGCGCTGTTCCGGCTGGCGTTCAATACCCCGATGCGGCCGGAGGCAAGCGCGGACCTGGTTGCCGCCGCCAGCGCGGCCTACCGTCATATCGCCGAAGGCGTGGCGGCGGTGCACGGGGTGGCCTCGGCCGACGAGCCCGGGCTTTGCAACGAGGTGCTGCGGCACTGGAGCCAGGCGCATGGATTCGCCGAGCTGCTGCTGGCCGGGCATGTCGAGCTGACCGCCGACACCGGCGAGGGGCAAAGCGGCCACGAGGCGCTGTACCGCAACATCTTCGGCCCTGTCCGGAACGCCTGAGCCGCCCCGCCCCTTCCGCGGCGGCCCTCACCGGCAGTCGGGGCTTGCATTTCCGACTATTATAGTCAACAAAGGGGAGACCCAGCCGGACGCCCGTCCCGCAAGGCGACAGCATCGAACAGAGCCTTTCGAGGCGGAGGCGCCGTTTCCCTCGGGCCCCTCCGCCTCCGCACGGGATGGAGACCAGGGTCAATGACCAAGCCAAAGACACCCTGCCCGGGACCGGGTCGCGGCCAGCCGCTGGCAGACCTGGGCTACGGGGCCAGGGAACGCGCCGTGCTCACCGTGGCGCGCCATTACTGCGTCAGCTTCGCCGCGCCCGAGCGCCAGGGCTGGATCGGCGCCATCGCCGCCGCGCTGGAAGGGTTCGGCGACGATCAGGGCCCGCATGTCGCGGTGGCGACGCTGGCGGTGCTGCAGACATTGCGCCAGGCGCGGCGCGCCGGTTTCCGCTTCAACGCGCCCGATTGCCCGGCCTGCGCCGCCTTCGTCACCGGGCACGAACGGCTGCTGATGAGCGCGCTTCGGGCGCTGGCGCGCGACGAGCCCGAAGCCGCCCGCGCCCATGCGATGCTGCTATGCGAGGGCCGCGCCGAACAGCGCGTGACCGATGCTCTGGCGATTCTGGCCCGACAGGCCATCACGCCGGAGCCGCCGGTGCCGCCGCGCGCGAGCGCCCATGCCGGCCTTGCCGAGGGCCGCGCCTGATGCCGGCCCGGGATATCGCCTTTCCGCCACCGGAGGAGAGCGGCCCGACCGGGCCCGCCCCCGCCTTTCTGTGCATCCATACGCCCGAGCCATGCGACGATCAGCCGGTTGCGGGGCTCGGGCTCGACCCGTTCGAGATCGGCGTGCTGGCCATTCTGCGCCATCTCTGCACCTCCTTCGCCGCGCCCGAGGCGCAGGCCTGGCGCCACGCTTTCGCCATCGCCTCGGAACGCTGGGGGCCGCGGCAGGGGCCGCAACTCGTGACCGGGCTGCTGCCGGTGCTCGACGCGCTGATGCAGTCGCGCCGTGCCCCGTTCCGGGTGATGCATCCGCTGTCGCTCGCCGCGCGGGCCCATGCCACGCCGGACGAGGCGCGACTTCTTCGGCTGCTGGCGGCGATGCGACGAGACGCGACCGCGGCGGCCCGAAGCGAGCTGGCCGCCCTCACATCCGGCCACCACGATCCGGCGCTGATCACCGCGGCGCTGGGCTTCGCGGCCCGCCACCGGGTGCCCTGTTCGGCACCGCATCGCAGCGGGCCGCACCGGATTCACTGATCCGACCGGCCCGCCCGGCCGGGGAATTTTCTTGCAACCGTGGAACCGATCGAGTGTCCTTCCGGTATGGTTGCCATGCTGTCGCGAAGCGTTCTGCACAGGATCCTGATGCTGGGTGGGGTCTGGCTGGTTCTGACCGGGCCCGATCCGAAGGGCCTCGCGCTGGGCATTCTCGCCCTGCCCGCCGCGACCTGGTTCAGCCTGCGCCTGCTGCCCGGCGCGCAGCCTCTCAGCCTCTGGCGCGCCGCCGCGCATCTGCCTGCCTTCCTCGCCGGTTCGCTGCTGGGAGGTCTGGATGTGGCGCGGCGCGCGCTGAGGCCGCAGCCGGGGCTGCGCCCTGGCTGGGTCGAGGTTCCGGTGCGTCTGCCCGATGGCGGGCGCGTGGCCATGGGCGCGGAACTGTCGCTGATGCCGGGAACGCTGGCCGCCGGCACGCGGGGCGACAGGCTGCTGATCCACCTGCTGGACCGCGATGCCGGATTCGACCGCGCCATTCCCCGCGAAGAGGCCGCCATCGCCGCGATGCTGCGGCCGGAGCGCAGGACATGACGGCGTGGCTGACCTTCATCGCGCTGGGCATCCTGGGCAGCCTGGCCGCGGCGCTGCTGCGGGTCTGGCATGGCCCGGGCCGCGCCGACCGGATGATGGGCGCGCAGCTTGTCGGCAGCGGTGGCGTCGCGGTTCTTCTGCTGCTTGCGCCGGTTCAGGGCTGGGCGGCGCTGGACGTGGCGCTGACCTTCGCGCTGTTCGGCGCGCTGGCGGCGATCGGCTTCGTGAAGGCCGCCAGCCCGGATGGCGGCGGCGATCCGGAGGAAGACGACAGCGTCGTCGCGCGGCCGGAGGCCGATGCCGATGGCTGATCTGGTCACCTGTCTGTGCACCGCGCTCGGGCTGTTCTTCTTTCTGGCCGGAGCCATCGGCTTCCTGCGCTTCCCGGACGTGTTCAGCCGGCTGCACGCGCTGACCAAGGCCGACAATCTCGGGCTGGGTTTCATCGCGCTTGGCATCGCGTTCCAGGCCGCAAGCTGGCGCGAGGTGGCGCTGCTCGCGCTGATCTGGGTGCTGATGCTGCTGGCCGCCGGGACGGTGGCGCAACTGGTGGCGCGGGACGCGCTGAGCGATCGGGACGCGCGATGACGCTGGCGCTGGACGCGGTGCTTTGCGCGCTGATCCTCGCGGTGGCGCTGGCGACCGTGCTGGGCCAGGGCATCTTCCGGTCGATCGTGTTCTTCATCGCCTACGGGCTGCTGATGGCGCTGGCCTGGACGCGGCTGGACGCGGTCGATGTGGCCCTGGCCGAGGCCGCGATCGGCGCGGGACTCACCGGGGTGCTGTTCCTCGCGGCTTTCGGCCGGCTTGCCCGGCTCGGGGCGCAGGTCGATCCCGCCGGGCGGATCGATCTGCCGGCCGCGCTGGGCTGTGCCGGGCTTTCGGGCGCGCTGGCCTGGGCCTGGACGGCGCTGCCGCTGCCCGAGCGCCCGGGGCCGGAGCTCGCCGCGGCATTGCCGCAGGCCGGGGTCGGCAACCCGGTCACGGCGGTTCTGCTGAACTTCCGGGCCTGGGACACGCTGCTCGAAAGCACCGTGCTGCTGACGGCCCTGATCGGGCTGTGGATGCTGGCCCGCGACGCGGATTGGCACAACCGCCTCGGCCAGCGCCAGCATGTCCGCCCCGGCGGGGTGATGGCAAGCTTCGGCAGGGTGCTGCCGCCGCTGGGGCTGCTGGTGGGCATCTATCTGGTCTATATCGGCGCCGACCGTCCCGGCGGCGCCTTCCAGGGCGGCACCGTGCTGGCGTCGGTCGGGCTGGTGGCGATGCTGGCCGGTGTCGTGCCGCGGCCGCGCGTCACCCGCTTGCGCTGGCGCGCGGCGCTGGTGGCCGGGCCTGCGCTGTTCCTGCTGGCCGGGCTGGCGGGTGCGCTCCTGGGCGAGGGCTTCCTCACCTTTCCCCCGGCGCTGGCGGGCGGGGCGATCTTCGTCATCGAAAGCGCGCTTGCGCTGTCCATCGCGGCGACGCTCGCCTTCCTGGTGATCGGCCCGCCGGAAGAGCCGGAGGCGGAACGCCGATGACCGGGCTTTCGCTCTACGCGCTGACCGGCGCGGCGCTGATCGGGATCGGGTTCTACGGGATGATCGTGGCCCGGCACCTGCTGCGCCGGGTCATCGCCTTCAACCTGATCGGCTCGGGGCTGTTCCTGTTCCTGGGCGCGGCGGGCGCGCGCGGCGGCACGGCCGACGCGCTGCCGCAGGCGCTGATCATCACCGGCATCGTGGTGGCCCTGTCCGCCAGCGCGCTGGCGGTCGGGCTGGTGGTGGCGCATGCCCGCGAGACGCAACGCGCGACGCTGCCCGAGGAAGACGAGACCCCGTGAGCGCG
>JBKHDP010000135.1:0-7705 GCA_046541255.1 Paracoccaceae bacterium | reverse complement strand
GGCGGAAGGTCAGCGTGGGGTCGATCTCGTTCTTGATCTTGATCAGCGCGTCCAGCACCATCGGCCCGCAATCGTCGAGATCGACGAAATAGGTATCCACCCGCGGGTTCTCGCCGTCATCGGGATTCCAGCGATAGACCTGGAACTTGCGAAGGTTGGTCGCGCCCTCGGGCTTCGGCCAGGTCTTGCCGGTGCGCATCCGCGAATTCTTCGGCAGTGTGAGTTGAACCATCTTCCTCTCCTCTGCTCAGCCGGCGCGCCGCGCGAGGGCGCGCCCGGCGATGCATTGCCCGTCCCGGTCGCGCCGCGCATGCGGCGCCCGGGTGCTCCGTTCCGTCACGCCGCCAGCCGGCCGCCGAAGGGCCATCAGAACACCCGTTCCTTCGGCGCGATCTTCTTGAGGCTGATGCCGCCCTGGTCCTCGGGCGTCAGCGGATCCTCGATGATCGGGCGGTAGCTCAGCGCCACCTTCGCCCCGTCCACCCGGGCGATGGTATGCACGCGCCAGGTCTCGTCGTCGCGGCTGGTGTAATCCTCGTGCGCATGCGCGCCGCGGCTTTCCTTGCGCGCCTCCGCGCCCGCGATGGTGGCCAGCGCGTTGGGCATCAGGTTGGTCAGCTCCAGCGTCTCCATCAGGTCGGAATTCCAGATCATGGACCGGTCGGTGACATTCAGATCGCCCAGCTTGCCGGCGATGGCGGTCATCTTCTCGACCCCTTCGGCCAGCGTCTTGGAGGTGCGGAACACCGCCGCGTCTTCCTGCATGGTGCGCTGCATCTCCAGCCGCAGCTCGGCGGTGGGGACCGCCCCGTCCGCGTGGCGCAGCGCGTCGAAGCGCTCCAGCGCCTTGTCCACCTGCGCGGTGTTGGTCGCGGGCACCGCGGCGTCGCGGTCCACCACCTTGCCGGCGCGGATCGCCGCGGCCCGGCCGAACACCACCAGGTCGATCAGCGAGTTGGACCCCAGCCGGTTCGCGCCATGCACGCTGGCACAGCCCGCCTCGCCCACCGCCATCAGGCCCGGCACCACCGCGTGCGGGTCGTCCTCGGTGGGGTTCAGCACCTCGCCCCAGTAATTGGTGGGAATGCCGCCCATGTTGTAATGGACCGTGGGCAGAACCGGGATCGGCTCCTTGGTGACATCGACACCGGCGAAGATCTTGGCCGATTCCGAGATCCCCGGCAGCCGCAGCTGCAGCGCCTCCTTCGGAAGGTGGCTCAGGTTGAGATGGATATGGTCCTTGTTCGGGCCCACGCCGCGGCCCTCGCGGATCTCCATGGTCATCGAGCGGCTGACATAGTCGCGCGGCGCCAGATCCTTGTATTGCGGGGCATAGCGCTCCATGAACCGCTCGCCCTCGGAATTCGTCAGATAACCGCCCTCGCCGCGCGCGCCTTCGGTGATCAGGCAGCCCGAGCCGTAGATCCCGGTGGGGTGGAACTGCACGAATTCCATGTCCTGCAGCGGCAGGCCCGCACGGGCCACCATGCCGCCGCCATCGCCGGTGCAGGTATGGGCGGAGGTGGCGCTGAAATAGGCCCGGCCATAGCCGCCGGTGGCCAGCACCACCATCTTGGCGTTGAACACGTGGATCGTGCCGTCGTCGAGCTTCCAGCACACGACGCCGGTGCAGGCGCCGTCATCGCTCATCTGCAGGTCGATGGCGAAATACTCGATGTAGAACTCGGCCCGCTTCTTCAGGCTCTGACCGTAGAGCGTGTGCAGGATGGCATGGCCGGTGCGGTCGGCGGCGGCACAGGTGCGCTGCACCGCCGGGCCCTCGCCGAACTCGGTGGTGTGACCGCCGAAGGGCCGCTGGTAGATCTTGCCCTCTTCGGTGCGCGAGAAGGGCACGCCGTAATGTTCCAGCTCGTAGACGGCCGCCGGCGCCTCGCGCGCCAGGTATTCCATCGCGTCGGTATCGCCAAGCCAGTCCGACCCCTTCACCGTGTCGTACATGTGCCACTGCCAGTGGTCCGGGCCCATGTTGGACAGCGACGCGGCGATGCCGCCCTGCGCCGCCACCGTGTGCGAGCGGGTCGGGAACACCTTGGTGATGCAGGCGGTGCGCAGCCCCTGCTCGGCCATCCCCAGGGTCGCGCGCAGACCGGCGCCGCCGGCCCCCACCACGACCACGTCGTAATCATGCGTCTCGTATTCGTATGCAGCCATTCGGGAATGCTCCGGTCAGTCAGAGGGCCAGGCGCGCGATGGCGAAAAGCCCGGTCGCGGCCGCCGCGTAGGACAGGCAGATCATGGCGATGATGAGCACCTTCTGGCGCATGCCATGCACGTAATCCTCGATCATGGTCTGCACGCCGTCCTTGAAGTGCAGGAACCCCACGAGGAGCGTCAGCGCCGCCACGAGGGCCGGGAACGGGCGCTGGTAATAGGCGATCACCTCCGCATGGGGGCGACCCAGCGACTGACCGAAGGTGAAGATGAACAGCGGCACCAGCACGATCAGCCCCGCGGAGCTGAGGATCATGTGCCAGTGATGCGTGGTACCGGACTTGGCGGAGCCCAGCCCCTCGGCGCGTTTGCGGGCGGTCAGGATGCGCATGGCGGCCTCCTCAGATCACGAGAACGGTGAGGATCGCCAGCACCACCGAGCCGCCGATCATGATGTAGCCCATCCGGTAGGAGCTTTGCAGGTCGAGCCCGCGGCCGCTGTCCCAGATCAGGTGCCGGATGCCGCCCAGCATGTGGTACCAGACACCCCAGAGCGACAGGAACATCACCAGGTCGCCGAACCAGCTGGTCAGCACGCCGTCGGCCACGGCGAAGGACTCGGGCGAGCTTGCCGCCGCCAGGAACCACCAGACCACCAGAAGCCCGCTGACCAGCAGCGCATTGCCGGTGATGCGCACGAAGATCGACGTCATCGAGGTCATTTGCGGGCGGTAGATCTGCAGGTGGGGTGAAAGCGGGCGATTGCCCCGGTTCACGTCTGCCATGAGATGTCCCTTTCGTACTCGGCCATTGGTCTAGGGCGCAGGCGCGCCGTGTCACGGGCCGTCGGCCCTTGGGTTGACGCTTTTTTTTTGCCCTGTCCAGCCTCTTTGCAAGTTTGTGATCACTGCCCTGATTTGCGTGATCACAAAAAAGCGCCGGGCGCGGGTTCTGGGCCGCGCGGCATGCGCGCCGCGCTGCGGGCTGCGCGACCTGACCGGCCGGCCATGATTTCCGGTCCGCGCGGCGACGGCTCAGACCGGCATGAAGGCCCAGTAATCGAGGTCCAGCAGCACCTCGGGCAGGTATCTGCCATCGTCGCCCTTCAGGCGGAACGGATCGCCGCCCCTGGTGGCCACCAGCCGCAGCCGGATCGCGCCGACGCCGGGCGCCGGGGTCTCGGCCATGTCCAGCACCTCGGACCAGGCGCGCACCGTGTCGCCGGCGAAACAGGGATTGGCATGGGCGCCGGCGTTGATCGCCGCGATCATCTGCGCATTGCCCAGCCCGTTGAACGACAGCGCCCGCGCCATCGAGATCACGTGCCCGCCATAGATCAGGCGCTTGCCATCGGCGCGCGGGGTGGCGTCGAAATGGGTCTTGGAGGTGTTCTGCCACAACCGCGTGGCCATCATGTGCTCGGCCTCTTCCAGCGTGACGCCGTCCACATGATCGATCAGCTCGCCCACCGTGTAGTCGGACAGACGGTGCGGCTCGCCCGCAAGGCCGAAATCGTATTGCGTGAAATCGAGCCCGGCGGGAATCACCAGCCTGTCCGGCGCCACATGCGGCGCGGTCTCGGGCACCACCGCCGCGGGCGCGGGGGTCTCCGGGTCGCGCTTGCGCACCATGACCCAGCGGATGAACTCCATCACCGGCAGACCGTGCTGGTTGAAGCCGGTGGTGCGCACATAGACCACCCCGGTCTTGCCGCTGGAATTCTGCTTCAGCCCGATCACCTCGGAGGAGGCGCGCAACGTGTCACCGGCATAGACAGGGCGCAGCCAGCGCGCCTCGGCATAGCCCAGGTTCGCCACCGCGTTGAGCGAGATGTCGGGCACCGACTTGCCGAAGACGATGTGAAAGGCGGCGAGGTCGTCCACCGGGCTCGAAGGCAGCCCGCAGACGCGCGCGAACTCGTCCGAGGAATAGAGCGCGTGCCGCGCCGGGTAGAGCGCGTGATAGATCGCCCGCTCGCCGCCCGACAGGGTGCGCGGCACCGCGTGGGGGATCACCTCGCCCACGGTGTAATCCTCGAAGAACCGGCCCGGATTGGTCTTGGCCATTCACATCTCTCCCAGCTTGATGTCGGGGCTGTAGGCGCCCTCGGCCTCCTTCACCACGGCCTGGCCGCAGCGCATGACACCGTTGGCGGCATCCCAGGCATAGGTCGGATCGCCGTAAAGCTCCCAGCCCGCGTTCAGCGCGGCGGTCACCTTGTGGCAGAAGGCCGAATTGTCCTCGGCGGTCAGGAACCGGTAGAGCCTCATCGCGCTCACCCGAAGACCGGGTAGCCCAGCCAGTAGTGGATGGCCGAGATCAGGCCGAACACCACCACGGTGCCCGCCAGCGCCATGATCTCCTTGCTGATGGGGACAGGCCCGGGCGCGGGCGGACGCGGCGTGGCCCGGTTGATGACGACCACCTCGGCCACTGCCCAGGCCAGCAGCCCGCCGAACAGCACGATCGAGGCCACATCGCCATTCACCAGAAGATGCGCCACCGCCCAGGCCTTCACCGCGCTCAGCTGCGGATGGCGGATATATCTTGTGATCCGGGTCTTCATGCCCGACGCGGCGAACAGGTAGACCGAAAGCAGCATCAGCAGGTTGTTGATGCCCACCGTGGCCGGGTGCCGGCCCCAGAACACAGCGGTATCCGCCTGCCGGTAGCCCAGTGTCATCAGCACGATGCTGACCAGCACCGCGACCGCCACAAGCGCCTTGCCGGTATCGCCCAGCCGGGCGCGCGCATCCGGCGCCACGCGCTTGAACAGATGCGCACCGATCCAGAGCGCCAGTCCGAGGATGAGTAATGCCATGTCCGTCTCCCGTGTCAGGTCCGGTCCCGTCTATCTCAATCGGCCAGTTCCGCAATGGCTTCCGCGCGCGCCAAGGTGCGGCGCGCGGTCTCCACGTGCAGGTTCTCGACGATCTTGCCATCCACCACGGCCACGCCCTCGCCCTGCGCCACCGCCTCCTCGAAGGCGGCGATCTGGCGGCGGGCCAGCGCCACCTCGCCCTCGGCGGGGGCGAAGACCTCGTTGGCGATCTCCACCTGGGCGGGGTGAATCAGGGTCTTGCCGTCAAAGCCCAGGTCACGGCCCTGCATGCATTCGGCGTGCAGCCCGTCGGTATCCTTGAACTGGTTGTAGACCCCGTCAACGGCCACCACGCCATGCGCCCGCGCGGCCATCAGGATGGTTTGCAGTGCCATCTGCATCGGCAGCCGGTCGGGCCGCGCGCGGCACCCCAGTTCCTTGGCCAGGTCGTTGGTGCCCGCCACGAAGCCCTGAAGCCGGGGATGCGCGGCGATCTCGCCGGCGTTGAGGATGCCCAGCGGGGTCTCCATCATCGCCCAGATCGGCATTGCCCCGGGCAGCATCTCGGCCAGTGCGACGACATCCGAAGCGGCGTTCACCTTGGGCAGCAGGATCGCGTCGCAGGCGGCGTCCCGCATCATCGCCACGTCCTCGGCGCCCCAGTCGGTGTCGAGCCCGTTGACCCGCACGATCCGCGCCCGCCTGCCATAGCCGCCCGCCGCCAGTTCCGCCTTCAGCAGCGCGCGCGCCTCGGCCTTTGCCTCGGGCGCGACCGCATCCTCCAGGTCGAAGATGATCGCGTCCACCGTCAGCCCGCGTGCCTTTTCCAGCGCGCGCTCCTTCGAGCCGGGAATGTAGAGCACCGAGCGATAGGGGCGCGAGAGCGGGTCCATGCAAGCCTCCGGGAAACAAAGTTGCGCAGAAAAATCCATTTTCTTCCGAAAACTTCAAGCGGTTTTCGCCGCAACGCAGAATTTTTCAAATTGCCGGCGCGCGCCCCCGGCCGGAACTCGGGCGAGGGCTCAGGCCAGCGCGTCCCAGATCAGCTTGGCGCCGGTCGCCGTCAGCAGCAGATAGGTCAGCGCGAAGAAGGCACGTTCCGGCACCAGGTGGTGCAGCTTGACCCCGGCCCAGGTCCCGATCAGGGCGAAAGGCGCCAGCAGCAGGTCCAGCGCGAGGGTGTGCAGGGTGAAGATGCCCAGAAACCCGTAGGGCACCGCCTTGGCGATGTTGATCGCCCAGAACACCAGAACGGTGGTGGCCTGGTAGACGGTCTTGTCGGGCCGGCCCGCCAGCAGGTAGGCCGCCGCAGGCGGCCCCCCCGCATGGCTGACAAAGCTGGTGAACCCCACCGCCAGCCCGGCCGCCACGCCCCAGCCCGCACCCGGCCGGCGCGCAGCCGGGCGGATCCATCCCCGCGCCCCGGCCAGGCGCCAGGCCACGAAGCCCAGCGCGATCAGCCCCAGCAGCAGGCGGATCAGGTCGTCGTCGGCCACCCGCCAAAGCGCCGCGCCCAGCGCCACGCCGGGCAGCCCGCCCAGGATCAGCAGCCGCGCCGCCTGCCGGTCCCACTTGCCCCAATAGGGCCGGAGCGAGGCCAGATCGATCAGCATCAGAAGCGGCAGCATGATCCCCAGCGCCTGCCCGGGCGGCATCGCCAGCGCCAGAATCGCGGAGGAGGCGAAGGCCGCGCCAGAGCCGAAACCGCCCTTGGAAATCCCCGCGAACAGCACCGCGAAGGCGGTGAGCGCGAACAGCACCGGGTCCATCGTCGCCATGTCCCGGCCCTCCGAAAAGCCACCGTGTCACGCAGCCTTAGCGCCGTTCGGCCCGCCTGCACAAGGCGGCCGGCGGGGCTCGCCTTTCCGCAGCAGGCTTGCGCGCCGTGCCGCAAGGGACTAGGCAACGCGCGCAACTCAACCGGACCGGAGAGATCTTCCATGGCCAGACCCAAGATTGCCCTGATCGGCGCGGGACAGATCGGCGGCACGCTCGCCCACCTCGCCGCCATCAAGGAGCTGGGCGACGTCGTCCTGTTCGACATCGCCGAAGGCACCCCCGAGGGCAAGGCGCTCGACATCGCCGAATCCGGCCCTTCCGAGGGGTTCGACGCGGCGCTGAAGGGCACCCAGGACTATGCCGATATCGCCGGCGCCGATGTCTGCATCGTCACCGCAGGCGTGCCGCGCAAGCCGGGCATGAGCCGCGATGACCTGCTGTGCATCAATCTGAAGGTGATGAAGGCCGTGGGCGAGGGCATCCGCGACAACGCCCCCGACGCGTTCGTCATCTGCATCACCAACCCGCTCGACGCGATGGTCTGGGCGCTGCGCGAGTTCTCGGGCCTGCCGCACGAGAAGGTCTGCGGCATGGCCGGCGTGCTGGACAGCGCACGCTTCCGCCACTTCCTGAGCCTCGAATTCGGCGTGTCGATGAAGGACGTGACCGCTTTCGTGCTGGGCGGGCATGGCGACACGATGGTGCCGCTGGTGCGCTATTCCACCGTGGGCGGCATCCCGCTGCCCGACCTGGTGGAGATGGGCTGGACGACCCAGGAAAAGCTGGACGCGATCGTGCAGCGCACCCGTGACGGCGGCGCCGAAATCGTTGGCCTGCTGAAGACCGGCTCGGCCTATTACGCGCCGGCCACATCCGCGATCGAGATGGCCGAGGCCTATCTGAAGGACCAGAAGCGCCTGCTGCCCTGCGCCG
>JBKHDP010000134.1:0-7804 GCA_046541255.1 Paracoccaceae bacterium | reverse complement strand
ACTTGCCGGTGTCCGATCCCTGTGATTTCGTGCCGCCCGAAGCCATGCCCCCCGGGAGAGACCGATGAGCGACAATGCCTCCGACAGCGCCGATATCTCGGCGCGCCATGCCGAGAAGATGAAGCGGATCAAGGCCGCGCGCGACAGGATGATGGAGAGCAAGACCGAGGAGAAGGGGCTGATCATCGTCCATACCGGCCCGGGCAAGGGGAAATCCTCGTCCGGGTTCGGCATGGTGATGCGCTGCATCGCCCACGGCATGCCCTGCGCTGTCGTGCAATTCATCAAGGGCAACTGGGAGACCGGCGAGAAGTCCTTGCTGCGCGAGCGTTTCGCGGACGAGTGCCGCTTCTTCGTGTCCGGCGAGGGCTTCACCTGGGAGACGCAGGATCGCGACCGCGACATCGCGGCGGCGCGGAACGGCTGGAGGATCGCCAGGGAGCAGATCCTCGATCCGGACATCCGGTTCGTCCTGCTCGACGAGATCAATATCGCTCTGCGCTACGAGTATCTCGACATCGACGAGGTGGTGGATTTCCTGTTGCAAGAGAAGCCGCGCATGACCCATGTCTGCCTGACCGGACGCAACGCCAGACCCGAGTTGATCGAGGCCGCCGATCTGGTGACGGAAATGACGCTGGTCAAGCATCCCTTCCGCGACGGCGTGAAGGCGCAGAAGGGGGTCGAATTCTGATGGCCCCCGCCGTGCCGTGTCGCCCCGAGCACGCCAGGGCTTGACCTCCGCCCTGATGATACAGGGGACGGGCTCGAACGTGGGCAAGTCCCTTCTGGTCGCCGGGCTTTGCCGGGCGGCGCTGCGGCGCGGACTGTCCGTCGCGCCGTTCAAGCCGCAGAACATGTCCAACAACGCAGCGGTCACCGCCGACGGCGGCGAAATCGGTCGGGCGCAAGCCCTGCAGGCGCGGGCCTGCGGGATTGTTCCGCACACCGACATGAATCCCGTTCTGCTCAAGCCCGAAACCGATATCGGCGCACAGGTGATCGTGCAGGGCAGGCGTATCGCGACGCTCAAGGCGCGCGATTACGCACGGCTCAAGCCGACGCTGATGGACGCCGTCCGCGACAGCTTCACCCGGTTGCGGGGGGCGCATGATCTGGTGCTGGTCGAAGGCGCCGGGAGTCCCGCAGAGATAAACCTTCGGCGCGGCGACATCGCGAATATGGGCTTCGCCGAGGCGACCGGCGTGCCGGTTGTCCTTTGCGGCGATATCGATCGTGGCGGCGTGATCGCCCAGATCGTCGGCACCAGGGCCGTGATGGACCCGGCTGATGTCGCGCGCGTGAAAGGCTTCCTGATCAACAAGTTTCGCGGCGATCCGTCCCTGTTCGATGACGGCTATGAGAGCATCGTCCGGCAAACCGGCTGGCCGGGTTTCGGTGTGGCGCCCTGGTTCGCCGATGCGTGGAAACTGCCGGCCGAGGACGCGATGGATATCGCGGCCTCGCCGCGAGGCCAGGGTTTGCATATCGTTTGCCTGCGCCTGTCCCGGATCGCCAATTTCGATGATCTGGATCCGCTCAAGCAGGAACCGGGCGTGCGTCTCACGATGCTTGGCCCGGGTCAGCCGATCCCCGGCGATGCGGACCTCGTGATCCTGCCCGGTTCGAAATCGACGCGGGCCGATCTGACCTATCTGCGCAGGCAGGGCTGGGATATCGACCTGCACGCGCATCGGCGGCGTGGCGGCCGGATCATGGGCATATGCGGTGGCTACCAGATGCTCGGCCGGGTCGTGGCCGATCCCCTAGGGATCGAGGGCCCGCCGGGCGAGACGGTGGGGTTGGGTCTGCTCGACATCGAGACCGTGATGAGCGGCGAGAAGAAACTGACCGAGACCGAAGCCACCCATGTCGCCAGCGGAGCCGGTTTCCGGGGATACGAAATGCATATCGGCGTCTCGGACGGACCGGACCGTGCGCGCCCCTTCGCCCGGGTCGGCGGCCTTCCCGAGGGCGCGGTTTCTGCCGACGGACGTGTCTGCGGAAGTTATCTGCACGGCATGTTCCGGGAGAACGGTTTCCGTCGTGCCTGGCTCAAGGAGTTCGGTGCCGCCAGTTCGGATCTCGATTTCGACGCCGAGATCGACGCGACCCTGGACTCCCTCGCCCTGCATCTCGAGACCCATATCGACATCGACGGGCTGCTTGCCTTGGCGCAACAGGCCTAGCCTGGCGCGGCGAGCGCGCATGCAAGACGTTGCCAATCGTCCTCCGGGCCCGGCAGTCCCAGCCGAAGCCATCGCGCCGAATAGGGAAAGATCCGGGTCCAGATCCGATGACGGGCCAGATGCGCCTGCGCGGCGGCGGCATCCGGCACGGAATATGTGCGAAACAGGCTGGTGCCGCCGACCAGTTCCCAGCCTTGCAGCTCCGCCAACCCGTCCATCCGCGCCGCATCCTGCCGAAGCCTGTCCGCGGTGCTGTCCTGCCACGCGATGTCGCGCAGGGCCCGGCTGGCAATGCTGATGGCCGGGCCGGACACGGGCCAAGGGCCCGCGATTCCGCGAAGCCGCGCCGCCATCTCGCCTGTGGCCAGAGCGAACCCCAGCCTCAGACCGGCCAATCCGTAGAACTTGCCGAACGAGCGCAGCACGACGATATTGGCCTGATCGGGCCCAAGATACGGCGCCAGCGACAGCGCGGGCTCCGTGTCGGCAAAGCTTTCGTCCACGATCAGCATGCCCACCGAGCGGCTCAATTCCAGCAGGTAGTCCGGGGTGGTCTGGCGCCCGTCGGGATTGTTCGGATTGACCACGACGGCCAGATCGGCGCCGCCAAGCGCCTCTGCTTGCGTTTCCTGCGAGATCCTCCAACCGGTTCGGCGCAACGCCGCCTCATGCTCGTTATAGGTCGGCGCGAGCACTCTGGCGTGACCGGGCGGTCGCAGGAACGGAACGATCTGGATCACGGCCTGCGCGCCGGCCATCGGCACGATCTCGGACCCTGTGCGGTACGCCTGCGCTGCAGCCATCTGCAACTCGCGTAATTCGCTCTGGCGCGGCAGGGCTGTCCAGGCATCCGGCGGAAGGTCGGGCACCGGGTAGGGCAGGGCATTGATGCCGGTCGAAAGATCGATCCAGTCGGCGCGCCTGCCACCGTGGCGGCGCATGGCCGTATCGGTATCGCCGCCATGATCGCGCGGCATCTGCGGTGGGTGCGACTCGGCCATTGGAGCCTTACAGCAACGAAAGCCCGCCAAGGGCAAGAGCCACGATCCAGATCGCGCGCCGGAACAGTGCCAGCGCGGCGTCGAGATCACGCGCCGTGGGATCGGGCGCGCCGCCATTGAGCCAGGGCTCGTCGCTGGTCCTGTCGCCATAGCTGCGGGGCCCGGAAAGACGGATTCCCAAGGCGCCCGCCATCGCGGCCTCGGGCCAGCCGGCATTGGGCGAGCGATGCCGCGGCGCATCCCGTCGCATGATGCGCAGCGCCCCGGCGGCCCGGCGCCCGGACGCCAGCACGAACAGCAGCCCGGTCAGCCGCGCGGGCACGAGGTTCATCAGATCGTCCAGCCGCGCCGCCGTCTTGCCGAAAGCTTCGTAGCGGGCGGAGCGGTGACCGATCATGGAATCGAGCGTGTTGACCGCCTTGTAGACGGCAAGACCCGGCAGGCCCGCCACGACACCCCAGAAGATGGGGGCCACGATCCCGTCCGAGCTGTTCTCGGCCAGGCTTTCCGTCGCGGCGCGGGTCACGCCGGACGCGTCGAGACGCTCGGGGTCGCGGCCGACGATCATGGCGACAGCGCGCCGTGCCGCCGCCAGATCCCCCGATCCCAGAGGCCTGGCAACGGCGGCCACATGGGCATGCATCGACCGCGCGGCGATCATCGGCCAGGCCAGCACACCGCCGAGCAACAGGCCCGGCAGTCCTTCGGGCAGCAGCCCCTGCACCAGGAATGCAGGCAGCGCGGCGGCCACCAGGGTCAGGACGGTGCAGAGCGCGCCTGCCGCCAGGCGTCTTGACCGCGGCCCGTCATTGAGACGGTGTTCTACCCCGGCGATCAACGCCCCAAGCCAGGTCACGGGATGGCCGATGCGCTGATGGAGCCGGTCAGGCCAGCCCAGAAGCGCGTCAATGACGAGGCCGACCAGCATCATGGCCGCAAAACTCATGTGGCTCTTCCTGTCCGAAACCGCAGCACACCCGTAAGGCCCGCCGCACGCAGGGCGGTCTCGACGCCGTCAGGCGCCGCACCCGGGGGAAATATCAGGCCCCGCGCCGACCCGGTATGGGCGCGCAGATGGCCCAGCGCGCCGAGGTCCGAGGCCAGCGCCGCCATCGGATCCTCCGGACCGCGCATGGCCATGCATCGCAAGGCCGATTCGGAGGCCAGCGCCGCCACCTTGCCGAGATCTCCCGCCGTGACAGCATCCAGCCAGTCCTCCGCAAGATCGGCGATGTCGGGGAAACGCATGTCCTCAGGGTCGGTCGGGATCGGCGCCCCCCAGAAACCACCCAGGATCTCGCAGGCCGGCGGTCGCGGCAGCTTCTGCAGCACGCGCGCCGATCTCGACGCCCAGAGCAATGCATCGGGCTCTGGATACATCAGCGGGTCCGAGGCCCCTTCCACCGCAAGGCAGGCGCGGGCCAGCATGTCGGGTGGGCCGTCGAACCCGCCGGCCCGGGCCAGCGCGACAAGCCGCGCGGTCGACGCCCCGGCGCCGCCCCCCAGTGGCATGTCACAGGATATTTCCAGCGGTCGCGGATCCGCGATCCCGAGTTGCGCGAAGAAGGCGGCCGGGCAGATGTCGCCGCCGGGCTCGGGCTCCATCGTCGCTTGCCCGGATCGTGCGTGGACGGCCAGCGCCGGACACGCAACCGTGACCAGCGCAACCGGCTCGGCGGGTCCCAGCCGTCCCTGCAGCCACTCGCCGAAATGGCCCGCCACGGATACGCTCACGCCGCCGCCGTCCAGTTGACCGATCTCACGGCGAAGGGGCCGTCGGCCGCGACGCGAAGTCGCGTCACGGAAAGCGGCGCGATCTCGAAACTGAGCGCGCCGGGAAGGTCGCCGGTCGTGCAGGCCAGCGCGGCGCGGATCACCCCGGCATGGACGACCAGCGCAACCGGTGCGGAACGCGCGGCGGCGCGCTCCGAGGCCTCGACGATCGCAGGTCGGGCCCTTGCGCAAAGCGCCTCGAAACTTTCGCCGCCCGGCGCTGCATATGCGGCGAGCGCCGCGTTGCTCATCGGTCCCAGATCGGGCAGGTCGGTATAGGGCAGGCCGTCATGCGCGCCGAAATCCTGCTCCCACAGTCTTGGGTCGGTTTCGGCCTCGCAGGTCGACCACAGTGCAGCGGCCGTCTGGCGGCAACGCAGGGCAGGGCTGGAAATGACCCGGTCGACGGCCCCGACATGACGCGCGACGCCCGCGATCGACAGCTCGTCGATGCGCGCGGGCTGGTCCGTGCGCCCGCACAGGATGCCCGGTCGCAGCACGGGCGCGTGGCGGATCAATACCAGTTCCGGAATGCCGTTCACCATGTCCGAGACTGCCATTCCCGCCTTCCCTTTGCCCGGCTTCTCTGCTTTGTCACGCGCCTATGGACAAGTCGATATTGATAACCGGAGGCGCCAGATCGGGCAAATCCCTTCTGGCGGAGCGTCTGGCGCTGCGGCCCAGCGGACGGGCGATCTACATCGCGACGGCCGAGCTGCATGATCGCGAAATGGAAGCTCGCGTTGCGGCGCATCGCAACCGGCGGGGATCGAACTGGCGTGACCTGCATGCGCCGCTCGACCTTGTGACCGCGCTGGAGGAAAGCGATGGCGGCGAGCCAAGACTGGTCGATTGTCTTACGCTGTGGCTCTCGAACCTGATGCTGGCCGAACGCGACTGGCAGTCGGAGACCGGCCGACTGGCCGCAGCGATCGCGCGTCAGCGCGCCCCGGTGATCTTCGTGACGAACGAGGTCGGCGGCGGCATCGTCCCCGAAAACCGGCTTGCCCGCGCCTTCCGCGACGCGGCAGGGCAGCTCAACCAGACTGTCGCAGAGGCGGTCGAAACGGTGTTTCTATGCGTCGCCGGATATCCTGTCAGAGTTAAGCCAAATGACCATCCTTTCTGAATGCCGCACATTGTCGGACGTCGAAGACCTGGCGCGACGGCTGCCGATCGCCGATGAAGATGCATCCAAGGCCGCACAGGCACGTCAGGCCAATCTGACCAAGCCGCCGGGCTCGCTGGGCCGGCTGGAAGAGCTCGCGGTATTCATGGCGGGCTGGCGGCGAAGCGCGCGGCCCCGGATCGACCGGGCACAGGCACTGGTTTTCGCCGGCAACCACGGGGTCTGCGCCCAGGGCGTGAACCCCTTTCCGCAAGAGGTGACCGCGCAGATGGTCGCCAATTTCCAATCGGGCGGCGCCGCGATCAACCAGCTCTGCCGGGCCGCCCGGGCGGAGCTCTCGGTCATTGCCGTCGATCTCGACCGTCCCACCGCCGATTTCAGCACCGGGCGGGCCATGACGGAGGCCGAAACGCTGGAGGCTATGCTGCGCGGCGCCCAGGCGGTCGATCCCGGCGCCGATGTGATCATTCTCGGTGAAATGGGTATCGGCAATTCCACGGTCGCCGCTGCGCTCGGATGCGCGGCCTTCGGAGGCGCGCCAGAGCTTTGGGTGGGGCCGGGAACCGGATCGGACGAGGCCGGCCGCATCCGCAAGGCCGAGGTCGTTGCGGCGGGTATCGCTCGACATGAGGGCGCCCGGGGGCTGGAACTGCTTGCAGCTTTCGGCGGTCGCGAACAGGCCGCGATCTGCGGTGCGGTGATCGAGGCGCGCGCGCGGTCCATTCCGGTGATCCTTGATGGCTTCATCTGCACGGCCGCGACAGCGCCGCTCTGCGAGGCGAACCCGGCTTTTCTGGCCCATTGCCTCGTTGGTCACGCAAGCCGCGAGCCCGGCCATCTGAGGCTGTTGCAGGCCATGGAGAAGACTCCGGTTCTGGCGCTGGACATGGCACTGGGCGAAGGGGCGGGGGCCGCGGTCGCCCTTGGCGTGTTGCGCGCCGCGCTTGAATGCCACAACGGCATGGCAACCTTCGCCGAGGCGGGGGTGTCGAGCGCGTGATGGACATGCGCGCCCGGCTCGACGAGATCCGCGTGGCGGTAATGCTGTTGACCCGACTGCCGGTCGGGCGGCTGACTGGCCGCGTTCCGGGGCTGGACGCGTCATCCTGGGCCTTTCCGCTCGTTGGCCTGCCCGTGGGACTGATCGGCTGGGCTGTGCATGCCGGGGCGCTTTCGCTGGGGATGTCGCCACTGATCGCGGCGCTGATGGCTCTGAGCGCACTGGCATTGGCGACCGGTGCCTTGCACCATGACGGCCTCGCCGATTTCGCCGACGGTATCGGCGGCGGCCGGGACAAGGCGCATTGCCTGGAAATCATGCGCGACAGCAGGATCGGAAGCTATGGCGTGCTGGCCCTTGTCCTGGTTCTGGCCTTCTGGGCGGCGGCGCTGGTGGAACTCGACTCCGCGGCCTCGGCATGGGCCTTCATCGGACTGGCGATGGCGAGCCGGGTCGCCATGCTTGCGGTACTGCGCTGGTCGCCTCCGGCACGTGCCGACGGGCTGGGGCATTCCGCGTCCGGCGGGGGGGCCGGACTGGCGGTCGGCGTCGCGATCTGCGCGCTGGTCCTTTCGCCGCTGGGTCTCCCGGCGGTCGTCGTCGCCTGTGTCGTCGCCGGGATGGCCATTTTGATCGGAACACTCGCTCGCAGGCGGATCGGAGGGCAAACCGGCGACGTGCTGGGGGCCGTCCAGATCCTGTCGGAGACCGC
>JBKHDP010000133.1:0-7971 GCA_046541255.1 Paracoccaceae bacterium | reverse complement strand
GGGCGTGCGCCGGCGGCGTTGACGGGACTGGTTTCGGCCGATGAGCTGCGGCTGGTCCCGGTGACGCCCGGTTCGATCGCGGCGATGATCGCCCCGAAGCCGCATCGGACGGATTTCGAACCTTGCGCCGATACGCCCAAAGGCCGCGATTTGCGCTATTCCAGCGCGCTCTGCCTGGTCCGGGATGCGGATATCATGCCCTCGGACACGGCGGAGCTGCCGCAGCTTCCGCTCGACGGCGTCAGCTGTCACACGCCCATGCGACGCATCGTCATTCGTCGCGCGATCGGCCCGTGCTGGTCCTCAGACCGCCTCGCCCGCGTCCAGCCGCGCGAGAAAGCCCTCGGCCTCGCGCAGCACCGTGGCGCGCCGGTCTGCATCCATCCGGTCCCAGGTCCGGTACATCTGCGCCATGCGCGGGTTGCGCGCGAAGCGATCCCGGTGCCGGTCGAGGAAGTGCCAGTAGAGCAGGTTGAACGGGCAGGCGCCCTCGCCCGTCTTGCGACTGACCTTGTAGGCGCAGCCGCTGCAATAGTCCGACATGCGGTTGATATAGGCGCCGCTGGAGACGTAGGGCTTCGACGCGATGATCCCGCCATCGGCGAACTGGCTCATCCCGATCACGTTGGGCGCCTCGACCCATTCATAGGCGTCGGCATAGACCTCCAGATACCATCGATGCACTGCCTGCGGGTCGCAGCCCGCCAGGAGCGCGAAATTCCCCGTCACCATCAGCCGCTGGATGTGGTGGGCATAGGCCTGCTCGCGGGTCTGCGCCACCGCCAGGGCCAGGCAGCGCATCCGCGTCTCGCCCCCCCAATAGAGCGCCGGAAGCGGCCGGGTCTGGCCCAGCGCGTTGCGCGCGGTATAGCCCTCGCCCTCCAGGAAGTAGATCCCGCGCACATATTCCCGCCAGCCGATGATCTGGCGGATGAACCCCTCCACCGCGTTGAGCGGCGCGCGCCCCGCGCGCCATTCCGCCTCCGCCGCGCGACAGACCTCCAGCGGGTCCAGCAGACCCGCGTTCAGATAGGGCGAGATCACCGCGTGATAGAGTGTGCCGTGCCCGGCCAGCATCGCGTCCTGGTAATCCCCGAAAGAGGGCAGCGCATGGGCCAGGAAATGCGCGAAGACCCGTTCCGCCTGGTCGCGATCCGTGGCCATGCGGAACGGCCGCAAAACCCCGAAATGCGACGGGAATTCCCGCTCCACAAGGGCCAGCACCTCCTCCACCACCGCGTCGGGCGCGAAATCCGGCGGGCCGTCATGGGCGATGGCATCGGGCGCGGGCTTGCGGTTGTCGTGGTCGTAGTTCCACTGGCCGCCGGCCGGCTGGTCGTCCTCCATCAGCAACCCCGTGCGGCGGCGCATCTCGCGGTAGAAATACTCCATCCGCAGCGCCTTGCGCCCCTTGGCCCAGGCCTCGAAATCGCCATGCGAGGCGAGAAAGCGGTCATCCTCCAGCATCCGTACCGGCAGCGGGCAATGCGTGAGCGCCCGGATCAGCCGCCACTCGCCCGGCTCGGTGGCGAGCACCTCGCGCGCGCCCGTCTCCTCGGCCCGGCGCAGCAGCTCGCCGCAGGCCGAGCCTGAATTGCCGCTCTCGTCATATTCGCTGTAGCGCACATCCCAGCCCTGCGCGCGCAACCGCGCGGCGAACTTGCGCATCGCGGCAAACAGGAACGCGATCTTCCTGGGATGATGGCAAACATGGGTGGCTTCGTCGCGGAGCTCGGCCATCACCACCACGTCGCGCGCGGGATCCGCCGCCGTCAGCGCCGAGAGGTTTTCGGACAGCTGGTCGCCCAGCACCAGCACCAGGCGCGGGCTCACCAGGGGATCTCCCGCCCGGCATAATCGAAGAAGCCGCCCGACTGCTCGGGCCGCAGCCCCTCCACCACATCCACCAGCCGTCGGGCGGCCTGTTGCGGCGTGACGGTGGGGTGATCGCCCGCGTAGCGCGCGGTCAGCGGCGTCTCAACCGTGCCGGGATGCAGGGCCGCCACTATGGCCTGCCGATGGCTGCGGCCCAGTTCCACCGCTGCACCATGCAGCATCTGGTTCAGCGCCGCCTTGGCCGTGCGGTAGGAATACCAGCCCCCCAGCCGGTTGTCGCCGATCGAGCCCACCCGGGCCGAAAGCGCCGCGAACACCGCTCGCCGGTCGCGCGGGATCAGGGGCAGCACATGTTTCAGCACCAGCGCCGGACCGATGCAATTGACCGCGAACTGCGCCATCATCGCGCGCGGATCGAGCTGGCGCAGGGACTTTTCCGGGCCATGGTCGTCGATCTCCAGCGCGCCGGTGGCCACGAAGACCAGATCGAACGGCCCTTCCAGCGCGGCCAGCCGCGCCTGCACGGCGTTCTCGTTGGTGATGTCCAGCCCGTCGCGCGACCGCGACAGGCCGGTCACGGCCACGCCACGGCGCCGCAACTCTTCGCTCAGGGCGGCGCCGATGCCGCCCGATGCGCCAACGATCAGGGCCTGTTCCGGTGTCATGCGCCGCAGGTAAGCCGAACCCGCCCCCGGTCAATCGCCTCGATGCCGCAAGACAGCGCAATTGAGGGGTTTTTCTCGACGCCAAAAGGCGTATAGTCCTGCCCCATGATGATCCGGGGCCATATCGCTTTCGCTCGCCGCAGCCCTTTTGCGCTGCCGGCCGCCCTGCTGCTTCTGCTAAGCCGCCTCTGAGCGTGCCGTTCCGGCGCGACTCGCTCAGAGGATCCGTGCCCTTCGCGCCTTCACCCACGGCTTAGACAAGACACACGAGAGACCCGACATGACCGACACGAGCACCAAGGACCGCGTGGTGATCTTCGACACCACGCTGCGCGACGGCGAGCAGAGCCCCGGCGCCACCATGACCCATGACGAGAAGCTGGAGATCGCCGAGCTTCTGGACGACATGGGTGTCGACATCATCGAGGCCGGCTTTCCGATCGCCTCGGAGGGGGATTTCCGCGCGGTCTCCGAGATCGCGAAGCGCAGCAAGGATGCCGTGATCTGCGGGCTGGCGCGCGCCAACCTGGCCGATATCGACCGCTGCTGGGAGGCGGTGAAACATGCCGGCCAGCCCCGGATTCATACTTTCATCGGCACCTCGCCGCTGCATCGGGCGATCCCCAATCTCAGCCAGGACGAAATGGCCGAGCGTATCCACGAGACGGTGACCCATGCCCGCAATCTGTGCGACAACGTGCAATGGTCGCCGATGGACGCCACGCGCACGGAATGGGACTACCTCAAGCGGGTGGTCGAGATCGCCATCAAGGCCGGCGCCACCACGATCAACATCCCCGACACGGTGGGCTACACCGCGCCGGTGGAATCGGCCGATCTGATCCGCAGGCTGATCGCCGAGGTGCCGGGCGGGGGCGACGTGGTCTTTGCCACGCATTGCCACAACGACCTCGGCATGGCCACGGCCAACGCCCTGGCCGCCGTGGCTGGCGGCGCCCGCCAGATCGAATGCACGATCAACGGCCTGGGCGAGCGCGCGGGCAATACGGCGCTGGAAGAGGTGGTGATGGCGCTGAAGGTGCGCGGCGACATCATGCCCTACGAGACCCGGGTCGATACCCGCAAGATCATGCAGATCTCGCGCCGGGTGGCGACGGTGTCGGGCTTCCCGGTGCAGTACAACAAGGCGATCGTGGGCAAGAACGCCTTCGCGCATGAATCGGGCATCCACCAGGACGGGATGCTCAAGAACGCCGAGACCTTCGAGATCATGCGCCCCGAGGATGTCGGCCTGTCGGCCACCAACCTCGTGATGGGCAAGCATTCCGGCCGCGCCGCGCTGCGCGCCAAGCTCAAGGATCTGGGAGTCGAGGTGGGCGACAACCAGCTCAAGGACATCTTCGTGCGGTTCAAGGAACTCGCCGACCGCAAGAAGGAAGTCTATGACGAGGACATCCTGGCGCTGGTGACGGCCACCACCGAAGGCGACGCGGACCGGCTGCAGCTGGTCAATCTCTCGGTGACCTGCGGCACCGGCGGCCCGGCCGAGGCGGCACTGGAAATGGAGATCGACGGAAAGGAGGTCTCCGCCACCTGCCAGGGCGACGGCCCGGTGGATGCCAGCTTCAAGGCAGTGCGCGCGCTGCATCCCAACGAGGCGAAGCTGCAGCTCTACCAGGTGCACGCGGTGACCGAGGGCACGGATGCACAGGCCACCGTCTCGGTGCGGCTGGAAGAGGACGGCATGATCGCCACCGGCCAATCCGCCGATACCGATACGGTGGTGGCCTCGGCACGGGCCTATATCAACGCGCTCAACCGTCTTCTGGTGCGCCGGTCGCGCACCGGCAAGGACGTGCGCGAGATCAACTGGAAGGACGTGAGCTGACACGCGAGGGGGGTGGGTCCGGAGCCGCCCGCCCCCCGATCGGTCATTCTCCCAGCGCGATCCCCTCGCGGCGCGGATCGGCGCCGCCCAGCAGTCCCTCCGGCGACAGCGTCACCACGTGAAGCCCGGAATTGAGCGCGCCCTCCTTGACCTCGAACTGCAACGCCTCCAGCCCGGCGCGCAGCCCCGGCAAACCATTGCCCGCTTCCAGGTCGTAACGGCCGAACTGGTTGATCGCGTGGGGCAGCGCCACCGCCGCCTGGGGATCCAGCCCCCAGTCCAGCAGCGCGATCACCGTCTTGGCGACATATCCGATGATCCGGCTGCCCCCCGGGCTGCCCAGCACCGCCACCGGCGCGCCGTCCTTCAGCACGACGGTCGGCGCCATGGACGAGCGCGGCCGCTTGCCGGGCGCCACTGCATTGGCGATGGGCCGCCCGTCCCGATGCGTGCGAAACGAGAAATCCGTAAGCTCGTTGTTGAGCAGAAAGCCCCGCACCATGAGCCGCGATCCGAAACCGTTCTCGATCGTCGTGGTCAGCGACAGCGCATTGCCGAAACCGTCCACGATCGAGACATGCGAGGTGGAAGGAAGTTCCAGCGACTCGTCCGGCGCCCAGTTCAGCGCATGATCGAAGTCCGGGCTGCCCGGCACCACCTCTCCGGCGTCCAGCGCGCCCTCGCGCCTCAGCAGGTCGGCCCGGCCGGCCAGGTAGTCCGGATCCAGCAGCCCCCTCACCGGCACCGGAACGAAATCGCTGTCGGCCATGTAGAGACCGCGATCCGCGAAAGCCAGCCGCGAGGCATCCCCGATCAGCCGCCAGGCTTCGGCGCTGTCCGGCGCCATTTCCCCGAGATCGAAATGATCCAGCATGCCAAGGATCTGCCCCACCGTCAGCCCGCCCGACGAGGGCGGGCCCATCCCGCAGACCTCGTGCGCCCGAAAGCTCACGCAGACCGGCGCGCGTTCCGTCACCTCGTAGATGGCCAGGTCCACCTCCCCCAGCACCCCGGGATTGCCCTCCGCGCCGCGCACCGCGGCGGTGATGTCGCGCGCGATGGGCCCGGCATAGAAGGCCTCGGCCCCCTCGGCCGCCAGGGTCCGCAGCGTCTCGGCATAGGCCGGGTTGCGCAGCACCTGCCCCACTTCCAGCGGCTTGCCCCCGGGGAAGAAATAGTCGCGCGTGGCCTCGAAGCGCGACAGCCGCAAGGCATCGAGCGCCACGAGACCCGCCAGCCGCGGGCTCACCGCGAAGCCCTCCTCGGCCAGGTCCACCGCCGCGTCGAACAGGTCCGGCCAGGGCAGCCGGCCCCAGCGGTCATGCGCCTCCTGCATCAGCGCCGGCGTGCCCGGCGTGCCGACCGAGCGCCCGCCCACCACCGCCTCGAAGAACCGCAGCGGCGCCCCCTCGGGATCCTGGAACAGGGTCGGGCGGGCCTCCAGCGGCGCTGTCTCGCGGCCGTCCAGCGTGGTCAGCTCGCCGGACTCGGCATCGTACCAGACCAGGAAGGCCCCGCCGCCCAGGCCCGAACTCTGGGGCTCCACCAGGCCCAGCACCGCCTGCACCGCGACCATGGCGTCGGCCGCGCTGCCGCCGGCGCGCAGCACCCGCGCCCCGGCTTCCGCCGCGTGCGGATTGGCCGCCGCCACCATCCAGTCCTGTGCCGCCACGGGCCGCCCTTCGGCCTTGGCATCCAGCGACGCCGCCACCTCGGGCGAGATCGCCTCGAACCCGGTCGCGGTCGGCGCTTCGGGGGCGACGGTGTCGGCGGCCTGCTGCGCGACAAGCCCGACGGGCAGGGCGGACAGGCACATGGCCATCAGAAAGTGGCGCATCGGCAAACTCCCTCGTGAAAGCAATCGGCCCCGACCCTAGCAGTCCGCTCCCGCCCCGTCCCTTCTTCTTGGTAAAAATATCCGGAACCGACGGCCGCAGGCCGTCGGGCGCGCGCCAGGCGCGCGCAGCGCCGCGCAGGTCACAGCATCCCCGGCACCACCTGGTCGGGCGGACGATGGCCATCGGCGAAGGTCTTGATGTTCAGCAGCACCTTCTCGCCCATCTCGACCCGTCCCTCCACCGTGGCCGAGCCCATATGCGGCAACAGCACCACGTTCTTGAGTTGCCGCAGCCGCGGGTTGATCCCCGCGCCGCGCTCGTAGACGTCGAGCCCCGCGCCCGCGATCTCGCCGGCGCGCAGCATCCGGGTCAGGGCGTTCTCGTCGATCACCTCGCCGCGCGAGGTGTTCACGATCACCGCATCGGGCTTCATCAGCTTCAGCCGGCGGGCGTTCAGCAGGTGGAAGGTGGATGGCGTGTGCGGGCAGTTCACGCTGATCACGTCCATTCGCGCAACCATCTGGTCGAGGCTCTCCCACCAGGTCGCCTCGAATTGCTCCTCGACCTCGCGCCGCAGACGGCGCCGGTTGTGGTAATGCACCTGCATCCCGAAGGCGCGCGCCCGGCGCGCCACCGCCTGACCGATCCGGCCCATGCCCAGGATACCCAGTCGCCGCCCGGCGATCCGCCCGCCCAGCAGCGCGGTGGGCGCCCAGCCGCTCCAGTCGCCGGACTGCATCAGCGCCAGCCCCTCGGGAATCCGTCGGGTGACGGCGAGGATCAGCGCGATGGTCATGTCGGCGGTGTCCTCGGTCACCACGCCCGGGGTGTTCGACACCAGTATCCCGCGCGAGCGCGCCGTCTCGACATCGATATGGTCCACCCCGGCACCGAAATTCGCGATCAGCTGCAGCCGGTCGCCGGCCTGGCCCAGAAGCCCGGCATCGATCGTGTCGGTGATGGTGGGCACCAGCACGTCGGCCTCCCGCATCGCCGCCGCAAGCTCGTCCCGGCTCATGGGCGAATCATCGTCGCGCAGGCGCACGTCGAACAGCTCCATCATCCGTGTCTCCACGGCGTCCGGCAGGCGTCGCGTCACGACAACACTCAGGCGTTCAGATGGCATCGGCCCCTCCTTGCGTCTTCCCATCCCGGGCGCGTGTTGGCACAGTGTCCCACAAGTCGACGAGGCACAAGAACCCCTCGGGCAATAAAATTACAAGGCACGATCGGGCAATGATGACCATGTCTCGGGTTGCGGGAATCCTGCTCGCCCTCTGCATCGCGGCGACCTCCGCACCGGCCGGGGAGCGCGGCTCCGTCACCAATCTGCCATTGCCGCGTTTCGTGTCGCTCAAGGCGGCCGAGGGCAATGTGCGGCGCGGGCCCTCGCTCACCCATCGGGTCGACTGGGTGTTCCGGCAGCGCGACATGCCGCTGGAGATCACCGCCGAGCATGGCCACTGGCGCCGGGTCCGCGACCGCGAGGGCGCAGGCGGCTGGGTGCATTACTCGCTGCTTTCGGGCGTGCGCACGGTGATCGTGGAACAGGACAGGCTGCCGCTCGCGATCCGGCCCGATCCGCGCGCCCCGGCGGTGGCGCTGCTGGAACAGGGCGTCATCGCGCGGCTGGGCAGCTGCGAAACGGACTGGTGCCGGCTCAATGCCGGCGGGTATCGCGGCTGGGCGCCGAAATCGGCGCTCTGGGGTGTGGCGCCGGACGAGATCCGCGAGTGACGCGGGAGGCGATGGGCGTTGCGCGGTGCGCTTGCCGGGGCGTTGG
>JBKHDP010000132.1:0-8098 GCA_046541255.1 Paracoccaceae bacterium | reverse complement strand
CCACCGCAAGCTGGTGCCCACCTGGGCGGAGAAGCTGACCTGGACGGGCGGCGACGGTTCGAGCCTGCGGGTCTACGACACCGAGATCGGCCCGCTCGGCGGGCTCGCCTGCGGCGAGAACACCAATACGCTCGCCCGCTTCGCCCTCTTGGGGCAGGGCGAGCTGGTGCACGCGGCCTCCTACATCTCGCTGCCCGTCGCGCCTCCCGATTACGACATGGCAGAGGCGATCAAGCTGCGCGCGCAGTCCCACAGCTTCGAGGGCAAGGTCTTTACCGTGGTCTCGACCTCGACCATCTCGGAGGAGATCATCGCCGAGATGGAGAAGGTGCGGCCCGATGCGCGCAAGCTGCTGGAGCGCAAGTCGTCTGCCTACAGCGGCATCATCGGACCCGACGGGCGAGAGGTGGTGCCGGGCCTGATCGACGAGGAGGGGATCGTGACGACCGAGATCGACCTTGGCCGCTGCATCCAGCCCAAGCAGATGCACGACATCGCCGGCCACTACAATCGCTTCGACGTCTTCTCGCTGACCGTGAACCGGCGGCCGCTGTCGGCCGTTTCCACCACAGACGCCCCGGCCCCGCGCGAGGCAGAGACGCCGGAGGCGCCGCTCGCCCTGGAAGGAGACCAGACATGAGCGCCAAGGACAACCGCGACGATCAGTTGGGTCGTGCGCGCGTCAAGGACGACGACGCGCTGCGCGCCTATTACGACGAACTCGCCGAGCAGGAGACCGGCGCGCTCTGGACCGTGGCCAACGACATCGAGCCGTGGGAGCCTACGCCCAAATCCGCGCCCACGATCTGGCGGTCCTCGACCCTGCGGCCAAAGGTGCTGGAATCGCTCGACCTGGTGAAGCCGGAGGATGCGGGCCGGCGCGTCGTCTTCCTGCGCAATCCCAAGCGGCGCGACGTGAGCGCCTGCTGCGGCTGGCTCTTCTCGGGCATCCAGGTGATGCGTCCGGGCGAGGCCGCCTCGGCCCATAGCCACGCGGCCAGCGCGCTCAGGTTCATCATGGAGGGCGCAGGCGCCTACACGGTGGTCGACGGCCACCGCCTGACGCTGAACGCCAGGGATTTCGTCATCACCCCCAACGGCAGTTGGCACGAGCACGGCGTGCTGGAGGAGGGCGAGACCTCGATGTGGCAGGACGGCCTCGACATTCCGCTGACCAACGCGCTCGAGGCCAACTTCTATGCCGTGCATCCGGACGACTGGCAGAATTCCAAACTGCCCTTCGACGCAAGCCCCGCGACCTGGGGCGCGCCCGGCCTGTTGCCGGCGAAGGAGAAATGGGGCGCCTTCTACTCGCCGCTGATGAAATACGGCTGGGACAAGACCTACGAGGGTCTGCAGACCTATGCACAGGTCACCGACGGCGACCCGCATGACGGCATCTACATGCGCTTCGTCAACCCGCAGACCGGCGGGCATCCGATGGCCACCATGGGCGCCTCGATGCAGATGTTGCGGCCGGCCGAGCACACCAGGGCACATCGCCATACCGGCAACGTGATCTATCAGGTGGCCAAGGGGCGGGGCTATTCGGTGATCGGCGGCACCCGCTTCGACTGGCAGGAGAAAGACATCTTCTGCGTGCCGCCCTGGGTCTGGCACGAGCACTGCAACCTCGACGAGGGCGAGGATGCCTGCCTGTTCTCGTTCAACGACTTCCCGGTGATGGAGGCGTTGAAATTCTACCGCGAAGAGGCCTATCCGGAAAATGGCGGCCACCAGGAGGTGACGGCGACGGCCTGAAGCCGCTCCGCCGCGCGCGGGACCGCCCGTATCAGACAGCAAGGACAAGGGACGAAGATGAAGCTTGTGACCTATCGCCGGCACCCGGCGGATGCCGGGCGCCTTGGCGCCATCGTGGACAACATGGTGATCGACCTCGCCCGGCTGGGCGACGCAGCGGGCGAGCCGCTCCCCGAGAGCATGCAGGCCTTCATCGAGCTGGGCCCCGAGGCGGTGCGCATCGGCACCGAACTGCTGGCCGAACTGAATGGCGACTGGCCGCTGGGCTGCGCACGGCCGCTGGCCGACATGACGCTGCTGGCGCCGATCCCGCGCACCCGCAAGAACATCTTCGGCATCGGGCTGAACTATGCCGAGCATATCGCCGAAAGCGCCCGGTCGCTCGACACCTCGGCCGCCATGCCCGACAAGCCGGTGGTGTTTTCCAAGCCGCCCACCGCCATCGTCGGGCCGAACGACCCGATCCTGCACAACGCGGCGATGACGCAGCAGCTCGACTGGGAGGTGGAGCTCGCCGTCATCATCGGCACCACCGCCACCCGGATCCGCGAGGCGGACGCCATGGAACATGTCTTCGGCTATTCGGTCATGCTGGATGTCTCGGCGCGCGACAACCGCCGTGCGGGGCAATGGATCTTCTCCAAGGGGCAGGACAGCTACGCGCCTTTCGGCCCCTGTATCGTCACCGCCGACGAGATCGAGGATCCGCACGCGCTGGACCTGTGGCTGACCAAGAACGGCGAGGAGAAGCAGCGGTCGAACACCCGGCACATGTATTTCAAGATTCCCGCGCTGATCGCGGACCTGTCCTCCGGCATGACGCTGGAGCCGGGTGACGTGATCGCCACCGGCACGCCCGAGGGCGTGGGCGCCGGCCGCGAGCCGCAGGAATGGATGTGGCCCGGCGACGTGATCGAATACGGGGTGGACGGCATCGGCACCATGCGCAATCCCGTCGTCAAGATCGGATGACCGGCACCCGTCGCATCGGCAGGGGCGCGCATGTCCGCCCCCTCGCCATCCCGCCCCGGCAGAGGCATGTCGAACGGGCGCCGGTGCCTGGCTTTCCCGGCGCCGGCCGCCTGCGGGCCTGACCATGGAAGATCGCGCCAAGCCCCCATCCGAGGGGGACACCGCCCCCCGTCCCCGCCGGCGCGGCATCCAGTCGATCCTGACCGGCTTCCGGGTGATCGACTACCTGGTGCAAGCGCGCGAGCCGGTGCCGCTCAGGCAGATCGCCGAGGGCACCGGCCTGTCGGCCAGCAAGCTGCAATTCTACCTCATCAGTCTGACCGAGGTGGGAATTGTCGCACAGGATCCGCGCAGCGGGCATTACGGGCTGGGGCCCTATTCACTGCAACTGGGCATCTTCGGCCTGCAGCAGTTCGACCTCTACAAGGCGGCGTTCCACCGCATCGAGTCGCTGGCGCGCGATACCGGGCACGCGGTTTTCCTGGGGGTCTGGGGCAATGCCGGACCCACGATCATCCACCGCGCCGAGGGCAGTTACAACCGATCGGTCTTCGAGCTGCGCCTTGGCTCGGTGCTGCCGCTTCTGCGTTCGGCGCTGGGCCGGCTGTTCCTGGCCCACCTGCCCGAGGATCTGACCCGCGCCATGCTGGAGCGCGAATTGCAGGAGTTGTCGCTGGCCAACACGCTGGCCGAGGGGTCGGACACCCCGCGCAGCCGGATCGAGGCACAGCGCATGGGCGCGGCGATCCGCGAAGCCGGGCTGAGTACATGCCGGGGCGGGCTGCTGGCGGATCACACGGCGATCTCGGCGCCGATCTTCGACCATACCGGCCGCATCCTGGCGGGCATGACCATCATGGGACATGTCAACGTGCTCGGCGATGCGCCGGACGGCGCCGTGGCCCAGGCCTTGCTGGAGATGTCCCGCGACGTGTCCGAGGAGGCGGGCGCCATGCCGTCCCGGCAATCGCCCGGATCCTGAGCGTCAGCTTTCGTAGCGCGTGGCGCCGCGGCGGCGCTCATCCACCGGGCGCGGCAGGATCGCCGCCTGATACGCGCGCTGGTCGCAATTGGCGCGCGGGCAGATCCGGCAATTGATCCCCGCCGGGGTGATCTGCGCGGGCTTCAACGCCAGGCCCTCGGCATAGCCGATCTCGGGGGCGTGCTCGATCGCGCAGCCCATCGCCACGGCCAGGCGGATATCCTGCGCGTGGCGGGCGAAGGTCGGCCGGTCCACGGTGCGGGAGAACACGAAATACTGTGTCTTGTCCGGCATCTCGACGAATTGCGGCGATATCCGCCCCGGAGAGCGGAATGACAGGTGCACATCGAGCCGGGGGCAGGCCCCGCCCCGTTCGGCCAGCGGAAATCCGGTGGAATTGAACCGCTTGGTCACGTTGCCGGCCTTGTCGATCCGCAGGAAGAAGAATGGCACCCCCTGCGCACCGTTGCGCTGCAGCGTGGTGGCGCGATGGCAGGCCTGTTCGTAGCTGACACCGAAGCGTGTGGCGAGATGGTCCATGTCGTATTTCGAGGCGCGCGCCTCCTGCAGGAAGGGCGTGTAGGGCATCAGCACGGCTGCGGCGAAATAGTTAGCCAGCTCCACCCGGCAGCGCGACAGGCCCAGCTTGTCGGTGATGCCGGAGCGTTCCAGCAGCCGATCCAGAAGCGGACGCTGCTCGATCAGCCCGGCCACATGCACCAGCTGGAACACCCGGTTGGGATGATCCAGCGCCTCGGAAAGCAGGATCTCGCGCCGGTCCTCGTCATGGGCGCGCAGGGTATTCGGCAGTTCCGATACCGGCACCAGACGCACGGCAAGGCCGGTCTTTTCGCGCAGGCGCCTCTTCGTCACCGAATAGACTTCGTCCATCGGCACGGCGGCACCGCCCCAGAAGGCGTCCGCCGCCTCTTCAAGTTCGGGGAAATGATCCCGGTTGCGGCGAAAGAAATCATGCACCGCGGATTCGGGCGAGGCGGCGATCAGCATCTCGCCCGAATCGGCGCCCGCAGCGCCCAGCGTGTCGCTGGCGGCCTGGTAGGCGCGATAGAGCTTCAGGAAGCCCGACGCCAGTTCCGGGCTGTGCACCAGGGCCGCGCGCAATTGCGGCAGATCGGGCCGGGCCTCCTCGAACAGCGGATCCTGCACCACCGCCCGCAGATCGGCCAGCAGGGTGGAATCCGCATCTTCCGCGATCTCGCGCCAATCCACGCCATAGACCTCGAACAGCCGCAGCATCACCGGCACCGAGACCGAACGCTCGTTGTTTTCCAGCAGATTGACATAGGAGGCAGAGATCCCCAGCGCGCGGGCCATCTGTGCCTGGGTCTCGCCCCGCTCCAGCCGAAGCTTGCGCAGGTGAGGGCCGATAAAGGTTTTCTGCATGCGGTTGCACACTTTCCACTTTTGTATGGTTTACAATATTACAAAATTTGCATGCTGTAAATTCTCGCATTTACAGCAGAACCCGTTTTGCTTTTACACAACCGGCGCACGCTGGCAGGGTCCGGCCAAACGCGGATCTTGCCAGAGGAATGGCCCAATGCGCAGCGGACAAACCCATCTTTTCATCCCCGGCCCCACCAACGTTCCAGAGCCCGTGCGCCGAGCGATGAACGTGCCGATGCAGGACATGCGCGCGCCGGATTTCGGCGACCTGACGCAAGGCCTGTTCACCGATCTTCAACAGATCTTCCGTACCGACACGGGTACCGTGATGATGTTTCCCGGCTCGGGCACCGGCGCCTGGGAGGCAGCGATCACCAATACGCTCAACCCCGGCGACAGGGTGCTGATGGCCCGCCATGGCCAGTTCTCGACGCTCTGGGTCGAGATGGCCCGGCGACTTGGCCTGGAGGTGGAGTGCGTCGACGTGCCCTGGGGCGCGGGCTGCCCGGTCAAGGAATTCGCCCGCCGCCTCGGTTCCGACCGGCATGGCGAGATCAAGGCCGTCTTCATTACCCATAACGAGACGGCCACCGGCGTCACCTCCGACGTGGCGGCCGTGCGCCGAGCCCTGGACGAATGCTTTCACGACGCGCTGCTCTTCGTCGACGGCGTGTCCTCCATCGGGTCGATCGACTTCCGCATGGACGACTGGGGCGTCGACCTTGCCGTGACCGGCAGCCAGAAGGGCCTGATGCTGCCCGCCGGGCTGGGCATCCTGGCCGTGTCGGAAAAGGCGATGGAGGCCAGCAGGACATCCACCATGCGACGGGCCTATTTCGAATTCGCCGACCAGGTGAAGATGAACGCCGACGGCTACTTCCCATATACCCCGCCGACGCAGCTGTTTCACGGGCTGCGCGCGTCGCTCGACCTGATCCGGGCCGAGGGGCTGGACAATGTCATCGCCCGCCATCGCCGGCTGGCCGAGGGGGTCCGACGCGGCATCCACGCCATGGGGCTGGAGCTGGTGGCGGAGCATCGCACGCTGCACTCCGACACGGTCTCGGCGATCCGGGTGCCGCGCGGCGTGGATGCGCGCGAGGTGCTGCGGATCGCGTATGACAGATACAACGCCTCCTTCGGATCGGGTCTCGGGCCGCTTGCGGGCAAGGTGTTCCGCATCGGCCACCTGGGAAGCCTGAACGAGGGGATGTGCCTGAGCGCGCTGACCCTGGCCGAGCTGTCGCTGGCCGAGGCCGGGGCAGAGCTGGAATTCGGCCGCGCCGCTGCCGCGGCGCAGGCCTGGTATTCCGGCGACGCCACCCCGGTTTTGCGCGTCGCGGCCGAGTAGCACGACGAAAAAGGAAACGACCGATGAGCCACATGTTGTTCCCGCTGAGGCGCCAACGCCTCCAGCGGTCGGAGCTGGCCGTGCCGGCCTCCAACCCCGCAATGATCGAAAAGGCCGCCGACGGGCCTGCAGATTACGTCTTTCTCGACCTGGAGGATGCCGTCGCCCCGCCCGAGAAGGAACAGGCTCGCAAGAACGCGATCCAGGCCCTGAACGACATCGACTGGTCCGGCAAGGGCAAGACCGTCTCGGTCCGGATCAACGGGCTCGACACGCAGTACATGTATCGCGACGTGGTCGACCTGATGGAGCAGGCGGGCGACCGTGTGCACACGTTGCTGGTGCCCAAGGTCGGCACGGCCTCCGATCTCTACATGGTCGAGGCGATGGTGACCCAGATCGAGATGGCCTGCGGGCTGGAGACCCGCGTCGGGCTGGAGGCGCTGATCGAAACCGCGCTCGGCATGGCCAATGTCGAGGAGATCGCCCGCTTCGGCGGCCGACTGGAGGCGCTGCATTTCGGCGTGGCCGATTACGCCGCCTCGATGCGGGCGCGCACGGTGAATATCGGCGGGCTCAACCCCGACTATCCGGGCGACCAGTGGCACGCCTCGATCACCCGGATGGTGATCGCCTGCCGCGCCTTCGGACTGCGCGCCATCGACGGGCCGTTCGGGGATTTCAGCGATCCCGAAGGCTATGTTGCGGGCGCCCGCCGCGCCGCCGCGCTGGGCTGCGAGGGCAAATGGGCGATCCATCCCAGCCAGGTGGATCTGGCCAACGAGGTGTTCAGCCCGCCCGAGGCGGAAATCACCAGGGCCCGGCGGATCATCGACGAATTGCGCAAGGCCGAGGCCGAGGGCCGGGGCGCCGCGGCGCTCGACGGCAAGATGATCGACGCGGCCAGCGAGCGCATGGCCAACAACGTCATCACCGTGGCCGAGGCGATCGCCGCAAGGGGCTGAGGCCCGCAAGACCGACACGAGCGGCGCGCCTTTCGCCGCGGACATGAAGGAGACCCCCGATGGACATTCACGAATACCAGGCCAAGGAGATCCTGGCGGGCTTCGGCGTGCCGGTGCCGCGCGGCGGACTGGCCTACAGCCCCGAACAGGCAGCCTACCGCGCGCGCGAGCTGGGCGGCGAGGGCTGGGTGGTGAAGGCTCAGGTGCATTCCGGCGGCCGCGGCGAGGCCGGCGGTGTCAGGCTCTGCCGCTCCGAGGAAGAGGTGCGCGCCTTCGCCGCCACGCTGTTCGGCAAGCAGCTCGTCACGAAACAGACCGGCCCGGCGGGCAAGGGCGTCTACCGCGTCTGGGTCGAAAGCGCGTCGGACATCGCGCAGGAACTGTATCTCGGCTTCGTTCTGGACCGGAAATCCGAGCGCATCATGATCGTGGCCTCCGCAAGTGGCGGGATGGAGATCGAAGAGCTGGCCACGCGTGAGCCGGACAGTCTGCGCCGCATGGTGATCGACCCGGCGGTGGGTCTGGCCGAGTTCCAGGCCCGCGAACTGGCGTTCTCGCTGGGACTGGACGGTGCGCGCGTGGCGCAGATGGTCGACATCCTGCGGGCCTGCTACCGCGCCTATCGCGACCTCGACGCCATGATGGTGGAGATCAACCCGC
>JBKHDP010000131.1:0-8200 GCA_046541255.1 Paracoccaceae bacterium | reverse complement strand
CCGAACAGGTAGCGCGGCAGCCCCAGCAGCAGCGCGGCCGGCCCCGCGGCGGCGGAGGCGTTCAGGGCCAGCACCAGCGCCAGTGCAGAATCCACCTCCATGTCGAACCGGGCCCCGAAATCCGAGACCAGTCCCTGCCGGCGCGCCAGCCAGCCATCGACCCCGTCAAGCGACAGGGCAACGGCCGCCACCGCGAAGACGGGCCAGGACGCGCCTGCCCCCGCCGCAAGAGGTGCAACCAGCGCCGAGACCAGCGCCAGCCGTGCCAGCGTCATCAGGTTGCACAGCCCCAGCCGTGCATGCGGATAGTGACGATGCAGGCCGCGCCCCGCCAGCGCGACGGCCACGCCATAGGTCAGCAGCGCCAGGGCGCCAACGGCCGCGCCCCGGCCCGGCAGAACCACCGTCAGCATCAGAACCGCCGCCGCGAACAGCAACGCGAAGCCGACGAACTCGGCCATCGGAGGCAGAAGCCGGATCGGCCTGCCATCCTGCCGGGTCTTTCGCGTGAGGATTTCCGCGGGAACCATCCGCCTGACATCGGTCGGTCCGCCGCGCCGTCAAGCGGAAAACCCGGAAATCTCGTTGAAATACGATCTCCGGCGGATGTCTGCGCAGGCCCCGGCCAGGCCCGTGCCGCCCGCATGGCGCAGACTTGAAGCGCCCGGCGCAAGGTCTAGCTGTGCGGTCAGGAAGGGGCGACATGACAGACAGGACAGACCCATCCACCCGATACCGCCGCCCGGCGCGGCTGCTGCATTGGGGCATCGCGCTCCTCGTGCTGGCGACGATCCCGGTCGGTTTCGTGATGATCCAGTCAGGGCTGGAGCGCGAGGTGCAGAATGCGCTTTTCGTGTTCCACAAGAATGTCGGCGTGCTGCTGCTGGTGCTGGTGGCGATCCGAGCCGCCTATCGCTGGCGTCATCCGCCGGCCCCCCTGCCCGCCGACATCCCCGACTGGCAGCGCCGGATCGCCGGGCTGACCCATGCGGCGCTCTACGGGCTGCTGTTCCTGATGCCGGTGGCCGGATATGTCCGGGTTCGCGCCGGCGGATTCCCGCTGGAAAGCCTCGACGCGATCGGCGTTCCGTCGCTTGTGCCGGAATCCGAGGCGCTGGCAGACACAGCCAAGGCGCTGCATTACTACGGGGCCCTGGCGATCACCGCGCTGATCGCGCTGCATGTGGGGGCTGCCGCCTATCATGGCCTTCTGCGCCGCGACGGCGTGTTTTCGCGCATGTGGCCGCCGTTCGGGGGACGCGGCAGCTAGCACCACTTGTCCCGCGCCACTCGCACCATAGCTGCCACAACGTCCGCCGGCGCCATACCGGCGGCCGATGGACATGCAGAAAGCCAGTTGATCGCGATGTCGCTTGCCGAAACATTCCAGCTTGCCGATCTGCCCGTTGCCACGCGGCCCGGGATACGCACGCTGCATGGCCTTCTGACCGCTGGCCTGACATTGGCGATCACGCTTTCCTTCGCGGTCAGTATCCCGGCCTGGAACCCGGCCGCAGTGCTGGCGCTGGTGCTCGTTGCGCTGACGGCGCTGTGGATTTCGGGCGGCGCGTCCACCGCGCTTGTCGGCATCGCCCGGCCCGATCCCGACCCGGCCGATCCTCCGGCGGGTTGGACGCCACAGACGCGAACCGCCATTCTCGTGACCATGTGCAAGGAGCCGCCAGAGCCGCTGGCCCGGCATCTTGCCGCCCTGCGCGCAAGCCTGGACCGGGCGCATCTGGGCGACGCAACGCGGATCTTCCTGTTGTCCGACACGTCGGGCACCGAGCGCATCGCCGAGGAAGCGCGCGCCTTCGACCGGCTGCACGCGAACGGTCTGCTGCACTACCGTCGCAGGGCACGCAATACCGGGCGCAAGCCGGGCAACATCGCCGACTGGCTGGCCGCGCATGGCGACGAGTTCGACTTCATGCTCGTCCTGGACGCCGACAGCCGGATGACCGCAAGGCGCATCCGGCGGATGATCTGGCAGATGGAGCGCCGCCCGGCGCTCGGCCTGCTGCAGGCGGGGATCGCGCTGGTGCCGGGAACATCCCGTTTCGGCCGGCACCAGCGCGTCTCGTCGCGCCTGCTGTCGCGCACATTCGGCCGCGGCTTCGCGGCCTGGACCGGCGAAAGCGGGAACTACTGGGGCCATAACGCCCTGATCCGTGTCGCGGCCTTTCGCAGCGCCGCGGAGTTGCCGGTGCTGTCGGGGCGTCCTCCTCTCGGCGGCGCGCCGCTCAGCCATGATTTCATCGAAGCCGCCTGGATGCGGCGCGCCGGCTGGGCGGTCGCGCTCGACCCGGACCCGTCCGGCAGCGGCGAGGACGCCCCCCAGACGGTGGCCGCGTTCCACGCCCGCGACCGGCGCTGGTGCCAGGGCAACCTGCAGCATCTGCGCCTGATCGCCGAACCGGGCCTGGCCCCTCTCAGCCGGGTGCACCTGGCCTCGGGCGTGCTCAGCTATCTCGTCGCCCCGGCCTGGCTGATCCTGCTGGCGGTGTTCGCGACCGGCGCGGTGCAGGTCTCGGCCGCCGCGCCGCTGGCGGCGGTCGGCGGCGTGCTGCTGGCGCCCAAGCTCTGCGCCCTCGGCGACTGGCTGCGCCGCACCCGCACCGCCCATCGTCGTCTCGTGGTGCTGCGGGCCTGGTTCGGCGAGCTGCTGCAATCGAGCCTCGTCGCGCCCCTGATCATGCTGCGCCAGGCCGGCGCGGTTGCCGCGGTTCTTCTCGGACGCGATTGCGGCTGGAAATCCGGCGGCGGCCCCGGCCGGGCCCTGCCCCCTGGTCTGCCCGAGATGGCCGCCGGCGCGGCCCTCCTGGCGGTGGCGATCCCGACGCTCGGCCCGCTGGCGATCTGGCTGGCGCCGGTGGCCCTGCCGCTCTGCGGCGCGCCCTGGATCATTCGCGCACTGGACGGGCCCGCCTGATGCGGCGGCGCGGCTTCATCGCCGGGGCGGCCGCCTTCGCCGCCGCGGCCCCGGCCCTGTCGCGTCCGGCATGGGCGCAGGCCTCGCTTCTGGACGCGGCGCGTCGGCTGGCGGCGCGGCCCTACCGGGACGCGGCACAGCCCCTGCCGCCGCCCTTCGCCGGGCTCGATTACGACGCCTATCGCGCCATCCGCCCGATCCCGGGGCGGGCCGCGATGCTGCCGCATGGCCGCGCCTTCGCCGTCGATCTTCTGCCGCCGGGCCTGTTCTTCCCCGATCCGGTCCGCATCGACCGCGATACCGGTGCCGGCCCGCAGGAGATCGCGTTTTCGCCCGATCTGTTCACCTTCGACGAGCGCTATTTCGACACGGTGCCCGAGAGCGCCCCGGGGGCGGGATTTTCCGGCTTGCGGCTGCGCCACCCGCTGAACGCGCCCGACCGGATGGACGAAATCCTGGTGATCCAGGGCGCGAGCTATTTCCGGGCCATCGGGCGGGCAATGGTCTATGGCCTTTCGGCGCGGGCGGTGGCCCTGGGCACTGGCGGGCCCGAGCCCGAGGAATTTCCCCGTTTCACCCATCTGCGCCTGCATCCCGCGCAAGACGGCACGGTGCGGCTGGAGGCTGTGCTCGACAGCGCCTCGCTGGCCGGGCATCTCGACATGACCCTGCGGCCCGGCGCCGAAACCGTGATGGATCTTGCCGTCACCCTTCTGCCGCGGCGCGAGATCGCCGATATCGGCGTCGCCCCGCTGACCTCGATGTATCTCAAGGGGCCGCTCCGGGCCTCGGTCAGCGACGATTTCCGCCCCCGGGTCCATGACAGCGACCTGCTGGTGATCGAGAACGGCGCGGGCGAGCGACTCTGGCGTCCGCTCTCCAACCCGGCACGGATCGAGACCTCGGCCTTTCTGGATGACGGGCCGCGCAGCTTCGGCCTGTTCCAGGGCGTGCGGAATTTCGCGGATTTCGAGGATACCGAGGCGCGCTATCACGACCGGCCCGCCGCGGTGGTACGCCCGTCGGGCCACTGGGGGCGCGGGGCGGTGATGCTGGTGGAGCTTCCCACCGGCGACGAGTTCATGGACAATATCGTCGCCTTCTGGCGGCCCGAGACGCCGCTTGCCGCGGGCCGCGAGCACCGCTTCGCCTACCGGCTGACCTGGACGCTGGCGCCGCCGCCGTCGGATGGCGGGCCGGCGATCCTGCAAAGCCGGAGCGGGCGCGAACACGATCGCCCCGGGTCCCGGCGCTACGTGATCGATTTCGCCGGCGACGCGGCCGGGCTGCGCCCCGAGATCACGGCGCCGCCCGAGGCGGAGCTGTCGGGCGTCAGCCTGTTCCCCCTGCCCCAGCGCGGCGGCGCCCGCCTGACCTTCCTGCTGACGCCGGGCCGGCTCGACGCGGCCGATCTGCGTGTCGTGCTGCGCGACGAGGCCGGGGCGGCGGCGGCGCCGGTCTGGCTGCACCGCTGGACACGGGCGCGCGACGGCGGGGTATGACGCGGGAGGCGGGCACGCCGAAGACACGCGGCAGACTTCGGAAGGATCTGTCCGGTTTCGGGTCGGGAGCGGGTGCACCCCGCTGATCGCGCCGTGCATGTTTCGGTGAAGGACAGGGTTGACGCAGGGCGCACGGCAGGGTGGCCAGGCGCGGGGCACGGGTCTGACCGATCATCAGAGCGCCACGTCGCGGTGGCGGGAGAAGCGATCATCACGTCAAGAAGATACTTGCCTTGCTGTTCCGTCCCGGAACTCACGCGGGAGCGATTTCCGCTCTGCGGCTTCCGTTCGTTTCCCATCTGTTCGACATCGTGATCTACCTCCCCCGCCGCTTCACGTTCCCCCCGCGCTGCCCCGGACGGCCGGCGGTCGAGCGGCCCCGTGAGCCGACAGCCGCGTCGGCGGCCTTTTCCACCGCCTGCTGCCGGGCCAGCGGGTCGTCGGCCACGGCGAGATCCACCGCCTCAAGCCGCTTGATCTCGTCGCGCAGGCGGGCGGCTTCCTCGAACTCCAGGTTCTCGGCGGCCTTGCGCATCTCGTCACGCAGCCCGTCCAGATGCGCCTGCAGGTTCGCCCCCACCAGCGGCTTGTCGACCTGCGCGGTGACGCGGTTCAGATCCACGTCGCCCTTGTAGAGCCCGGCGAGGATGTCCTCGACGTTCTTCTTGACCGTGGCGGGGGTGATCCCGTGCTCCTCGTTATAGGCGATCTGCTTGGCGCGGCGGCGGTTGGTCTCGGCCAGCGCGCGTTCCATGCTGCCGGTGATCCGGTCGGCATACATGATCACGCGGCCTTCCTCGTTGCGCGCGGCCCGCCCGATGGTCTGGATCAGCGAGGTCTCGGAGCGCAGGAAGCCCTCCTTGTCCGCGTCGAGGATCGCCACCAGCCCGCATTCGGGGATGTCGAGCCCCTCGCGCAGCAGGTTGATGCCCACCAGCACGTCGAAGGCCCCCAGCCGCAGGTCGCGCAGGATCTCGATCCGCTCGATCGTGTCGATATCCGAATGCATGTAGCGCACCCGGATGCCCTGTTCGTGCAGGTATTCCGTCAGGTCCTCGGCCATGCGCTTGGTCAGCGTGGTGACCAGCGTGCGGAAGCCGCGCGCCGCCACCTTGCGCACCTCGTCGAGCAGATCGTCCACCTGCATCTCGACGGGCCGGATCTCCACCTCCGGGTCCAGCAGGCCGGTGGGACGGATCACCTGTTCGGTGAAGACGCCGCCGGTCTGTTCCAGCTCCCAGGCCGCGGGGGTGGCCGAAACGAAGACCGATTGCGGGCGCATCGCGTCCCATTCCTCGAATTTGAGCGGCCGGTTGTCCATGCAGGAGGGCAGCCGGAAGCCGTGTTCGGCAAGGGTGAACTTGCGCCGGTAGTCGCCGCGATACATGCCGCCGATCTGCGGCACCGAGACATGGGATTCGTCGGCGAAGACGATGGCGTTGTCGGGGATGAATTCGAACAGGGTGGGCGGCGGCTCGCCCGGCGCGCGGCCGGTGAGATAGCGCGAATAGTTCTCGATCCCGTTGCAGACCCCCGTGGCCTCCAGCATCTCCAGGTCGAAAGTGGTACGCTGTTCCAGCCGCTGCGCCTCCAGCAGCTTGCCCTCGCCCACGAGCTGGTCGAGGCGCTGGCGCAGCTCCTTCTTGATGCCGAGGATGGCCTGCTGCATCGTCGGCTTGGGCGTGACGTAATGCGAGTTCGCGTAGACGCGGATCTGGTCGAACGCGCCGGTCTTCTGCCCGGTGAGCGGGTCGAATTCGGTGATGCTTTCCAGCTCCTCGCCGAAGAAGGACAGCCGCCAGGCGCGGTCTTCGAGGTGTGCGGGGAAGATCTCCAGCACATCGCCGCGCACCCGGAAACTGCCGCGCTGGAACGCCTGGTCGTTGCGGCGGTATTGCTGGGCCACGAGGTCGGCCATGATCTGGCGCTGGTCATAGCTCCGGCCCACTTTCAGATCCTGCGTCATCGCGCCGTAGGTCTCGACCGAGCCGATGCCGTAGATGCAGGACACCGAGGCCACGATGATCACGTCGTCGCGTTCGAGCAGCGCCCTGGTCGCCGAGTGGCGCATCCGGTCGATCTGCTCGTTGATCTGCGATTCCTTCTCGATATAGGTGTCCGAGCGCGGGACATAGGCCTCGGGCTGGTAGTAGTCGTAGTAGCTGACGAAATACTCGACCGCGTTCTCCGGGAAGAAGCCCTTGAACTCGCCGTAAAGCTGCGCGGCCAGCGTCTTGTTGGGCGCGAGGATGATCGCCGGGCGCTGGGTTTCCTCGATCACCTTGGCCATGGTGAAGGTCTTGCCGGTGCCGGTGGCGCCCAGCAGCACCTGGTCGCGCTCGCCCTCCAGGATGCCCTCCGACAGGTCCCGGATGGCGTTGGGCTGATCGCCCGCCGCCGCGAATTCCGTCTTCATCACGAAGCGTTTGCCGCCTTCCAGCTTGGGGCGGGCGCGAATGTCGGGAGCGGCGGCGTGCAGCGCGGCATCTGTCATCGGGAAAACCATCCTTTGCGACTACTGTAGTTTGGCACCCGGATGCGCCGGTTCAAGTCCGGCCTTTCGATGTGGCCCGCCGCGGTGACACGAATCATTGCCAAATGATGTATTTGCCAAATACCATTTAGCCTGCAAGCGGCTCTCTGGCCGTCCGGCGGATCGCTCCTACCCACCCCTCGCTCCCCGCGTGAGGCCGGGCGGCCAGGGTTTCCTGCGCGCGCCCCCGGCGCCGCAGGGCCCTTGCCCCGGCTTCCCGAATGACCCATAACGCGGCTGACTGAAGGAGATTGCACATGCGCGCCCGCATCTACAAGCCTGCTCGCTCCGCCACGTCCTCCGGCACGGCGAAGACCCGCCATTGGGTTCTGGAATTCGCGCCGGCCAGCCCGCGCGAGGTCGACCCGCTGATGGGCTGGACCAGCTCCGCCGACACGCAGAGCCAGGTGCGCCTGCGCTTCGAGACCAAGGAGGCGGCGCTGGAATATGCCCGCGAACACGGGATCGAGGCGCTGGTGTTCGAGCCGCACAAGCGCAAGCCGAACATTCGCCAGCGGGGCTATGGCGAGAATTTCGCCACCGATCGCCGTGGCGCCTGGACCCACTGATCCCGGACTTGCCGCGCATAGCGGCCGAGATCACCCGCAGGACGAGGCGGCCAGGATCGGCAGCATCGTCCAGCCCGTCGCGACAAGCCCCACCCAGCCCGTTGTCCGGCTCACGAAGCGCACGAAGCCGGAGCCGGGGTCGAAACGCGGCGCATGCAGAAGTGCCAGCAGGACGGCCTGCAGGCCGAGTGCCAGCGCCGCGGCCCCGATCAGAAGCAGGCGCGACCCCTCGATCGCGCCGGGCGCCGCCGCCGCCTCCACGGGCAGGCCGCAAAGCAGCCCGTGCAGCCCGTAGATCGCGCTGAAGCTGGCCAGCCAGGCCGCGGGCGCGGCAAGGATGCGCAGCAGGTCGCTCATGCGGCCATCCCGGACAGATGCGCCGCCAGCAGCACCAGCGGGCCGACCAGGGCAAGGTAGTCGATCCACAGGCCGACCACCGGAAAGACCGCCCGCCGCACCGGCGAGGTGTAGCCGCGCGCGATCCGAAGCGCCAGCATCCCGGCCATCAGCGCCGCCAGCAGCGCATGGAAGAGCCCGTAGCCGCCCAGAACCAGCAGCGTCGCGCCATAGGCATGTGCATCGGGGGTCGGGGCGCGCAGCATCACCAGCCCACAGGCCAGGGCCACGAGCAGCGATCCGCCCAGCGCCGCCAGAACAAGGGCCA
>JBKHDP010000130.1:0-8204 GCA_046541255.1 Paracoccaceae bacterium | reverse complement strand
CCATCATGAACAGGTTGGTCAGGTTCGACGGCAGGATCGGGTTCGGCCCGTCGGTCACGAACTCCACCGTGTAGTCGTCCACCGCCCGAACCTCTGTGATCGAGGTCAGCAGTTCCTTCATGTCCGAATCGTCGGACTTGGCGCGGTTGATCGAGAACACCACGTCCTCGGCGGTGAAATCGGCGCCGTCGTGGAATTTCACGCCTTCGCGCAGGTTGAACACCCAGACATTCGGATCGCCTTCCTTGGGTCCCCAATCGGTGGCCAGCGCAGCCTCGAAGGCCCCGGTCATGTCGCGGATGATCAGCGGCTCGTAGATCTGGTGGGCCAGCGTGTGGGTCGGGCCCTCGTTCTGGGCATGCGGGTCGAGCGTGAGCGAATCACCCGCACGCGCCCAGCGCAGGGTCTCGGCCGAGGCTCCGATCGCCGTGGAGGCGAGGAGCGCGGAGGCAAGCAGCGCAGTCGTCTTTTTCATGAATCGTCTCCCTGTAGGGTATGACCCCGCACCGGACCTCCGGGCGAAGTGACATTGGCCGAGAATAACGATCTTGTCGCGACGGGCAACTCCCCAAGGATCTTGACGTAAGGGGCGCCGCGGCTCAGTTCCTGGGCATCAGGAAGACCTCGCGGGTATTCACGTGATCCGGCGCGCCCAGGGCGTGAATCACCGCCCGGGCCACGTCCTCGGGTTGCAGCTTGTCGGGCTTCGGCTCGTCGAAGAAGCCCGTGTTCACCATTCCCGGCGCGATCAGCGTGCAGCGCCCGCCCCATTCGGCCATTTCCTCGGCAAGATTGCCGGCATAACCATGCACGAACCACTTGGACGCGCCATAGACAGAGCCCCTGACATGCCGCCGTCCTGCCGCGGAGCCGGTGACGAGAAAATGGCCCTTGCTGCGTTTGAGATGCGGCAGCGCGGCCTTGGCCGTCCACAACATGCCGTGGATGTTCACTTCCAGCATCGCCCGCCATTCCTCGGGATCGCCGCCCTCGGTTCCGGCCGCCTCCAGCCCCTGGCCCGCATTGGCAAAGGCCGCCTCCACCGCGCCGAACCGATCCGCCAGCGCGGCAAGCGCGGCCTGCTGGTCCTCCAGCCGAGTAGCGTCGCCCGGCAGCGCCAGCGCGGATGCGCCCAGTTCTTCGGCCAGCGCCTCGATCTTCGCGGCGCTGCGGGCGAACAGGCCCACGTTCCAGCCCGCCGCAACGGCGGCACGGCCGGTGGCCTCGCCGATCCCGCTGGATGCCCCGGTGATGAACAGCGTGCCCTCTGCCATGTCGCCTCCCGCAAATGTACGATTCGTCCCGACCGTGCCCGTCATGGGCTGCGGCTGCAACCATCCGGCGGTTTACGATCCGAAAGCCTGCGGGCCGGATGGGAAAATCTGGTCTCGCGCCGCGCAAGACGGTAACAAGGAACGATGACAGCCTCCGCCCCGCCTGCCGCCGGGCCCGCCGACCCGGCAGAGCCCGACACCGCGCCGCCCTCGCTGGGGCGCCGGGTGCGCGGCCTGCGCCAGTCCCGCGGGCTGACGCTGCAGCAGGTGGCGGACCGGGCCGGGCTGGCACTGTCCACCGTGTCCAAGATCGAACGCGACCTGATGGCCCCCACCTATGACCGCTTCACCAAGCTGGCGCTGGGGCTTGGCGTGGACGTGTCCGAACTCTTTGCCGATACGGGCGACGATTTCTCGCCGGGCGAGTTCGCGGTGGCCCGGCTGGGAGAGGCCGGACGGCTGGAGACCCAGAACTACGTCTACGAGATGCTATTCGCGCAGGTCCGCGGCAAGCAGATGACGCCCATGCTGGGCGATCTGAAGCCGCTGGAGCAGATGCGCTTCGACCGGATGGTAAGCCACGAGGGCCAGGAATTCCTGTTCGTGCTGGAGGGCCGGGTGATCGTACAGGCCGAAGGCCGCCCCGCCGTGGTGCTGCGCAAGGGCGAGAGCCTCTATCTCGACAGCAGGCTGGGCCACCTCTACGCCTCGGCCGACGATGCGCCGGCCCGCATCCTGTGTGTCTGCACCGCGCTTTCGCACGGCGCCGGAGAGGCCGAAGGCTGAGGAGCACGCGCATGCAGCAGGCACGGGATTTCGGCGCGGAAAGCGCGGCGCTGGCGGGGTTCCTCGAACGGCTTGCGCCCGGCGACTGGAACCGGCCCACCGGCTTCAAGGGCTGGAGCCCGAACGACATCCTGGTGCATCTGCATGTCTGGAACCTGGCGCAGGATCTGGCCTTGCAGGACCCGGAGGCCTTCCGTGCGCGGGTGGGCGCGATGGAGCAGGCCATCGCGGAAGGCCGGGCGCGCGATTTCGAGGCAGGGCTCGTTGCCGAGCGGGGGCCAGAGCTGCTGCGCCTCTGGGCCACGCAGGCCGCCGGGATGGCCGCCCGCTGGGAAGAGGTGGACCCGAAGCGCCGCCTGCCCTGGGCCGGGCCCGACATGTCGGCGCGCTCGGCCATGTCCGCCCGGCAGATGGAGACCTGGGCGCATGGACTGGCGATATGGGACATGCTCGGCGCGGACCGCCCCGAAACCGACCGCATCCGCAACATCGTGCATCTGGGCGTGACGGCCTTCGGCTGGTCCTTCAAGGTGCATGGCCAGCCGGTGCCCGACACCCTGCCCCATCTGCGGCTCACCGCACCCTCTGGCACGGTTTGGGAATATGGCCAGGTTGGCGCAACCGACCGGATCACCGGGTTGGCCGCGGATTTCGCCCGCGTCGTCACCCAGACCCGCAACATCGCCGACACCGCGCTTGCGGTGGAAGGCCCGGTGGCCCGTGCCTGGATGGCGCAAGCCCAATGCTTCGCCGGCCCGCCCGAGACGCCACCCGCGCCCGGTACGCGCGGCCCGCGGGATCAGGGATTGCAGGCCGGACGATAGCGGGGATCGGCGGGGTCCGGCCGCCCGATCATGGCCAGGGACGATGCGATCGTCGCATCCCGTGCAGGGAGGCAGGAACGGTCCGACGGCCGGGCCCGGGGCCGGCGAGGTCGCTCATCCGACCGCCTTGAGCGCGGGCCGCGCCGCCACCTGCTCCACCGGCTCCCAGTCCAGCCCTCCGGCATAGCGCCAGGCCATCCGGCCCGCCTCGTCCAGCGCGAAGAGATGCAGCCAGCGATTGTCGAACAGCGCGCGGATGTCCTCGTGACGTTTCAGGATCTCGACCATCGCTTCGCGCGGGGCCTCGATGCAGACCGACAGGCGCAGCGGCTCGTGCACATGGCCCTCTCCGTCGTGGACGGATTGCCAGGGCAGGCCCCCGCGCAGCACGCCGCCATTGCCCTCCACGACGCCGATCCCGCCGGTGACATTGTGCAAAAGCTTGTTTCCCGCCCCCCAGAGCTGCGGCGAGACGGTAGACCCGTAATACTGCAGGCTGATCCAGCTCGCCACCACGACAGGCGCGGTCAGGATGACCTCCAGCACACCGAAGCCCTTGTCCTGCCTCCAGTCGTAATCATGCAGGAAGGCCCGGCCCTCCAGCGAGCGCCCCGCGCTGCGGCCGCGCGGCGCGGCGATGAAGGCATTGCAGCCCGCCAGTGCCCATTCCGGCCGCACCTCCGACCAGTCCCGGCTGCGCCGCTCGATGTCCTGCGCGCCCTCCGCCCCGGGCAGGCGCAGCGCGCGCTCTGCCCGCGTGACCTTGCCCGCCACCGCCAGCCAGCCGCGGATACGCGCCAGATCCTCGCCATGCGCGGCGGTGTCCTGATCGGCCTCGTAGAGCAGCACCTCGTCGGTGGTGGTGTCGTGCAGCGCGGCCAGGAACAGCGTGTCGGCGGGGATCTCGATGCCGCGCCGGGACAGCCCGGCGCGCAGCTCCGGCGCGTTCAGCAGCCCCGCCAGCAGGCGCGCGTTCACCTCGCCGGAGTAGCCGCCGCAGGCACCGCAATGCAGCGCGCTGGCATGCGGATTGTTGACCACGCTGGCCGCGTGGCCCGCCAGCAGCACCACCCGCGCGAAACCGTCTGTCAGGGACATGGAACGCAACACCTTCTCGGCCGCATCGATCCGCGCCTCCAGCGGCAACGCGGGATCGAGCCTGGGCGCCGGGCCGCCGGGCAGCGCAGGACGGTCGAGCCCCAGCGCATCGCGCACCAGCTTGACGACATAGACCGGGCCCATCGCCTCGACGAAGGCGAAGGAGGATACCGCCGCCAGCTTGAACCGGCCCCAGGCGCGATTCGCCCGCGCGGCAAAACGCGCCTGTCTGTCCTCCTCCGCCATCTCCGGCGTGCCGGAACTGGTCGACAGGGCCGGGTTCAGAAGCACCGGCAGGCGCAGTTCCTCCACGTCCGAAGCGAAGCCGCGATGCCTGGTGCCTAGACCGAAGAAGCCGGCGAAACCCAAGGTGCGGATCGAGGGATCGACCGCCTCCAGCGCGCGGCGAAACACCTCCGAGCGCACATCGATGCAGAAGGCAGCCTGCAGGGCCGGGCGCTGTTCGGTTGCCGCGGCAGGCGCCCCGGCCGCAAGGGTCTGCGCCAGTTCGCGCTGGGCGGCGCGCTCGGCGGCCTCCTGCAGGACCGTGTCCACGATCAGGTCGGCGCCGGGGGCGACGGGCTGCGAATGCGCCGCGCGCGCCCGGTCCCAGCGGTCGGCGATGCGATCTTCGTAGCGCAGGAAGAGCGCCTCCTCCCAGACCAGCCGGATGGCCAGCATCTCGGTCATGATGTCGTCGCGCTCGCCGGCAAGCTCCGCCTGCCAGAGCTGGTAGCGGGCATATTGTGCCCACCCCCCCAGCGTCATCAGCAGCTGGTGGAAATAGGTCTCGCACATGGCGGGGCTGATGTTCATCCGCTCCACCGCCCGGGCGATGGCGCCGCCCGCGGTCTCGCGCGCCTCGGCCACATGCGCGGCAAAGCCCTGCAGGCCCTGGATCTCGGGCGTGAGGTCGCGAGTCGCCACGGCGCGCCACTCGGCATAGGCACCGCGCCGCTTCGGCGCGGCCCAGAGCGCCTGCCCCGCATCGAAGAAGCTGCCCGCCCAGACCGAGATGCGCTCGGCCAGCAGTGCCGGCCAGTCCACGCCCGAGACATCCGCGGCCATGTCGGCGACGGTGGGCAGGGGGCGCGGGCTGCGCGCGGGGCCGCTGGCGGCGGATTTCAGTGCCTCGACATTGCCAGGACGGCCCGCGGGCGCGGCGGCCAGAGCGGCTGTCAGGTCGGCATCGGTGATCCGCCCGTCGGCGATGCGCTCCATGTACCAGGCCCGCGGCATGGTGATCGGCGCACCCGCGACCCGCGCCAGCCTTGCGCCGGCGGTGGGGAGATCTTCGCCGGCCTGGCCGAGATAGGGGTTGACCGCCACCGACGCGGCCAGCGGCCAGACCGGGGGGATTGCCTGGCCGGCCTTTTCGGCGGCATCCAGAAGGCTTTGCGGCACGGCTGCGGGAATCGTGTTGATGCGTGTCATGTCTGTCGCTCCTTGGCCGCGTGACTCAGGGGGTCCGCCGCACGATCCAGCCGCCCAGCAGCCGGTCGAACAGCGCGTTGGCATAAAGCCCGTTGGAAAGATGCACCCGCAGGCCGGCCGCCGCCGGGTGATAGGCCCAGAGCGGGAACATCGCCTGCGCCACGGCCACCGCGCCGAAGCTCAGCACCGCCAGCACCATCAGCGCCCATTCCAGCGGACCGGGCACCGGCGTGGCGGGCAGCGTGCCGGCCATCAGCGCCTCGGCCCCGCGCTGCAGCGCGAAATAGGCGATCGAGGCCGCCAGCGCATAGAGCGCGGTGCGCCGGGTCAGCACCCGGGGCGCGGCATCGGCCAGCCCCTGCGCCAGCAGGTAAGCCACGCCGAAGATCAGGATCGCGCCCAGCGCGATGGCCTGCGGGGACTTGCCGTCGAAACCGAAAACGCCTCCGACCAGCCCGTAGATCGTCAGCGCCGCCACGAAGGCCTTGAGCACCGCAGCGCCGCCGGGGATCGCGACCGGGCCGGGCCGCCGGATCGCGGCCACGCCCTGGACCGCGCTGCCCGATGCCAGGAAGGCATGGGCCTTGTAGAGCGAATGCGCCACGATGTGCAGCAGCGCCAGCGGGAACAGCGCCAGCCCGCATTGCAGGATCATGAACCCCATCTGCGCCACGGTGGACCATGCCAGCGATGTCTTGACCGCCGGCTGCGTCAGCATCACCAGCCCGCCGAACAGCGCCGAGAAGCCGCCCACCATCACCAGCACCGCCATTGCGCCGGGGGCCAGCAGCATCACGTCGGAGAAGCGGATCAGCAGGAAGCCACCCGCATTGATCACGCCCGCATGCAGCAGCGCCGAAACCGGGGTCGGCGTCTCCATCACCTCGGTGAGCCAGCCATGGGTGGGGAATTGCGCCGATTTCAGCAGCGCCGCCACGGCCAGCAGCACGGCTGCCCAGCCCGTGCCCTCGGGCGTCACGCCGATCCGCGCCGCGGCCAGGATCTCGTCGATCCGGGCGCTGTCATAGCCCATGCCCAGCAGCAGTGCCGCGCCGATCAGCGCGAGATCGCCGATCCGGGCGGTGACGAATTTCTTGCGCGCCGCCCGCTGTGCCTGCACGCGCTTCGGGTAGAACACCAGCAGCCTGCCCAGAAAGACGCTGGTGGCGACCCAGGCGCCCACGAACAGCGCAAGATGCCCGGCCTGCACCAGCAGCAGAACCGCCGCCAGCGTCAGGGCCAGCCAGCCGGTGAACGCGCCCTGCCGATCCTCGCCATCCATGTAGGTGGCCGCGTAGCGCAGCACGATCCAGCCCACGAAGGAGACCAGCAGCAGCATGATGACGGAGACGAGATCGAGCCGCGTCACCAGCCCCGCCACCTCGCCACCGCCCGGCCCGAAGCGCAACAGCAGCATCGCCGAGAGAATGGCGACACCGAAGGCGCCCAGCGCCGCGGCCTCGGCCAGTTTCGGGAGTGGCGCCGGGCGCCGGCCCGGCGACAGGAAAGCCGCCACCGCCACCGCCAGCAGGATCGCCGGCGCCAGTAGGGGAATGGAATGGATGAACATCTTGCGCTCCGTCGCTGCATGCCGTGAGGCAAGGCAGTATCAGGGCGCGTTTCAGAAAATAAATTCATTGTATCGCGCAAATCGTTCTATGATATGGAACGATCATGGCCCAGCTCAATTACAACCACCTGCGCTATTTCTGGGCCGTCGCGCATGACGGCAATCTCACCCGCACCGCAGAACGGCTGAACCTGTCGCAATCGGCGCTGTCCACCCAGATCCGCAAGCTGGAAGAGCGGCTGGGCCATCCGCTGTTCGAGCGCCGGGGCCGGCAACTGGTGCTGACCGAGGCCGGGCGGATCGCGCTCGACCATGCCGACAGGATCTTCGCCGCCGGCGACGAGATGCTCGATACGCTGCGTGCCACGGGGCGCACCCGACGCGCGCTGCGCGTGGGCGCGATGGCCACGCTGTCGCGCAACTTCACCCTGGCCTTCCTGCGGCCGCTGCTGGGCCGCTCGGATGTCGAGATCATCCTGCGTTCGGGCAGTCCCGGCGCGCTGTTGCAGGCGCTGGAGACGCTGAACCTCGATGTCGTGCTGCTGAACCGCGCCGCCGCGCGCGATGCGGTCACGCCCTTCGTCTCGCATGCCCTGGACGAGGTGGGCGTCAGCGTGGTGGGCACGCCTGCAAGGCTGGCGGGGCAACCGGGACTGCACGCGCTGTTGACGCGCCAGCCCGTGATCCTGCCGACCGTGGACAGCACGGTGCGCACCGGGTTCGACGCGCTGTGCGACCGGCTTGAGATCCGCCCCCAGATCGCGGCCGAGGTGGACGACATGGCCATGATGCGGCTTCTGGCGCGCGAGGATGTGGGGCTGGCGGTACTGCCACCGATCGCCGTGAAGGACGAGCTTGAGGCAGGCCGGCTGGCAGAGGCGCACCGCCTGCCCGGGATCGCGGAAACCTTCCACGCCGTCACGCTGGAACGCCGCTTTCCCAACCCGCTGCTGCGGCCTCTGCTGCGTGCGGTGGCCGGCAGCGAGCCGGACGGGGACGAGACTCCTATCCCTCGACCGTGAGCACGCCCCGAAACTCCTGCGCCGCCACGTCGCGGGCGGCCTCGGCGATCGCCTCGAAACCTGGCTGCGCGCCCGAATTGCGCCGCCAGGCCAGGCCGACAGAGCGCCACAGACCCCGCCCCGCGAAGGGCATCGTGTGCACATCCGGGTCCGGCCCGGCATTTTCCGATCCCAGATAGAGCGCCGGCAGCACTGC
>JBKHDP010000129.1:0-8270 GCA_046541255.1 Paracoccaceae bacterium | reverse complement strand
GCCTTCCTGCTCGAGGCGCTCGGGGATTTCCAGGTCACCATCCCCGAGATGGGAACGGTTCGCGCCCCCGAGCCACCGATCACCGTCATCACCTCGAACCGTACCCGCGAGGTGCATGACGCGCTCAAGCGCCGCTGCCTCTATCACTGGGTGGACTATCCCGATTTCGATCGCGAGATGCAGATCCTGCGCGCCCGCGCCCCCGAAGCCTCCGAGGCGCTTTCGCGCGAGGTGGTGGCCTTCGTCCAGCGCCTGCGCACCGAGGACCTGTTCAAGAAGCCCGGCGTGGCCGAGACCATCGACTGGGCCAAGTGCCTGCTGGCGCTCGACGTGGTCTCGCTCTCGCCGCAGATCATCGCCGACACGCTGGGTGCGATCCTGAAATACCAGGACGACATCGCCAGGCTCCAGGGCTCCGAGGCCAGGCGCATCCTCGACGAGGCCCGCGCCGCGGGCGAGCCGGCATGACGCGTTTCCCGGCCCTTCTTCTTGGCCGAAATATCCCGGGGGTGAATTGCCCGGAACGGGCAAGAGGGGGCAGCGCCCCCTCCGCCCGGCCGGAAAGCCGCGCGACCGATGCCTGAATACGCCCCGCTCGACCTGCCGGAAAACCCCCGCCTGGCCGAGAACATCACCCATTTCGCCCGCGCGCTGCGCAAGGCGGGGCTGCGGGTGGGCACCGGCCGGGTGATCGACGCGATCCGCGCGGTCCAGGCCGCGGGTTTCACCGACCGGCGGGATTTCTACTGGGTGCTCCACGCCTGTTTCGTCTCGCGCCCCGAGGATCGTGCCACTTTCTCGCAGGTGTTCCGGCTGTTCTGGCGCGATCCGCGCTACATGGAACACATGATGTCGCTGCTCTTGCCGGCCGTGCGCGGGGTGGCGGAGGATCGCCAGGCCCAATCGGCCGAGAAACGCGCCGCCGAGGCGTTGCTCGACGGGGCGGAAGCCGAACAGCAGCCCGAGGCCCCTCCCGCCGACGAGGAGACCGAGATCGAGATCGACGCCTCGCTCACCATGTCCTCCGAGGAACGGCTGCGCACGCTCGATTTCGAACAGATGAGCACGGAGGAGATGGCCCGGGCCAAGCGCATGCTCGCGGAACTCTCGCTGCCGGTGCGGCCGATCCCCTCGCGCCGCGGCCAGCTCAGCCACCTGGGCCGCAGGATCGACCGCCGCGCCACGCTGCGCGCGGCGCTGCGTCAGGGCGGCGAGATGCACCGGCTGGTGCACAGCCGGCCGCGGCCGCGCTGGCCAAATCTCGTGGCGCTCTGCGACATTTCGGGTTCGATGAGCCAGTACAGCCGGGTGGTGCTGCATTTCCTGCACGCGGTAGCCAATGCCAGGGGGGCGGGCTGGGCGCAGGTCCATGCCTTCACCTTCGGCACGCGGCTGACCAACATCACCCGGCATCTCGCCAGGCGCGACGTGGACGCGGCCCTGGCGGCGGCCGGCGCGCATGCGCAGGACTGGGAGGGCGGCACCCGGATCGGCGCAAGCCTGCATGCCTTCAACCGCGACTGGTCGCGCCGGGTGATGGGGCATGGCGCGGTGGTGCTGCTGATCACCGACGGGCTGGACCGGGACGACCCGGACCGGCTGGAGAAGGAGATCGAGCGGCTGCACCTGTCCGCACGCCGCCTCATCTGGATCAACCCCTTGCTGCGCTTCGGCGAGTTCGCTCCTCGCGCGCAGGGCATCCGCGTCATGCTTCCCCATGTGGACAGCTTCCGCGCGGGGCATTCCATCGCCTCGCTGGAGGAACTGGCCCGCGTGATCTCGCGGCCCGATGATGCGGGCGAGAAGGCCCGCCTGATGGCCGGGCTGCGTTCCGGCTGACGGCGCGTGCCGTCCCGCAGGGTCGGTCGGACCCTGCCTCGCCCGCCAGGGCGCCCGGGGCCCGACGGCTGTCCCCGCACCGCGCCGTCGCGGTGCGGAGGTCAGTGCCCCCCGGGCCGGAATAACATCCGTTTGATTTGAATCATTCCGAAAGTCGAATACGTTTCCTATTCAGACCGTGGAATATGATTCGAACGGGAGGATTCCCCATGCCACTGAACTGGAAAACCGGCGGAGTCGCGCTCGGTTTCGTCTTCTTTCTGGCGGTGCTGCTGGTCAAGCCCATCGGCGTGTCCACGCAGTTCGTCATCCTCGACGCCATCATCGGCGATATCGCCAACCCGGCGCTGATCGAGCAGACCGAGGAGGGCTATACCTCCTCCAACGCCTATCTGGCCAAGTCCGACGGCAAATACGCCAAGAACGCGGCCAACCCGCTGAACTACAGCTTCGTCTTCGTGCTGGCGATGGCGGCGGGCGCGTTCCTGTCCTCGATGCTGCGCGGCGGCCTCGACCGGGCCGAGCGCACCGCCCCGGCGCTCTGGCGCGCCAATTTCGGAGATGCGTCCTGGAAACGCTACGCGGTGGCCTTCCTGGGCGGGTTCGTGGTGCTTTACGGCGCACGGCTCGCAGGGGGCTGCACCTCGGGACACATGATGTCGGGCATGATGCAGACCGCTTTGTCGGGCTACATCTTCGCCGCCGGCGCCTTCATCGCCGCCGTTCCGGTGGCCATCGCAATGTATCGCAAGGAGGCCTGAGACATGACCACGATCCTTCTCGCCATCCTGATCGGGGCCGCCTTCGGCTTCGTGCTCGACCGCATCGGCGCCACCAATCCGGGCTGGATCTGGCGCATGCTGAACCTGACCAACCTGCATCTGATGAAGACCATCCTGCTGGCGATCGGCACCGGATCGGTGCTGATGTTCGGCGGTCAGATGCTGGGCCTCGTGGATGTCGGCCACATGTCCGTGAAGGCCGCTTATGCCGGCGTGTTCATCGGCGGGCTGCTGCTGGGCGCGGGCTGGGCCGCTTCCGGTTTCTGCCCCGGCACCGGCGTCGCCGCCGCGGCCGCGGGCCGCAAGGACGCGCTGTTCTTCATTGCAGGCGGCCTTCTCGGCGCGGCGGCCTACATGCTGACCTATCCGGCCTGGAAATCCGCCGGGCTGCTCGACGACATGGCGGGCGGCAAGGTCACGCTGGGCGAAGTTCCGGGGGCGTCCTACGAGGGCCTCACCGGGATCCCGGGCGACATCCTGGGCCTGGTTCTCGGCCTGGGCTTCATCGCGCTTGCCTTCGGCCTGCCCGACCGGCTGATGCCGCAGCGCCGCGGCGTGCAACAGCCGGCCGAGTGAGCCGCCACCCAAGGGCGCGCAACGCGCCCGGTGCGCAATCGGCCGAGGGGCCGCGTCCGACCCGGACGCGGCCCTTTCCGTTGCGACGCAAGGCGTCTACCTTTGAAGGAAACGCGGCGGGGGAGGCGGCGCATGGACAGGTTCGACAACATTCCCGAAACGGCGCTCGACTGGCACCGCGCCGGCCGGGGTGCCGCGCTTGCCACCGTGGTGGAGACCTGGGGCAGTGCCCCCCGCCGGGTGGGCGCGCAGCTCGCCGTCTCGGGCGAGGGCGAGATCGCGGGCTCGGTCTCGGGCGGCTGCGTCGAGGGCGCGGTGGTGGCCGAGGCGCTGGAGGCGATCGAACAGGGCGATGCGCGTCTTCTGGAATTCGGCGTCTCGGACGCCGACGCCTTCGCGGTGGGGCTGGCCTGCGGCGGCACGATCCGGGTGCTGGTGGAGCCGGTGGGCCGGGCGATCCCCGAGGCGATGCTGGTCGAACTGGTGGCCCATCGCGCCGCGCGCCGGCCGGTGGCCTATGTCACCGATCTGGAGGGCCGCGCCCCCCGCCGGCTGGACATCACGGGCTGGGCCGAGCGGTTCCGCATGGATCGCTCCGGCGTCGAGGAGGACGGCCGCAGCTTCGTGGCCATCCACAACCCGCCGCTGAGGCTGATCGTGGTGGGTGCGGTGCATATCGCCCAGGCGCTGCTGCCGATGGCGCGGATCGCGGGCTATGATCCGGTGCTGGTGGACCCGCGCGAGGCCTTTGCCTCCGACACCCGCTTTCCGGGCGAGCGGCTGGTGCATGACTGGCCGGACGAGGCGCTGGACGCGATCGGCCTCGATGCACGCACCGCGCTGGTGCTGCTCACCCATGATCCCAAGCTGGACGATCCGGCCCTGCATCGCGCGCTGCGCGCGGAGGTTTTCTATATCGGCGCGCTGGGGTCGTCCCGGACCCATGCGAAACGGGTGGAGCGGTTGGCGGCTGCGGGCTTCTCCGAGGCCGAGATCGGCCGCATCCACGGTCCGGTAGGCCTCGATATCGGCGCGGCCGGGCCGGCCGAGATCGCGCTGTCGATCCTGGCGCAGATGACCCGGGTTCTGAGGCGCGGCGCATGAGGTTCGGCCCCGTCGCGCTGGAGGATGCCGAGGGCGCGATCCTGGCCCATTCGGTGCGCCTGGCCGATGGCAAGCTGAAGAAGGGGGTTCGGCTGGACCGCGCCGCGCTCGACCGGCTGGCACGAGAGGGCCACGCGGAGGTGATCGCCGCAAGGCTCGACCCGGAAGACCTGCACGAGGATGTCGCCGCCGCCCGTATCGCCGCCGCACTGGTGCCCGATCCGGCAGCGGCCGGGCTACGGCTGACCAAGCCCTTCACCGGCCGGGTGAACCTGGTGGCGGAGGGGCCGGGCGTGGTGGTGATGGACGCCCCGCGCCTGCATGCGCTCAACCGGGTGAATCCGATGATCACCCTGGCCACCGTGCCACCGTTTCAGCAGATGCGCGCAGGCGGGATGGTGGGCACCGTCAAGATCATCTCCTACGCGGTGGCGGGGGCGGACGTGGCGCGGGCCTGCGCGGCGGGCGAAGGGGCAATCCGGCTGGCCCGCCCGGTGCTGCGCGATGCCGCGCTGATCGTGACCGAGATCAAGGGCGGCGCGGGCGAGAAGGGCGTGCCCGCCATCGCCGGCAGGCTGGAGGCGCTGGGCCTTGCCATGCATGGCCCCGTCACCATCCCGCACGAGGAGGCGGCGCTGGCCGGGGCCATCGCGGCGGCGCCGGGCGCGCTGGTTCTGATCCTCACCGGCTCGGCCACCTCCGACCCGGCCGATGTGGCCCCCGAGGCGGTGCGCCGCGCCGGGGGGCGGGTGGACCGTTTCGGCATGCCGGTGGACCCGGGCAACCTGCTGTTTCTGGGCGAGCAGGGCGGCCGGCCGGTGATCGGATTGCCGGGCTGCGCCCGCTCGCCCGCGCTCAACGGCGCGGACTGGGTGCTCTCGCGCGTGGTCTGCGGGCTGGAGCCGGGCGCCGGGGATATCGCCGCGATGGGCGTGGGCGGGCTGCTGAAGGAGATTCCGACCCGGCCCCAGCCACGGGCTGGCCGCAAGGGCTGAGCGGGCTACCCTTTCAGACTCAGGACACGCAGGGAGGGATTGTCATGCAACGCGCATTCACCACGCTGGCCGCCGTCGCGCTGGGCCTGGCCGCCGGAACGGCCTCGGCCGAGATCACCGGCACCCATGTCGAGTACGAGGCCGACGGCACCGTGTTCGAGGGCTACTATGTCCGCAACACCGATCTCGATGAGGCCCGCGGCACCGTGCTCATCGTTCATGACTGGGACGGGATGACGGGCTACGAGGAGCGCCGCGCCGAGATGCTGGCGGCACAGGGCTATGCCGTCTTCGCGCTCGATGTCTACGGCAAGGAGGAAGATCCGCAATCGGTCGAGGAATACCGCGCGCTTTCGGGCGCCATGTATGAAGATCGTGAGGCCTTCCGCACCCGGCTGCTCGCAGGGCTGGAGGCCGCCCGCGCGCAGGAGGGCGCGACGCGGGACGTGGTGGTGATGGGCTATTGCTTCGGCGGGGCGGGTACGCTGGAAATGGCCCGCGCCGGGGCCGACGCTGCGGGTTTCGTCAGCTTTCACGGCGGGCTGGGCACCCCCGAAGGGCAGGGCTATGACGGGCAGGAGGCGCCGGTGCTGCTGCTGCATGGCTCGGCCGATCCGGTCTCGGGCATGGCCGATCTGGCCACGCTGCTGGACGAGCTGCAGGCCGCGGGCGTGCCGCATGCCGCGCGCGTCTTTGGCGGGGCGCGGCATTCCTTCACCGTGTGGGGCTCGGACGATTACGACCTGGAGGCCGACCGCGGCAGTTGGCAGGCACTCACGGAGTTTCTGGACAGCACGTTCTGAGCATGGCCCGGGCGGTGCGGCGGCGCCCTGCCGCCCGGCCGATCCCGGCGGGCGCGGAAAAGCTCAGCGGGCGCGGAACGCCTCGCGCTCCAGCAGCAGGCTGGTGGCCAGGCCGAAAGCCAGTCCCCAGAACGGCGCGCCGATATTGAAGATCGGCACTCCGGCCATCGTCACCAGGAAGGCGATCATCGCTCCCAGCGAGAAATCGCCCCCGAACGACGTCTGGAACGCCGCTTGCAGGGTGCGCAGCAGCGCAAGCCCCGCGAGGGTGCTCAGGAACGCGGTGGGCGTGGCCAGGAGCAGGTTCGTCACCAGCGGCGCGAAGATCCCGAACAGGATCGCCAGCGCCCCCAGCAGCACCGCCGCGATCCAGTGCCGCGACAGCGGGCCGCCCGAGACCAGGATCGCGTTCGACGGCCCCGTCAGGCAGGTGGAGACGCAGCCCAGCATCGCCGTCACCGCCGAGGTGCCGCCGCAGGCGGTGGTGATCGCGTTGACCGGCGGTGCGTGCCCCGCCGCGCGCAGGATCACGATGCCTTGCGCGTTCTGCGCCGCGATCACCGTCACCGCGAGGGGCACCACCAGTTCCAGCGCCGCAGCGAGCGAGAATTCGGGCGCGTAGAGCGAGGGCGCGGCGAAGATCCGCCCCGGCCCCTCGGCCGGCACACCGTCGCCGCCCTGCAGCAGCAGCACCGCAAGCCCGGCGAGCAGCACCCCGATCATGGGCGGAAAGACCTTCTGCGCGCCGGGCATCACCGTGAGCGCGAAGAAGGTCGCCGTCATCGCTGCCACCAGCACGAAATCGCGCTCGAAGGCGCGGATCCAGTCGAGCCCGAATTCGACGAAGACGCCCGCCACCATGGCCATCACGATGGGCATGGGCAGCCGGTCCATCGCCGCCCTGACCCAGCCGGTCAGCCCCAGCGCGATCAGCAGGAGCGCCGTCAGCAGATAGGCGCCGATCACCTCGGCGAAGCTCAGCGATTGCAGCGCCGCGCCCACCAGCACCGTGCCGGGGATGGTCCAGAAGAATGCCAGCGGCTGGCGATAGGCGATCGACATGCCGATGGTCAGCACCCCGTTCACCGCGAAGGCGGCGAAGAGCCAGGAGGCCAGATCCGCCTCGCTCAGCCCGCCGCGCAGGCCCGCGCCCAGGATGATCGCCACCGGCGCGGAGGCGGCGAAGAGGAAGGCCACGAAGGCATTGACCATCTCGGTCACGGGCAGGCGCGGGCCCGCGCCCCGCTCGGTGATCTCAGCCATGTGCTCCGCCCCCCCTCGCGCGCCGCCGGCGCACCCTTCCAAGAGCCTGCCCCGGCGTCAAGGCCGGGTGAGGAGGACAGGGTGCCCGGGCGCCGGATCGGGCAGAAGGCGGGCCAGCCGGTCGCGCCTGGCTCAGGTCTTGGCCAGCCGGTAGATCGCCGGGATCACCAGCACCGTCAGCGCCGTGGAACTCAGCAGCCCGAACAGCAGCGAGATCGCGAGCCCCTGGAAGATCGGATCCACGAGGATCACCGCCGCCCCGATCATCGCGGCGATGGCCGTGAGCAGGATCGGCTTGAACCGCGTGGCGCCGGCCTCGATCAGGATCTCCACCGTCACCTTGCGCTCGGGATCGGCGTGGCGGATGAAATCCACCAGCAGGATCGAGTTGCGCACGATGATCCCCGCCAGCGCGATGAAGCCGATCATCGAGGTGGCCGAGAACGGCGCGCCGAACAGCCAGTGCCCGGCCATGATGCCCAGGAAGGTCAGTGGGACCGGGGTCAGGATCACCAGCGGCAGGCGGAAGCTGCCGAATTGCGCCACCACGAGGATGTAGATGCCCAGCAGGGCCACGCCGAAGGCCGCGCCCATGTCGCGGAAGGTCACCCAGGTCACCTCCCACTCGCCGTCCCACAGCAGAACCGGCGTCGAGGTGTCGGTGGGCTGGCCGTTCAACCGGATCTCGGGCCGGGTGCCCTCGGTCCAGTCCATCGCGTCCAGCCGCTCTGCCACCGCCATCATCCCGTAGAGCGGGGCCTCGAAATCGCCCGCCAGTTCGCCCGTCACCATGATCGTGTCCAGCCCATTGTGCCGGAAGATCGGGTAGGAGGCGTGCTCTTCCCGGATCTCGACCACGTCGCCCAGTTCCACCACGCCGCGCCCGCCGGGCAGGGCGTTGGCGGGCA
>JBKHDP010000128.1:0-8321 GCA_046541255.1 Paracoccaceae bacterium | reverse complement strand
CGGAGGCCTGGCGGCCCTCGGGATACTTGGTGATCTGCGCCTCGGCCCAGGCCTGATTGGCGGGGGTGAAGGCAAAGCTTTCGGGCTGATCGTGATGAAGGCGTCTCAGCATCAGGCACACTCTCCGACCGTCAGGCGCAGGCCGCCATCCTCCTGCCGGACCGACTGTTCGCTTTCGAGGCTGTATTGCGCCATGCCCGTCACCTGCTCGCGGCTCAGGCCGGTCTGCAGCTCGACCGCCTGGAAATCGCCTTCCCCGCGCAAGCTGCAGCCGATCGAGGCCACCGCCTCGTTGAAATTGCTCACGTCCTGCTCGGTCGTGCCTTCGGGCGGCATGGCACAGGCGGCCAGCAGCCCGGCCACGGCCAGCGCCGCAACGAAACGGATGTTCATCGGTCGATCTCCCCGAAAACGACGTCCAGCGTGCCGATGATGGCGGCAACGTCGGCAAGCTGATGGCCCTTGGTCACGTGATCCATGGCCTGAAGATGCAGGAAACCCGGCGCGCGCAGCTTTGCCCGGTAAGGCCGGTTGGTGCCGTCGGCCACAAGATAGACCCCGAATTCGCCCTTCGGCGCCTCGACCGCGGCATAGACCTCGCCCTCGGGCACCCGGAACCCTTCCGTGTAGAGCTTGAAGTGATGGATCAGGGCTTCCATCGAGGTCTTCATCTCGCCGCGCCTGGGCGGGCTGATCTTGCCGCGGGCCATGATCTCGCCCTGCCCTTCGGGCGCGCGCAGTTTCTCGATCGCCTGCAGGATGATCGACGTGGACTGGCGCATCTCCTCCATGCGGCAGAGGTAGCGGTCAAAGCAGTCGCCGTTCTTGCCCACGGGCACCTGGAACTCGAATTCGTCGTAGCATTCATAGGGCTGCGCGCGGCGCAGATCCCACGCCAGGCCCGAGCCGCGCACCATCACGCCAGAGAAGCCCCATTGCTGGATCTCCTCCTCTGTGACCACGCCGATATCGCAGTTGCGCTGCTTGAAGATGCGGTTCTCCGTCAGCAGCCCGTCGATATCGTCCAGCACCTTGGGGAAGTGCCCGGCCCATTCCTCGATATCGTCCAGCAGGGCGGGCGGCAGATCCTGATGCACCCCGCCGGGGCGGAAATAGGCGGCGTGAAGCCGGGCACCGCAGGCGCGCTCGTAGAAGATCATCAGCTTCTCGCGCTCCTCGAAGCCCCAGAGCGGCGGCGTCAGCGCGCCCACATCCATGGCTTGCGTGGTCACGTTCAGCAGATGGTTCAGCACGCGCCCGATCTCGGAATAGAGCACCCGGATCAGCGAGGCGCGACGCGGCACCTCGACACCGGTCAGCTTCTCGATCGCCAGGCACCAGGCATGTTCCTGGTTCATCGGCGCCACGTAGTCGAGCCGGTCGAAATAGGGCAGGTTCTGCAGATAGGTCCGGCTTTCCATCAGCTTCTCGGTGCCACGATGCAGAAGGCCGATATGCGGGTCGCAGCGTTCCACGATCTCGCCGTCCAGCTCGAGCACCAGCCGCAGCACACCATGCGCCGCCGGGTGCTGCGGCCCGAAATTGATGTTGAAATTTCGGATCTTCTGCTCGCTCGTGAGAACGTCGTCGAACTTGGAGCCGTCCATGTCACACCCTCGAAAGGTTGGCTTCCCACGCGGCGGGAAGGCGGCCCATCCGGGCCGAAACGGTTTCATATTGCGGCGCCAGAAGGCGCAGCGCGGCGGCCCGGCGGCCCTCGTCCAGCGGGAGCGGCACACCCTGATGCACTGCCTTGTCCAGCGGAGCCTCGGCCCGGGAAATCCCCAGGAAATCGCACAGCCGCGCCACCGCCTGTCCCGAGACCAGTTCCTCGAAGAACCCAAGGAACACCCGGCTTCCAGGCACCGCCCGCGACAGCCGGCCGATCACCCCGGCATAGTCGCCGCGCGCCAGCACATCCTGCGCGCCGCCGGCCAGCACGTCGTCCATCAACCCGGTAGCATGGGCCGGGATCGCCGCGCGGGACGGCGCGTCGCGCCGGGCCAGCATCCGCACATGGCTCCAGAGCCGCGCCAGCGGATCGCGCATCAGGTAGACGAAGCGGCTGCCCGAAGACAGACCCGCCATGCGCGCCAGCCAGTCCTCGCCCAGCATGCCATAGGCCGGCGTGATGTCGCCCACCAGCCGCCGGCTGCCCCGGCCCTGGTTCAGAAACCCGAGGTAATCCGCATCGGTTCCCCGCGCCATGGCCTCGGCCAGCGCGGCGTGATCGTCCAGCCGGCGCGGCACCGAGAGGGTGCCCGCCTCGGCCTCGGCACGCAGTGCGGCAACGCGCGCCGTCAGCCGGGCGATCCGGCGCTTGCGGCGATTGCCTGCCAGCGTGTCGAACCAGTGCAGTTCCTTGACCGCCCGCAAATGGCAGTCGGGATGCCCGCGCAGGAAGCGGTAGAGCCAGCTGCTCCCCGCTTTCGTCGCGCCCAGCCCGAACATCAGCACCGTTTCGGCCATGGCTCAGCCCTTGGCCTCTTCGGTCTTCTCGTCGCCGGGCAGGATGTAGTCCGCGCCCTCCCAGGGCGACATGAAATCGAACTGACGGTATTCCTGAACCAGGTTCACCGGCTCGTAGACCACGCGCTTCTGTTCCTCGTCATAACGCACCTCGGTATAGCCCGTGGTCGGGAAATCCTTGCGCAGCGGATAGCCCCGGAACCCGTAATCGGTGAGGATGCGGCGCAGGTCGGGATGTCCGGTGAACAGGATCCCGAACATGTCGAACACCTCGCGCTCGAACCAGTTGGCCGAGGGGTGCACCGCGATGATCGAGGAAACCGTGTCCTCCTCGCGCACCGCCATCTTCAGCCGGATGCGATGGTTCTGATACATCGACAGCAGATGATAGACCAGATCGAAGCGCCGCGGCCGGTCGGGCCAATCCACCGCGGTGATGTCCACCAGGGTCGAGAACCGGCAGGAAAAGTCGTTCTTGAGGAATTCCACCAGCCCGAGGATGTTGGCCGGGGCGACCTCCACGGTCAGCTCGTCGCGCTCGACCGCCCAGGACAGCACGCAGTCGGGCCGTTTCGCCGCGATATGGGCGCCTAGCTCCTTCATGGCTTGGCTCATCTGGCTTCCTTCCTCTGTCGCGGCCCGCCTCAGCGGGTGATCGTTCCCGTGCGGCGGATCCGGCGCTGCAATTGCAGGATGCCGTAAAGCAGCGCCTCCGCCGTGGGCGGGCAGCCGGGCACGTAGATGTCCACGGGCACGATCCGGTCGCAACCGCGCACCACGGAATAGCTGTAGTGGTAGTATCCGCCGCCATTGGCGCAGGAGCCCATCGAGATCACGTAGCGCGGCTCCGGCATCTGATCGTAGACCTTGCGCAGGGCCGGCGCCATCTTGTTGGTCAGCGTGCCCGCCACGATCATCACGTCGGACTGACGCGGCGAGGCGCGCGGCGCCACGCCGAAGCGTTCGGCATCGTAACGCGGCATCGAGGTATGCATCATCTCGACCGCGCAGCAGGCCAGCCCGAAGGTCATCCAGTGCAGCGACCCGGTGCGGGCCCAGTTGATGATATCCTCGGTCGTGGTGACGAGGAAACCCTTGTCCTGCAACTCGCGGTTCAGCGCCTGTGTCGCGTGTTCGCGATCCGCGCCGGCGGTGTTGGCGCCCGTGCTCACTCCCATTCCATCGCTCCCTTGCGCCATTCATAGGCAAAGCCCGCGGTCAGCACCGCGAGGAAGGCCATCATCGACCAGAACGCCACCATGCTGATATCCTTGAACGCCACCGCCCAGGGGAACAGAAAGGCGATCTCTAGATCAAAGATGATGAAAAGGATCGACACCAGGTAGAAGCGCACGTCGAATTTCATCCGCGCGTCGTCGAAGGCCGAGAAGCCGCATTCATAGGCCGACACCTTCTCGGGATCGGGATTGCGCACGGCCAGCACCACGGCGGCGAGGATCAGGACGAGCCCCAGGCCAATGGCGACGGCGAGGAACACGAGGATAGGGAGGTACTCCCTGAGCATGTCGTCCACGGAAATCTCCTTCCCGGCGCGCAGGCTGAGCCACGCGCGCGACTGCGTCTCATGGGGCTGTGGTTTATCCCCGCACCCTTTCAGGGTCAACCGAACGCCATCACATTCACGTGGCGAAACGCGAGGAGATTTCCGCCTGTATGCCGCGGCATGCCGGATTCACGGCACACTGGCACCCTGCGGCATTTCGCCCCCCCGCCAAGGATGCGAGCGCGCGACTCAGCCCTGCCAACGCGGGCGGCGGCGCTCGAAGAAGGCGGCGATCCCCTCATGCGCCTCGCCCTCGGCCCAGCATTCGGCCAGCGCGTCGATGGTCTGCGCGATCACCGCGTCGTCGATGCGCGGGCCAAGCGCGCGCAGCAAGGCCTTGGCGCGGGCCACCGCGCCGGGCGCGCAATCCAGATAGGGCGCCACCTGCCCCTCGACCGCCGCGTCCAGCACCTCCGGCGCGCAGGTTTCGGCCACCAGGCCAAGGGCCACCGCCTCGGCCGCAGCGAACCGGCGCCCCGACATGAAGACGCGCCGCGCCCGCGCCTCGCCCATCCGCGCGACGACATAGGGCCCGATGGTGGCCGGGATCAGCCCGAGCCGGGTTTCGGTCAGCGCGAAGGACGCCTCCTCCGCCGCCACCACGGTATCGCAGACGGCCATCATGCCGATCCCGCCGCCGAAGGCATTGCCCTGCACCCTCCCGATCAGCGGCTTGGGCAGCGCGTTCAGCGCCTGAAGCATGTGGGCCAGTTTCGCGGCCTCCGCGCGCCGCGTCGCCGGATCGGCCTCGAACTGCGCGCGCATCCAGTCCAGATCGCCCCCGGCGCAGAAGCTCCGCCCCTCGGCGGCCAGCACCACCACCCGCACGGCCTCGTCCGCGCCCAGCGCGCCCGCGGCCTCGGTCAGCTCGGCGATCATGTCCGCGGACAGGGCGTTGTGCTTCTCCGCCCGCGCCAGCCAGAGCGTGGCCACACCGCGCGCGTCGCGCTCTATCCGGATGGTCTGCTGCCTCTCGCGCATCGCGTTCTCCCCTCTCTCCCTCGCCGGGCCTGCGCCGTCTCAGCCCCGCATTGCCCGCGCCATGCGCGCGGCCTCTTCCAGCACGGCCCGGTCCAGCCCGGTCTTCCAGCCCAGCGCGGTCAGCCGGTCATGCACCGCCTCGGTGGCCACGTTGCCGGCCGCGCCCGGCGCGTAGGGGCAGCCGCCCAGCCCGCCCACCGCGGCGTCGAACACCCGCAGCCCGCGGGCCAGCGCCGCCTCGACATTGTCCAGCGCGCGCCCGGCCGTGTCGTGGAAATGCCCCGCCAGCCGATCGGCGGGCAGCACCTGCAGCACCGCGGTCAGCATCGCGTCCACCCGCTCGGGCGTGCCCTGCCCCAACGTGTCGCCCAGGCTGATCTCGTAACAGCCCATGCCGGCCAGCGCCGCGGCCAGCTCCGCCACCTTTCCCGGCGGCGTCGGCCCGTCATAGGGGCAATCCGTGACGCAGGAGACATAGCCCCGCACCGGCAGCCCTGCCCGCGCGGCGGCTTCCGCCACCGGGCGGAACCGTTCCAGGCTCTCGGCCACGCCGACATTGATATTGGCGCGCGAGAACCCCTCCGAGGCGGCGCCGAACACCGCGATCTCGTCCGCCTGAGCGGCGATCGCGCGCTCGAAGCCCCGCATGTTGGGCGTGAGCGCGGCGTAGGACACGCCCGGCACACGACGGATGCCGGCCAGCACCTGGCCCGAATCCGCCATCTGCGGCACCCATTTCGGGCTGACGAAACTCGCCACCTCGATCCGGCGGAACCCGGCACGGCTGAGGCAATCCACCAGCGCGATCTTGTCGGCCGCGGGGATCAGGCGGGCCTCGTTCTGCAAGCCGTCGCGCGGGCCGACCTCGAAGATCTCGACCGTTTCAGCCATCGCCCTGCGCCTCCAGCCGGATCAGCGCCGCACCCGCCTCCACCTGCGTTCCCTCGGGGGTCAGCACTTCGGCCACGATACCGTCACGCGGCGCGACAAGCGCATGCTCCATTTTCATCGCCTCCAGCACCGCCAGCCGCTCTCCGGCGGTGACGGCCTTCCCCGGCACGGCCAGCATGGCCCGCACCAGCCCGGGCATCGGCGCCTCGATCACATCGGCGCCGCCGGCCGCCTCGGAGGCCCGCGCCAGCGGATCGACGATCTCGAAGTCCTGGCCGTGATCCGCGAACACCGTCACCCGGCCGCCATGCACCAGCCAGCCCGGCGCCGGCGCACCGCCGATCCGCCAGCGCCCGCCCTCGCGCCGCGCCTCCACCGCCCCGCCCTCCAGCAGCACCTCGTGCCGGTCCGGCCCATGGCAGAGCACCTGCGCCACGATTTCCTCGCCACCGTATCGCAACAGGGCCCTGCGCCGCTCCGGCGCCCAGAGCGCGAAACCGGTGTCGGGCGCGGCGGCCTCCAGAAGGCCCAGCGCCGCCAGCGCCGCCTGCGCCACGACCGCGTCGGACGGAACGGGCGCGGCGGCCAGCCGCTCCAGGTCACGCCCGATCAGCCCGGTATCCACGTCCCCCGCGACGAAGCCGTCATGCCGCGCCAGCGCGCCGAGGAAGGCCAGGTTGGTCACCGTTCCCGCAACCTCGCAGCCCTCCAGCGCCCGCGCCAGCCGGCGCAGCGCGATCTCGCGGGTCGGGCCGTGCACGATCAGCTTGGCGATCATCGGGTCGTAATGGGGCGAGATCACATCGCCCGAGCGCACGCCCGTATCCGCCCGCGCGCCCTCGGGAAAGGCCAGGTGCGCCAGCCGCCCGGTGGCGGGCAGGAATCCCGCCGGCACGTCCTCGGCGTAAAGCCGCGCCTCGAAGGCATGGCCCGACAGGCGCAACTCCTCCTGCGCCATCGGCAGCGGCTCGCCGGCGGCCACCCGCAGCTGCCATTCCACCAGGTCCACCCCGGTGACCGCCTCGGTCACCGGATGCTCGACCTGCAGGCGTGTGTTCATCTCCATGAAGAAGAAGCGATCCGTCCGCAGCCCCTCGGAGCCATCCACGATGAATTCCACCGTGCCCGCGCCGCGATAGCCGATCGCCTCCGCCGCGCGCACCGCCGCCGCGCCCATTGCCCGGCGCATCTCCCCGGTCATGCCCGGCGCGGGCGCCTCCTCGATCACCTTCTGATGCCGGCGCTGGAGCGAGCAGTCGCGCTCGAACAGATGTACCGCGCGCGTCCCGTCGCCGAAGACCTGCACCTCGATATGGCGCGGCCTGGCCACGAATTTCTCCACCAGCACCGCGTCATTGCCGAAGGCGCCGCGCGCCTCGGCCCGGGCCGAGGCCAGCGCCTGCGCGAAATCCTCCGGCTTCTCCACCAGCCGCATGCCCTTGCCGCCCCCCCCGGCCACGGCCTTGATGAGCACCGGGTAGCCGATCGTGTCGGCCGCCCCGGCCAGGTGCCCGTCCTCCTGGCTCTCGCCGTGATAGCCCGGCACCACCGGCACGCCCGCTTTTTCCATCAGCGCCTTGGCCGCGTCCTTCAGCCCCATCGCCCTGATCGCCTCGGCCGAGGGGCCGACGAAGACCAGCCCCGCCGCCTCCACCGCCGCCACGAAATCGGGGTTCTCCGACAGGAACCCGTAGCCCGGATGAATGGCCTGCGCGCCGGTGGCGCGCGCCGCCGCGATGATCGCGTCGCCGCGCAAGTAGCTCTCCGCCGGCGCCGCGCCGCCGATATGCACCGCCCGGTCGGCCAGCGCCACATGCCGCGCCCCGGCATCGGCGTCGGAATGGACGGCCACCGTCCGCAAACCCATCCTGCGCGCCGTGGCGATGACCCGGCAGGCGATCTCTCCGCGATTGGCGATCAGGATCGTGTCGAACATGGCGCGCGCCCCTGCTTCTTCTTGGTGGAAATATCCCGGGGGTTCGGGGGCAGCGCCCCCGATATCCTCCCCTGCACCCCGCGCCTCACATCCGGAACACGCCGAAGCGTGTCTCCCCGATCGGCGCGTTGAGCGCCGCGCGCAGCGACAAGGCCAGCACCGCGCGGCTCTTGCGCGGGTCGATCACACCGTCGTCCCAGAGCCGCGCGCTCGCATAGAGCGGGTGCGACTGGCGGGCGAACATCTCGGTCGTGGGGCGCTTGAACTCGGCCTCCTCCTCGGCCGACCAGTCCCGGCCCGCACGCTCCATCGCCTCGCGCCTGACCGTGGCCAGAACGCCCGCCGCCTGCTCGCCCCCCATCACGCTGATCCGCGAATTGGGCCATGTCCACAGGAAGCGCGGGCTGTAGGCCCTTCCGGCCATTCCGTAATTCCCCGCCCCGAAGGAACCGCCCACAAGCAGCGTGATCTTGGGCACCC
>JBKHDP010000127.1:0-8332 GCA_046541255.1 Paracoccaceae bacterium | reverse complement strand
TTCGCCAACCCGGACCTGCCCGAGATCGACGATTATTACGAGCCGTTCGATTTCGACTACGATCACCTGAAATCCGCCCCCGAGATGGAGGCGTTCCCCACGGCGCGCCCCCGGTCCAAGATCACCGGCGAGCGGATCGAGAAGATCGAGAAGGGCCCGAACTGGGAGGAAATCCTCGGCGGAGAATTCTCGAAGCGCGGAGAGGATTACAACTTCGAGGGCATCGAGAAGCAGATCTACGGGGAATACGAGAACACCTTCATGATGTATCTCCCCCGGCTGTGCGAGCATTGCCTCAACCCGGCCTGCGCCGCCTCCTGCCCCTCGGGCGCGATCTACAAGCGCGAGGAGGACGGCATCGTCCTGATCGACCAGGAAAAGTGCCGCGGCTGGCGGATGTGCGTCTCGGGCTGCCCCTACAAGAAGGTCTATTACAACTGGTCCACCGGCAAATCGGAAAAGTGCACGCTCTGCTATCCGCGTATCGAGTCGGGCAACCCGACCGTCTGCTCGGAGACCTGCGTCGGACGCATCCGTTACCTGGGCGTGATCCTCTATGACGCCGACAAGATCGAGGAGGCGGCGAACGCGGCCGAGGAGATGGACCTCTACGACGCGCAACTGGGCGTGTTCCTCGATCCGAACGATCCCGTGATCATCGAGACCGCCCGGGCCGACGGCATCCCCGAGGACTGGATCAAGGCGGCGCAGGAAAGCCCGATCTGGAAGATGGCGATGGAATGGAAGGTCGCCTTCCCGCTGCATCCCGAATACCGGACGCTGCCGATGGTGTGGTACATCCCGCCGCTTTCCCCGATCCAGAACGCGGCCGAGGCGGGCGCGATCGGCACCGACGGCGCAATGCCGGACGTGCGCAACCTGCGTATCCCGGTGCGCTATCTCGCCAACATGCTGACGGCCGGTGACGAGGAGCCGGTGGCCCAGGCGCTGGAACGGATGCTGGCGATGCGGGCCTACATGCGGGCGAAAACCATCGACGGCGTGCGCGACGAGGCCATCGCGGCCCGCGTCGGCCTGTCGGGCCGGGTGATCGAGGACATGTACAAGATCATGGCGCTGGCGGATTACGAGGATCGTTTCGTCATCCCCACCACCCACCGGGAACAGGTGGAAGAGGCCTACGACCTCAAGGGCGGCTGCGGCTTCACCGACGGCAATGGCTGTTCCACCGGAATCTCGAAACCCTCGCTCTTCGGCGGATCGAAGAAACCCCTGAAAATGCCCACGGAGGTGATGTGATGACGCCCGGGATCGAAGACCGCACGCTCAAGGCCCTGTCGCTGATCCTCAGCTATCCCGGCCGCGAGCTGCAGGAAGACCTGCCTCTGCTGGTGGGGGTGCTGCTGTCAGATACGCGGGTGACGTCGCTGGCGCGGCGGGAGCTCTGTCCGCTGCTCGACAGCCTCGGCGCGGATGACATCTACGAGCTGCAGGAAAGGTTCGTGATGCTGTTCGACCGCTCGCGCACCCTGTCGCTCAACCTGTTCGAACATGTCCATGGCGAAAGCCGCGATCGCGGCGGTGCGATGGTCAGCCTGCTGGAAACCTACCGGGAAGGCGGGTTCGAGCCCGCTACCTCGGAACTGCCCGACCACCTGCCGGTTCTGCTGGAATTCCTGTCGACCCGCCCGGCCGACGAAGCGCGCGAGATCCTGGCGGATGCCGCGCATATCTTCGCGGCCTTGCGGGAACGCCTGCAGCGCCGCGAGTCGGATTATGCCGCGGTGTTCGGCGCGCTGCTGCAGATCTCGGGGGCCACGGCCTCGCACGAGGCGGTGGCCGAGCTTCTGGAGCAGCCCGAGACCGACCCGGACGATCTGGAGGCGCTGGACGCGATCTGGGAGGAGGCGGAGGTCCGCTTCGGGCCCGACCCGAATGCCGGCTGCCCGCAGGTGCGCGACATGTTCGCGCGGATGGATGAACCCCTCGGACGCGCCCAGGGCGTGGCCGCCGGGTGATGGAGGCTCAGATGCACAATTTCCTGTTCGGACTCTTCCCCTATATCGCTCTCGGCGTGGGGATCATGGGCTCGATCGCCCGATATGACCGCGATCCCTTCACCTGGAAAAGCTCGTCCTCGCAGCTTCTGCGGCGCAAGCAGCTGATCCTTGGCTCGATCCTGTTCCATGTCGGCGTTCTCGTGATCTTCTTCGGGCATCTGATCGGGCTTCTCACGCCGATCTGGATCTTCGACGCCATCGGCGTCAGCCACGGCGCCAAACAGCTTCTGGCCGTTCTCGGCGGCGGGGTCGCGGGTGTGCTGGCGCTGGCGGGCGGGCTGATCCTGTTCCACCGCCGCTGGACCGATCCGCGCATCCGCGTGACCTCCAGCTTCTGGGACAATGCGATCCTGCTGATGCTGATCGCGCAGCTGGTGCTGGGGCTTGCCACCATCTTCGTCTCGCTGGAGCACCTGGACGGGCACGAGATGACCAAGTTCATGGCCTGGGCGCAGGGGATCTTCACCTTCGATTTCGCGGCGGCCGGCTACATCGCCGAGGTTCACTGGCTGTTCAAGGCGCACATCACCCTTGGCCTTCTGATCATCCTGGTCTTCCCCTTCACCCGTCTGGTGCACATGGTTTCCGGGATGGCGGCCCCGTTCCGTTACCTGCTGACCCGGCCTGGCTACCAGATCGTGCGGTCGCGCCGCAGCCGGGCCTTGCCGTCGCATGCCGGGCCGGTCGCCTCACCGCGCAAGCTGGTCGAGGCCCGTGATCGACCTGCCACCGCCACCGCCACCGCGGCGCTGGCCGAGCCGGCGGAGTGAACACCATGAACTCAGCCCTGTTTCCCGACCTGGTCGTCAACGGCGAGACGGTGCCCCACACCGCCGTTGCGGCCGAGGCGCAGAACCATTCGGCCCCCAGGGGCAAGCCCGGGCTTGCCTGGCGCAAGGCGGCGAGCGCGGTGGCGGTGCGCACCCTGTTGCTGCAGGAGGCACGGCGACGTGGCCTCGATCCCGCGCCGGAAGAGATCGGTCCGGGCCGGTTCGAGACCGACGAGGAGGCCCTGATCCGGGGCCTTCTTGACCGCGTCGTGACGGTCGAGGCGCCGAGCGAGGCGGCGATCCGTGCCGAATGGGCGCGCGACCCCGCGCGCTTCCGCGCCCCGCCGCTTTGGGAAGTGTCGCATATCCTTGTGGCGTGCGACCCGCGGGACGGGCCGGCGCGAACGGCCGCCCATGCCCGGGCCGCCGATCTGGCCGCCCATGCCCAGGACGACGCGCGCGGCTTCGCGAGGCTGGCGCGGGAGCACAGCGATTGCGGTTCGAAATCGAACGGCGGCGCGCTGGGCCAGCTCGGCCCCGGTGATACGGTGCCCGAATTCGAGGCGGCCTTGCGGCGATTGGCCGAGGGCGCGATCACCCCCGAGCCGGTGCTCACCCGTCACGGCTGGCACGTGATCCGGATGGAGGCCGTCGCCGAGGGCGCCGTGCTGCCCTTCGACGCGGTGCGGGGCAGGATTTCGGACGCGATCGAGAAAGCGGCCTGGGCCCGTGCGGCCCGTGGCTTCGTCGAACGGCTGGTGGCGGATGCCGAGATTTCCGGCGCCACCCTGCGCGCATCCTGACCTCCCGGAGGGCCAAGCCATGTCGGACCATATACGCAACAGCCAGCTCGGGGAGGCCCGCAACCCGACCCGGTTGCAGCTGCTGGGCAATCCGTTGGACCTGATCCACGAGGATCACCTCTACGAACGCGAGATCTGCGCCACGCTCGATCATCTCGCCGAGACGGCGCAGCCCAACCCGGGCGAGGTTTTGCTGGCGCGGGCCTATCTGCGCGAGGAGCTTCCCCTGCACCTGGAGGACGAGGAACAGGATCTGTTCCCGCTGCTGCTGCGCCGCTGCGAACCCGATGACGAGATCGGCAAGATCATCGAACGGCTGACGGCCGAGCACGCGCGGACACGGGCCGACGCGCCCGGGGTGATCGAGGCGCTGAGCACTCTGGACCGGGTCGGGGCGCGGATCGCGCCGCCCTTGAGCGAGCGGCTGACCGGGTTCGCCGCGCATGCCCGCCGCCACCTGATCCTGGAAAACGCGCTTGTCCTGCCTTTCGCCCGGCTCCGCCTCAAGCCGGCCGATCTGGAACAGATTCGCCTGCGGATGATCCGTCGCCGCGGGCTCGACCGAGTGATGGACCCTGGCCATGACGCACCATCTTCCTGACCGGCCGTGCCCGTCGGTTGCCGCCGCGCGCGCAGACCGCGGCACGAGCTTGCCGAACCGCTTGGCCCCGGGCTGCGGCTGCGATGCGCCGCAATCGGGCGGATCGCCGATCGGCATCGACGCCGCCCTGGCCCGGATCGTCGCGCATGTGGCGCCGCTGGCGCGGACCGAGGAGATCGCGCTGGCCGATGCGCCCGGCCGCATCCTGGCCGAGCCGGTTCACGTCCGCCACATGAGCCCGCCCTTCGACAATGCCGCGATGGACGGCTACGCCGTCGCGACAGGCGCGCTGCGGGGCGAGGGGCCCTGGACGCTGGCGGTGGCCGAGCGTGTCGCGGCCGGGCAGGCCGCCGATCGGCCGCTTGCGGGGGCATCCGCCGTGCGGATCTTCACCGGCGCGCCGGTTCCCGCGGGCGCGGATGCGGTGGTGATGCAGGAGGCCGTCCTGCGCGAGGGCGGCAGCATCCGCCTCGACCAGCGGCCCGAGCCGGGCCTGAACATCCGGGCGGCAGGCAGCGACCTGGCCGCCGGCCAGATCGCGCTGGAGGCCGGCTGGCGTCTTGGCCCCCGCCAGATTGCGGCCTGCGCCGCGGCGGGCGCGGCGCGGCTGACGGTGCGCCAGCGGTTGCGGGTGGGCCTGCTGGTCACCGGCGACGAGGTGCGGCAGACCGGCGGTGCCCGCGCGGCCGCCGAGATCTGGGACATCAACACGCCGATGCTCGCGGCCGCGCTGTGCAGTCCCGCGATCACGCTGGTCACCTGCGCGCAGGGCGCAGACAGCCGGGACGCGCTGCAGGCGCAACTGGCCGATCTCGCCGGACAGGTCGATCTGCTGGTGACGACCGGCGGTCTTTCGGTCGGCGAAGAGGATCATGTGAAGCCGGCGCTCGATGCGCTGGGCGCCGAGCTGTTCTTCAGCGGCGTTGCCATGAAACCCGGCAAGCCGGTGTCCTTCGGACGCGTCGCCGGCGCGGCCTGGCTGGGCCTGCCCGGCAACCCGCTTTCGGCGCTGGTGACATGGCACCTCTTCGGCACGGCGCTGGTGGCGCGGCTGACCGGCCAGCAGCAGCCCGCCGCGACACGGCGGCACGTGGTGACGACCGGCGCGATCCGGCGCAGGCCGGGACGCTGCGAGTTGCGGCCAGCGCGGTTGACGGGCTTCGATGCCCAGGGCCGCGAGCTGGCGAGCTTCGAGGCCGGTCTTCATTCGGGGCGCGTGGGCGGCCTGCCGATGGCCGACGGGCTGATGTTCCTGCCCGCCGAGGCCGATCACTTGCCGGCGGGCGCGCTGGTCGAGTTCCAACCCTTCCAGGACATCTGAGGACCGAAAGATGATGCTTGCCTATACGATGGCGCCCGGACGCGGCGATACCGACCTGATCCTCTCGGGGCTTGCCGCGGATCTCGCCGCGCGCGGCCTGCGCTGCGGCGGCACCGTCCAGATCAATACCGAGCGCGCCGATGCCGGCCCCTGCGACATGGATGTGAAGGTGCTGCCCGCGGGGCCGGTGCTGCGCATCAGCCAGCATCTGGGCCGCGCGGCGCGGGGGTGCCGTCTCGATCCCGAGGCGCTGGAGACGGCGGTTGCGCTGGTCGCGTCCCGGCTGGCGCGTGGAACCGACCTGCTGATAATCAACAAGTTCGGCAAGCACGAGGCCGAGGGCCGGGGGTTTCGCGACGTGATCGCCGAGGCGCTGGCTCTGGAGGTGCCCGTTCTGGTGGGGCTGAACGCCCTGAACCGGCCCGCCTTCGAGAGCTTCGCCGACGGTCTGGCGGTGCGGCTGCCGCCCGAACGGTCGGCGCTGGCCGCCTGGGCCGAGCTGGCGATGCGGGCGCGGGCCGAACCCGTCTGAACCCGATCCGCCGCCCCAGCCGGCGCCGGCTCAGCGATAGGTGCGCGCCTCGATCGGGCTGGCCTCGATCGCCCCCAGCAGCCGCGACAGAAAGGATTGCTCGGCGCGATTGGTGCGGGTGCTCGGGTTCCAGACCAGTTGCACGTCGATCGCCGGAACCTTTTCATAGGGTGGCAACTGCCACAGCAGCCCGTCCGCCACGTCGCGGGCCGCGACATGCAGGGGCAGGGGGCCCACGCCCAGCCCCGCGGTGATCATGCGGCGCACCTCTTCGAGATGGCTGGAGGTGCCGATCACCCGCTCGCCCAGCTCCGCCTCGGCGCGCATCAGCGTCACCGGGCGCAGCACGTCCTGCAGCCGGTCGGTCTCGAAGCTGACCGAGTTGTGCCCGGCGAGATCGCGCACCTTGAGCCCCTCGCGGCCGAACAGAGGATGCGGCGGGCCGCAGAACAGGCCGAAGAACTCGCGGTAGAGCCGCCGGTATTCGAGCCGCGGATTGCGGTCGCGCACCAGGCAGATGGCCAGCGAGGCGCTGCGATCCATCACCCGGGCGATGGCCTCGGCGCTGGTGAACACCTCGAAGGACAGCGTGGCCTTGGGATGATCGGCGTGGAACGCCGCCAGCACGCTGTCGAACAGCGGGCAGACCACGTGGCTGGCCAGCGCGATGCGCACATGACCCGTCACCTCGTCGGTAACGTCGCGCATCAGGGTGGACAGGCGCAGGATCGCGCCCTGGATATCCACCGCCTCGCGGCGCAGGGTCTCGCCCGCCTCGGTCAGGCGGAACCGCCCCGGGCCACGGTCGATCAGCCGCTTGCCCAGCCGGTCTTCCAGCCGCTTGAGCGCGGCCGAGACGGAGGGCTGCGACAGCCTCAGACGCGCCGCCGCCTCGGTGACCGAGCGGGATTGCGCCAGCACCACGAAGGTGCGCAGCAGGTTCCAGTCCAGCTCGCGCATGATGCGCTCGGGCGAGCGGTGATCCTCCACAGGGCGCGCCGCGCGGTCATCCATAGACAAAACCTATTTTCATAATTCTCAGTATCTATTTGATCTATGCATCTGCTGTTGGTCAAGGTGACGAAAAACAATGACAGCAACAGGGACATCATGTCAGTCGAAGCCCGCGAGGCCCGCCAACCCTGGATCCTGCTCTCCCCCGCGCTGACGGCGGTGGGGCTGCTGCTTTTCGTGCCGCTGCTGTTCATCGTGGTCTATTCGTTCTGGCTCAGCTCGGCCACCGGCGCCGACCAGCCGGGGTTCCACCTCGACAACTGGCAGGAAGCGCTGACCGATGCGTTCTATCGCGACATCCTGCTGAACACGCTCAAGATCGCCGCGATCACCACCATCGCTTGTGCTCTGATGGGCTATCCGGCGGCCTATTTCATCGCCCGGGCCAGGGGCAACAAGGCGCTGCTTCTGCTGCTGCTGATCCTGCCCTTCTGGATCAGCTACATCATCCGGACGATGAGCTGGATCAATATCCTGGGCGTGTCCGGCGCGGTGAACTGGGCCCTGATGACACTGGGGCTGACCGACGAGCCGATGCAGATGCTCTACAACGAGACGACGGTAATCCTGGGCCTGGTGCATTTCCTGCTGCCCTTCATGGTGCTCAACGTCTTCGTCAGCCTCGACGGGATCGACCTGAACCTGGAGGATGCGGCGAATTCCCTGGGCGCGACGAAGTGGCAGGCGTTCCTGCAGGTGACGCTGCCGCTTTCGCTGCCCGGACTCGCCGCCGGCTCGCTGCTGTGCTTCGTGCTGGGCGCGGGCACCTACATCACCCCGATGGTGCTGGGCGGGCCGCGCGACGCGATGTTCGCCAACCTCGTCTACGAGGCGATCATCACGCAGCTGAACTGGCCGCTGGGCTCGGCGCTGTCGCTGATGCTGCTGATCGTTCTGGGCGCGCTGGTGCTGCTCTACAACCGCTATCTCGGCATGGCGCAGCTGATGAAGGGGCTTGGCTGATGGGCGGCTGGGGATGGCACCTGATCCGCGCCTGGACCGTGCTGGTCTATGGCTTCATGTTCCTGCCGGTGGCGGTGGTGGTGCTGCTGAGCTTCAACGCCAGCCAGTTCGGCAGCTTTCCCATGACCGGGCTCTCCTTCCGCTGGTTCGTGGAACTGGCGCAGAACGACGCGATCCTGCGCGCCTTCCGTACCTCGCTGATCCTCGGCGCGCTGACGGCGCTGATCTCCACCACGCTGGGCGTGCTGGCGAGCCTCGCTCTGGTGCGCTACCGGGTGCCGGGCGCGAACATGATCTCCACGCTGCT
>JBKHDP010000126.1:0-8406 GCA_046541255.1 Paracoccaceae bacterium | reverse complement strand
TTCCTGAAAGCCCCGATCCCGGCACCGGTCGCGATCCCCGAGCCGCAGCGGATCGGCCCCAAGCGGTTCTTTAACCGGGAGCTCAGCTGGCTGGGCTTCAACTGGCGCGTCCTCGAAGAGGCCGACAATGCCCGCGTGCCGCTCCTGGAGCGGGTGCGGTTCGTGTCGATCTCGGCCACCAATCTCGACGAGTTCTACACCGTGCGGGTGGCCGGCCTGCGCGAGCTGGCGCAGGCCGGCAACACCACGCCGGCCGCCGACGGGCTTACGCCCGCGGAACAGCTGGTGCTCATCAACGCCGATGCCCGCCACCTGATGGAGCGCCAGCAGAAGGTCTATGCCCGGCTGCGCGCCGAGATGGAGGAACAGAATATCCTCATCCTCGACCGGCACGGGCTGTCGAAGGAGGATACCGCCTATCTGGGCGAGGTGTTCCTGTCGAACGTCTTTCCGGTGCTCTCGCCGTTGGCAATCGACCCGGCGCATCCTTTCCCCTTCATTCCCAACACCGGGTTCAGCCTGGCGCTGCAGCTGGAACGCGCGCGGGACGGCCGCCCACTGCAGGCGCTGCTGCCGATCCCGCACCAGATCGACCGTTTCGTGACCCTGCCCGAGCGCGACGGGGTGCTGCGTTTCCTGCCGCTGGAGGAACTGCTCCTGCTGCATTTCGACAGCCTGTTTCCCGGCTACCGGATGAAGGATCATTGCGCTTTCCGCGTGCTGCGCGACAGCGATCTGGAGGTGGAGGAGGAAGCCGAGGATCTGGTGCGCGAATTCGAGGTCGCGCTGAAGCGCCGCCGCCGCGGCGAGGTGGTTCGGATGAAGATATCCGCCGGCGCCCCTGAAGCGCTGAAGGACGTCATCATGCGCGAACTGCATGTCGGTGGCGACGAGGTGGTGGAGATCGAGGGCATGATCGGCATCGCCGATCTGAGCGAGCTTGTCCTCGATCGGCGGCCGGATCTGCTCTGGCCCAGCTTCACACCCCGCGTGCCCGAGCGGGTGCAGGACCATGACGGCGACATGTTCGCGGCGATCCGCCAGAAGGACATGCTGCTTCATCACCCCTACGAGACCTTCGACATGGTGGTGCGCTTCCTGCAGCAGGCCGCGCGCGACCCGGATGTCGTGGCGATCAAGCAGACGCTCTACCGCACCTCCAAGAACTCTCCCATCGTCGAGGCGCTGTGCGAGGCGGCCGAGGACGGCAAGTCGGTCACCGCGCTGGTGGAACTGAAGGCGCGGTTCGACGAGGCCGCCAATATCCGTCAGTCGCGGCGGCTGGAGCGGGCGGGGGCGCATGTGGTCTACGGGTTCGTGGACTGGAAGACCCACGCCAAGATCTCTACCGTGGTCCGGCGCGAGGGCGACCGGCTGGTGACCTACACCCATTACGGCACCGGGAATTATCATCCGATCACCGCCAAGATCTATACCGATCTGTCGTTCTTCACCTGCGACCCGGCCCTGGGGCGCGACGCCACCAAGGTTTTCAACTACCTGTCGGGCTACGCCCTGCCCGAAAACCTGGAGAACCTGGCGATCTCCCCGCATTCGCTGAAGCCGCGCATGCTGGAGATGATTGCCCGCGAGGCCGAGTTCGCCCGCGCCGGCAAGCCCGGGCGGATCTGGATCAAGATGAATGCCCTGATCGAGCCCGACGTGATCGACGCGCTCTACGACGCCAGCCAGGCCGGGGTGAAGATCGACTGCGTGATCCGCGGCATCTGCGGGCTGCGTCCCGGTATCAAGGGCCTGTCCGAGAACATCCGCGTGAAATCGATCATCGGGCGCTTCCTCGAACATTCCCGCATCGCCTGTTTCGGCAATGGCCACGGGCTGCCCTCGAAACAGGCCAAGGTCTACATCTCCTCGGCGGACTGGATGGGGCGCAACCTGAACCGGCGGGTTGAAACGCTGGTGGAGATCCTCAACCCCACCGTCAAGGCACAGATCGTCAGCCAGATCATGGCCGCCAACCTTGCCGATGTCGCGCAAAGCTGGGTGATGAGCCCGGATGGAAGCTTCGCGAGACTGCCCGTTCCCGAGGGCGCGTTCCCGTTCAACTGCCATCGCTTCTTCATGGAATACCCCTCGCTCTCGGGCCGCGGCTCGGCCGGGGCGGGTGACGTTCCGCAACTGACGCATACCGGCGATTGACGCGGCCCCGGGCCTGACGCATCCTGCGCCCGCGACGCACGGGAAGCCCATGGACGGATCGAACCAATCCGCGCAGACCCAGGACTGGGGGCCATTTGGCCGACCGCTGTTCGAGGACCCTTCGGCACGGGCGCTTTCGCGCGTGGGCGTGGTGGATGTCGGCTCCAACTCGGTCCGGCTGGTGGTGTTCGACGGTGCAGCCCGCAGTCCCGCCTATTTCTACAACGAAAAGATCATGTGCGGGCTGGGCAAGGGCCTGGCCGAGACAGGGCGGCTCAATCCCGAGGGCAAGGCCCGGGCCCTCAGCGCGCTGGCCCGGTTCCAGTGCCTGGCGGAGGGCATGGGGATCACGCCCCTGTCCGCGGTGGCCACCGCGGCGGTGCGCGACGCCGATGACGGACCTTCCTTTCGCGAACAGGTCGAGCGCGAGACCGGGGTCAAACTCTGGGTGATCGACGGCAAGGAAGAGGCACGGCTCTCGGCGCAGGGCGTTCTGCTGGGCTGGCCCGGCTCCTACGGGCTGGTCTGCGATATCGGGGGCTCGTCGATGGAGCTGGCCGAGATCTCGGGCGGCCGCGTCGGCAAGCGCGTCAGCGCGCAGCTCGGCCCGCTCAAGCTGATGGACGTGAAGGGCGGACGCAAGGGGCGGCTGGCGCATATCCGCGAGGTGATCGGCCGGATGGCCGAGGCGATGGGCCCGCAGCAGAACCGGCTCTTCCTTGTGGGCGGATCGTGGCGGGCCATCGCGCGGATCGACATGGAGCGCCGAGGCTATCCGCTGCATGTGCTGCACGAATACCGGATGAGCGCCAAATCCGTCTCGCAGACGGTGAAATATATCGAGAAGGCGGATCTGGACTCGCTCCGCCAGGCCTGCGGTGTGTCCGGCGCACGCATGGCGCTGGTGCCGATCGCCGCCGAGGTGCTGCGCGAACTGGTCCGCGTCTTCCGGCCCAAGGATATCGCGCTGTCGGCCTACGGGATCCGCGAGGGACTGCTCTACGAACAGATGCCGCAGCGCCTGCGCGATCGCGACCCGCTGATCGAGGCCTGCCTGTTCTCGGAATCGAAGGATGCGCGGATGCCGGGATTCGGGCGGCGACTGTACGAATTCGTTCTGCCGATCTTCCGCGCGGCGCCGGCGGCGCAGAAACGCCTGATCCAGGCTGCCTGCCTGCTGCATGACGTGAGCTGGCGCGCGCATCCCGATTACCGGGCCGAGATCTGCTTCGACAACGCCACCCGGGCCAATCTGGGCGGGTTGAAGCATTCCGAACGGATCTTTCTCGGCCTCGCCCTGCTGCACCGCTACCGCAACCGGCGCGACGGCACCCGGTTCGAGCATCTCTACGGGCTGATCGACGAGCGCGACCGGCACCAGGCCGAGGTGCTGGGCAAGGCGATGCGCTTCGGAGCGATGCTGTGGATGTCCGAGGGCGGCCAGCCCGGCGAACTGCGCTGGTTTCCCAAGAAGAAGGTGCTGGAACTGTCGCTGACGCGGGCGGCGGCGCCGCTGCTGGGCGAGGTCGCCCAGGCCCGTTTCGAGTCGCTGGCCGACTCGCTTCAGGCCCGGCCCGATATCCGGATCCTGCGTTGAGCGGGGCGTCGCGCCTTTCCCCGCATGCCCTGGCGGCTCAGATCTCTATCTCTTCGTCCTCTTCATCCGCATCCGGCGCGGCCTCTTCCTCGGGCGTCCTCCGGCGGATGATGATATCGCCATTGGGCAACCGTTCGGGCGGGTGATAGGCGCTCCAGTCGTCGACCTCTTCCAGCAAGTCGCGCAGCCCCGGGCCCATCTCCTGCGCGAAATCCCGTATCTCCGGGCCCAGATCGCGCGCCAGACCTTCCAGTTCGCGCAGGGCGGGTTCCATCTCGGACATCAGCCCCTCAAGGAACATCCGCGCGCCCTCCTGCATCAGGCCGCGGCCCGGTTCCTCGTCCTGGGCAAGGGCCGGGCCGGTGCAGAACAGCACCACAAGGCCGGTCGAGATCAGCAGTTTCATGCTTTTCAGTCTATCGCACCGGGCGCATGGCGACAAATCACAACTCGATATCCAGCGTGACCGGGAAGTGATCCGACGCCGTCAGAAGCGCCGCGCGCAGCTCCGGCACCCGCCAGCATCCCGGGTCGTCGAACGGGTGCCAGATGCGCCAGGCCGGGCGCCGGGCGCGCAGATCCTGCGAGACCATGATGTAATCCAGCAGCGCCTGCAGATAGCGCCCCTCGGTCTCGATGAAGAACCGCGCGGTGGAGCGCTGCGCCGCGATCCGCCGGGCCAGCGCCTCGGCGGCATGCGGATCGTAAAGCGCGGGCTCGCCCGCATCGCCCATCACGATCTCCACGGAGGAACGGCCGAACAGATCCTCGTACTCGTCAAGCCCGGGGCCGTCGTTCAGATCGCCCAGCACGATCAGCGGATCGCCCGCCTCAAGATGGGCCGCCACCCGGCGGCGCAGCCAGATCGCCTGGGCCAGCTGCTTGCGCCGATTGGCGATGGCCTGCCGCATCAGCGCGTCGCGCCCCGCGGCCCCGTGCGGAGCCTTGGATTTCAGATGCACCCCGATCATGCGAAAGGACATGCCCGCCCGCGTGGTCACGGCGAGTTCCAGCGGCGGCTTGGAAAAGGCCACCCTGTCGATCCGGTTGTCGATGTCGAGATCGATGCTGAACGCCCCGTCGAAACGCGGCTCGATCTCGGCGCCGGGCTGGCCCGTCGGCAGGCCCCCGGGATCGTGCCGCGCCTCCAGCACATCCGGGTCGTAGAGCAGCGCGATCTCCTGCCGGGTCTGGTTGAAAAAGCCGATCAGCGCCCGCCGCGTGCGCAAGCCATAGACCCCGGCGAACCGCTCCAGCGCCGCCGCCCCGTCGCGCCGCGCATGGGCATCGGGCGCTTCCACCACCAGCACCGCGTCGGCATCGAGCGCGGTGAAGACGATGCCCAGCGCCGTGGCCTGCTCGAACCGCGTGATCCCGTTGCGCCCCGAGCGCGCGTCATCAGCCAGGAGCGTGCCGGTCTCGTCGAACAGCGCGTCGAACCATGCGACGTTGTAGGTGGCCAGCCTCACGCCACGCCCCGCTCCGCCCGCACCATCTCCCAGGCGCGGTTGATGTCCACCAGCCGGCGCTCGGCCAGGCGGATCGCCTCTTCCGGCACACCGCGGGCAAGCATCCGGTCAGGATGGCTGTCGCGGACCAGCGCGCGCCAGGCGGCGCGCACCTCCGCCATCGGCGCGTCGGACGGCACGCCCAGCACCGCGTAGGGATCGCGCTCGGCCTCGGGCACGAAGCGCGCCCGCAGCGCCCGGAACTGCGCCTCGGGCAGGCCGAAGATCTCGGCCACCCGGGCCAGAAAGCGATCCTCTTCCGGATGGTAGCTCCCATCGGCCATCGCGATGTGGAACAACCCCTCCATCAGGTCGCACAGGGTGGGGCTTTCGGGGCCGAACATGGCGCGGATGCGCGCGGCATACTCCTCGAATCCCGCCACGTCCTGGCGCGCCAGGTTGAACAGCCGCGCCGCCCCCGGCTCGTCCTCGCGGGCGATCTGGAACACCTCGCGGAAGGCCGAAACTTCATCGCGGGTGACCAACCCGTCGGCCTTGGCCATCTTGGCGCCCAGCGCGATCACCGCGATGGTGAAGGCCACGCGCCGCTCGGGCGGGTGCTCGAACAGAGCCGAAAGCCCCTGGCCCCGGCCCAGCGCCCGCAGCGCCTCGGTGATGCGGCTCCAGATCGACATGGGCCGAGACTAGAGAAGCCCGGCGCCCTTGTCAGCGCGCTTGTCGCTCACAACGGCTTCCGCCCCCTGACCAGCCGCAGTCCGGCACCCGAACCCGCCCCCCGCCCGGGCGTCCTCGCCCGCGCCGGCCACCCGCTCACGCAAGCCCCCGCTCCCCGCCGGGAGTGTCGATCACCGCCCGCAGGCCCGGCACGCCCTCCACGATCCGCACCCGCGAATCGGCAAGCCCCGCCAGCGCCCCGCGCAACGCGCCGGCGCGCGGATGCGCCACCTCCAGCACGCCCAGCCGGCAGCCGACATCCGGCAGCCGGGCCGACGGATGCGCAGGCCCCTCCCATTCGATCAGCGCGGGAAACATCCCGTCGAAGGGCAGATGCCCGCTTTCCGGAACCGCCATGCGCCAGCGCAGATCACTCCGCTCCAGCGCCACGATCCGGCCCGCCCCCTCGGGCGCGGCCGCCAGCGCCGCGTCCAGGTCGGGCACCCGGCAGATCCATGCGGCCAGTCGCGGCGGCCCCGCCAGGTCGTCCAGCCCGAACCAGCGCGCCTCCGCGGGCCGATCTGCCCCCGGGTCGACCGCGATCGCCTCGAGATAGAGCCCCGCCCCCAGGCCGAGCAGCCGGTTATGGGTGCCGTAGCGTGCATGCTGCCCGCCCGGCGCCAGGCCCGCGCCGAGCGCCGCCTCCACATGCCCGGCCGCCGCCTCCAGGGTCTCGCCCGTCACGGCCAGATGATCCAGCTCCATCGCCCGCTCCTTCTTCTTGGGGGAAATATCCTCGGGGGGTGAATGACGCCACCGGCGTCAGAGGGGGGCGGACAGCACCCCTGCCCGGCTCTCAGTCCCGCGCCGCGCGGACCAGTTTCAGGATGTCGCGCGCCGCCTCGGGGACATTGGTGCCCGGCCCGAAGATCGCCTTCACGCCCGCCTGCTTGAGGAAGGCGTAATCCTGCTGCGGGATCACCCCGCCGCAGATCACGATGATGTCGTCCGCGCCCTGCTCGCGCAGCGCCTGCACCAGTTGCGGCGCCAGCGTCTTGTGGCCCGCCGCCTGGCTGGAGATGCCCACGATATGCACATCGTTGTCGATCGCGTCCTGCGCGGCCTCGTCCGGGGTCTGGAACAGCGGACCGACATCCACGTCGAAGCCGATATCGGCGAAGGCGGTGGCGATCACCTTGGCGCCCCGATCATGGCCGTCCTGGCCCATCTTCACCACCAGCATCCGCGGGCGGCGGCCTTCCTCCTCGGCGAAGGCCTCCACGTCCCGCTGGATCGCGGCGAACTCCGCGTCGCCCTCGTAGGCCTTGCCATAGACCCCTGCCAGCGTCTTCACCTCGGCCCTGTGGCGGCCGAACACCTTTTCCATCGCCATGCTGATCTCTCCCACCGTGGCGCGCGCCCGCGCGGCCTCCACCGCGGCTTCCAGAAGGTTGCCGCCCTCGCGCGCGCGGCGCTCCAGCTCTGCCAGCGCGGCGTCGCAGGCGGCCTGGTCGCGCCCGGCGCGGATGCGTTCCAGCGCCGCAACCTGGCCCTCGCGCACCCTGGCGTTGTCGATATCGAGGATGTCGAGCTCTTCCTCCTGCGGCAGGCGATACTTGTTCACCCCCACGATCACCTGCTCGCCCCGGTCGATCATCGCCTGCCGCGTCGCCGCGGTTTCCTCGATGCGCAGCTTGGGCATGCCGGAGGCCACCGCCTTCGTCATGCCGCCCATCTCGTCGATCTCGCCGATCAGCGCCCAGGCGCGATCCGCCAGATCCGCCGTCAGCCTTTCGACGTAGTAGGAGCCCGCCAGCGGATCGACGACATTGGTCACGCCGGTCTCTTCCTGCAGGATCAGCTGGGTATTGCGCGCGATGCGGGCCGAGAAATCGGTGGGCAGTGCCATCGCCTCGTCCAGCGCGTTGGTATGCAGCGACTGGGTGCCGCCCAGCACCGCGCTCATCGCCTCGTAGGCGGTGCGGATGACGTTGTTGTAGGGATCCTGTTCGGCCAGGCTGACCCCCGAGGTCTGGCAATGGGTGCGCAGCATCTTCGATTTCGGATCCTGCGCGCCCAGCTCGTCCATGATCCGGTGCCACAGCAGCCGCGCGGCGCGCAGCTTGGCCGCTTCCATGAAGAAGTTCATCCCGATCGCGAAGAAGAAGGACAGCCGCGGCGCGAAACGGTCGATATCCATGCCGCGGGCCATCGCCGCCTTCACGTATTCCTTGCCGTCGGCCAGGGTGAAGGCCAGTTCCTGCACCAGGTTCGCGCCCGCTTCCTGCATGTGGTAGCCGGAGATCGAGATCGAGTTGAAGCGCGGCATCTCGGCTGCGGTATACTCGATGATGTCCGCCACGATCCGCATCGAGGGCTCGGGCGGGTAGATGTAGGTGTTGCGGACCATGAACTCCTTGAGGATGTCGTTCTGGATCGTGCCCGACAGCCTGTCCCGCGCCACGCCCTGCTCCTCGCCCGCGACGATGAAGCTGGCCATCACCGGGATCACCGCGCCGTTCATCG